>JANPOM010000618.1:0-1279 GCA_031427995.1 Anaeromyxobacter sp. | reverse complement strand
ACAGTGTTTCCGGAGATTGCAGCATGTCGTCGCCAGAATAGATTATTCACTAATGGTCACTTCGAGCCCCGCACACCCCGCTCCAAGAAGCCCCCGTAGCTCGCGAGAGTTACGGGGGTTTTTCTTTGCCTAGTCACTGTTGGTGCGAGCCACCACCACCGTCTCCGCCACGTCTCCAGTGCCCCCGTTCGCCACCAGCCGGGGCATGGTGATAACCGTGCCTTCTTTCAGGTCAATTCGCAGCTTCGAGACCGCTTCGCAGCGCACGTCCCAGGGGATGCTGACGTAGAGATCGAACGCGTCAGCTGGCCGTGGGTGGGTGATCTTCTTGAGCACGTCCTTCGAGGCACCGCCGGAGAGGCCTAGGGTGATGAAGGTGCGCCGGGAGTCGTAGTGGCGCCTCTTCCGCAGCTTGAGCCGCGCAAGGTTCGGACGGCGCCGGCATAGCCGCGCTGGGCGACCATGTCGTGCAGCCGGGTGGCGCGCATCCTCCTTGGCCATCTCGGCGTACGGCCTTTCCCATGCCGCCGGAGGGCCCGGCAGCCGCGCTGGCGCGGCGTGGGTCTTGCGGTACGAGAAGGTCTGCTGGATCGCCGCGCGCATCCGGGCCGCGTCCCGCTCTCCCACCTGGCCCAGCAGTGCGAGGTCGGGCAAGTCCTTCACGCGGGTCGATGGCGTCGGCCTTGGCAGCGTGTAGGCGTGCAGCTTCTCAGCGACGTGGGTCTCAACCGGGTAGAGCCGCATGACGGCGGGCTCGATGCCGGCGAAGGCCAGGAGGTCGTCACCTCGCACCACCTCGGGCTCGCCCAGCATCGGATCGCCGAAGGCCACGTCGACTCCGAAGGCCTGGCCGTAGAGCACGCCAGCCAGCCGGCACTCCGCGCGGAACCGCTGGCCCTCGTACTGGACGCCCGGCCCGGCGATGTCTGGGTGGCGTGCGTGGGCCCGGAGCTCGAACATCATGAAGTCGCCCAGGTCGAGCCGCCCCGCCTCCTGAAGGCGCCCAAGAAGGCCGTCCGCCGACCCTGCCAGGCGCAGGTCGATGTCGCGCGTGGTCCGCGCCCGCTCCAGTCGAACCTCGAGCACGAGGCCGCCCTTGAGCGTCGCCGCCTCTCCCAGCACAGCCCCGAGTCGCGCCAGGTACCGGTCGAACACCAGCAACTGGCGGCGGCGCGTGATGTCGGCGCCGGCGCCAGCCACCTGCCGGAGTCGCTGGTCGAGCGCGGCCTTGAACGCCGCTGCGGAGCCGTAGCTGCGCGGCTTCATCCGTCGCTCTCCG
>JANPOM010000617.1:0-2194 GCA_031427995.1 Anaeromyxobacter sp. | reverse complement strand
GCCATGGTGCGTCGTGACGGCAAAGCCGAGGAAGTCGCGCAAGCGGCCTGCGAGGCGGAGCCATGCTGTGCAACTCCAGCGGGTGAGAGTCCCGTCCGGGTAATCGCCGGAGAGCCCGGTAGCAGACCGCCACTTGAGGCCGAGAGGCCGACTGGTGAAGCGCGGTGTCAGAAGCCCTCAGCGGCGGAAGCCGTGGGAGGGGAGCAACAGCGCGGGCCGCAACATCAAGTGAAGCCTGCCGCCTCGTCAGATAAACAATCCGAGAGCCGAGCCGAGCATGTCGCGGCGAAGGCCATGTCTCCAGCCCGTGAATCCGGTTGGGCGGGAGGTCTCGGCGGGGTACGGGGAGCAGCACGCGCTGAAGGAGCGGTACGGAACACGAGAGACCCGTCTGCGCAGGCGTCGTCGCGGCAAGGCCGTCCGTATAAGCCGAAGGTGAAATCGGGCGGAGCGCAGCGGGAGTCCGAGGGGGCCGTAGTACCGGTGATCGCGGTGACGAAGAACGCCGCGGGAGGGAAGGGCCCCTGCTTTGGTTGCGCTGTGGACAGAGGAAGGCGTGAGGGCATGACCGAGACCGCTCGGTCCAACCACCCCGGCGGCCCACTGGCCGACGTCAAAGCGCCACGCCACTTGAAGCAGCTATGTGCACTTGCCGAGCGCTGGCGGTACCCTTCTCAAACTGCTGGATGTGCCTTGGGGGTGACGCCCCAAGGTGCAGCAGGGTGGGTGCGGAACGGCCGGCGTGCAAGCAGGGCAGTGAAAACCATCGTGAAGCCGTGTGCGGGAAATCCGCACGCACGGTTTGAAAGGAGGAGGGTGGAAACGGGCCGCTAACGCGGTACCGCGCCACCCTTCCACCAATGGCTGCCTCTCGCCTCTCTGGGTTCATCCTCGCCGCCGTCCTCGGCCTGGCCTGCGACCGGCCGCGCTTCCGCGAGGTCGAGGTGAGCCTCGCGCCACCGCCGACCCCGGCCGACGTCGTCACCCAGCCAGGACCGTCCCGGGCGCTCCGCTTCTCGGTGGCCGCGGTCGAGTCGCCGCGCGACACCTACTCGGACTACTCCCGCCTCTTCCAGCGCATGGGCCAAAAGCTCGGCGTGCCGGTCGAGTTCGTCCAGCGCCGCACCTACCGCGAGGTGAACGACCTGCTCGCCAGCGGCGCGCTCGACGCCGCCCTGGTCTGCACCGGCGGCTACCTCGACCTGCGGCGGCGAGGGCTGGGCCAGGTGGAGGTGCTGGCCGTGCCGGTGGTCAAGGGCGAGCAGACCTACCGCTCCCTGGTGGTGGTGGCCGCCGCCAGCCCGTACCGGGACGTCACCGACCTGGCCGGCAAGCGCTTCGCCTACACCGACGAGCTCTCCTTCTCGGGTCGCGCCTGGGCCCGCCGGCTGGTGGCCGACCAGGGGCTCGACCCGGACCGCTTCTTCGCCAGCACCATCTACACCAAGAGCCATGACCGCTCGGTGGCCGCCGTGATCCAGGGGCTGGTGGACGGCGCGGCCGTCCACAGCGTGGTCTTCGGCCGCCTGATGCAGGCGGACCCCGCCCTGGCGCGCCAGGTTCGCGTCATCCACCGGTCGCCGCCCTTCGGGGCCATGCCGGTGGTGGCCTCGCCGCACCTGGCCCCCGCCACCCGGGCCCGGCTGCGCCAGGTCCTGCTCGATCTGGACCAGGACAACGAGGGGCGGAGGGCGCTGCAGGCCATCGGGGTGGACCGCTTCGCCAGGCCCCGGCCCGGGCTGTACGACAGCGCGGCGCTGGTGGTCGAGGGGCGCAGGTGAGCGGAGGGGCGGCGGCCCGAGGCCGGGGCCTCCGGCTCTGGGTGAAGCTGGCGCTGCTGGCCGCGCTCGGCGTGGTGGCCATGCACGCCGTCCACCTGGCCATCGGCAACCGCATCTCCACGTCAGCCATGGCCGACGAGCAGGAGGTGCTGGGTCGGCGCCTGGCGAGGCTGGTGGCCCAGCAGGCGGCCGACCCGATGCTGGTGAACGACTTGGTGACGCTGCAGGACCTGGTTGCCAGCGCCGCCGCCGACGCCCCCGGCCGCGTCTCCTACTGCTTCATCCAGCGCGGCGCCAGGGTGGTGGTCACCAGCCTGCGGGCCGGGACGCCGTCGGCGCTGGCCGCGCTCCGGGCCGGGTCGGACCGCGAGCCGCTGGTGGTGACGGCGGAGGGCGGCGTCCGCGTCCTCGAC
>JANPOM010000616.1:0-1324 GCA_031427995.1 Anaeromyxobacter sp. | reverse complement strand
GTCTTGAGTCGTCTCCATCAGGTCTCCAATCCCCAGGTCGTTTCTCGTCGACTCGCGTCGCCTACCGTGGACGACGCCAGGAACCCCAACCCACAGCCAGTGAACGCATTTCCGCCGAAACTCGTGCCCCGTCGCGCGGTTGAGTATTCACCCACAGTAAGTTTCGATTCCCGGCGCCTCCACTCTCAAGCCCTCGATGTTCGGGGGCTTTTTTGTTGGTGCAGCACGATGCAGCATGAAAGCCCACGGGTGTGGCCCGCGAGGCCGGTCAGGCGCGGCGAGCCGACCTGTAAGCCGGGTTCTCTTTCATCTGTCGCTGGCTGTCCGCGCTCAGCGACAGGTGCCGTCATTTCGCGTACTTACCCGTCTTGTCGGGGGCGTGAAGGCAGTGCCGAGAGGCAGATGGCGACGGAGAATGGCCAGTCATAGGCCAGTACGATGCACGACGAGAATGGGCCCAGAGCGAGCGATTCTCCTGCCGGAAGCCTACCTCGGGCACGGTCCCCGGAGGCTCGTCCGCGCGGCGGCGCACGGGCGCCCGGTCGCCGGTGGTGCAGATTCCGGGGCTCGACATCGGCTGGAGACGATCGTCAGAAAACGCGGGGCCCCGATCTTCGGGGCCGCGGGCTTCTCGCGAGGCGAGAGCCAGTTGTAACTGAGCGAGTCGGCTTGAGGGCCATCCTCCAGGCTTCCCCGCTCTTAAGCAGCATCTTTTCACTCGTCGAGCTTGCCTGGGTGCTTGTGTCCATCTGGGCACTCCTCTCCTGCGGCAAAGCCGGACTTCCGCGATGGGCGCCAGTCGCCTATGTCGCCTACAACGTGAGCGGATGGTTGCTCGGCATCGTTCTTATGATCATGAACTCAAGACACGCGTCCGCCGGTGTGCCTTCTTGGGCGGCGCTCTTCGGAGCACTCTTCGGAGCGTGGTTCGTCTTCGCCAGCACACGGCTGCGCCAGGCTGCGGCGATAATCGTAAGTCCCCGCCCCGTAGCGCCATAGCGCGGGCCTACTGTGCGCGGGGCCCCGGCTACGAACCCGAGCGCCCGCTACCCGGAGGAGCGTGAGTTGACATTTGCTCAAGTTGCGCCTAGGTTCTCCTCGTGACCCCCGCCGAGGCCCTCGCCGACATCCGCGGGCTCGCCCGGGCGGGACGCGTTTCCTACGTCCGGCACGCCATCGAGCGGATGGACGAGCGCGGAGTCACTCGAAACGACGTGGAGCACGCCCTCATGAATGCGGTTCGGTGTGCCTGGCAGCCACGCAAGGAGCCCACAGCCTCGAAGTGGCGCAGATCGCTCGCACCATTGCCCGCTTGTTGAACCTG
>JANPOM010000615.1:0-13078 GCA_031427995.1 Anaeromyxobacter sp. | reverse complement strand
GCCAGAAGAACGTCCAGGCGCTGGGGTTACGTACGGGCTTCATGCAGGTCGTGTGCTCCGTATGTCAATGCGTCAAGCGCGTGGCCGGCGCAGGCGCCAGCTGCGGTGGTTGCGGGCGTTGCGCGCACAATCCGGTGGGATCGTGGCCGCGCTGATCTCGGTGCATTCGGCAAACGTGGCCACCGCGGCTTCGTCGAGGCGGAAGCGGCGGAAGTTGTTAGAGAAGTACAGCACGCCATCGCGCGCGAGCCGCGCCACGGCCACAGCAACAACCGCACATGCTCGCCCTGCACGTCGAAATCGTCGGGTAACCGTTCATGCCCTTCGGTTCAGGTTGGCAGGAGCGAGGGCGCCGAGCAACCGTCGAGGCGGGCCTGGTGAGCGGCGACGATGTAGTCGAGCACGTTGCGGTCCTGCTGCCTGAGCGTGGCGGTGGCCGTGAGCATGCGCTCGAAGCAGCGGCTCCCGGCCGGCGACTCGGTGCCGAAGCTCAGCTTGCGAGCGATGACCGCCGGCCGCACCCTGCGCTCCGCGACGTTGTTGGTCGGGTCGACTCCTGGCTCCCGCACGAAGGTGAAGAGGGCCCACTTGAGCTTGAGGATCGCCCTCGCCTTGCCGCGCGTCTTGGGCTCGGCGCGCAGCGGTGCGCTGCGAAGGAGGCGGCGGATCTCCTCCTTCACGGGCTCCATTCGGCGCTGAAAGGTGCGGTGGGTGAGCGTCCCGTCGCGGACTCGATGCCACCAGGTGAACATCAGGTTCGCCTGGAAGAGCAGCGCCTTGCCGATGGCGCCGCCCTTCTCGCCGCGATCCACGAAGCCCTGGAAGTCGCGCAGGAGATGGCTCCAGCAGATCTGCCGCCGCAAGGCGTCCATGAAGTTGTAGGCGCTCCATCGGTCCGCTCCCAGGACCCCCTTGAAGCCATCGCCCAGCATCTCCCGGGCGACGTCCTCACCCCGGCTCTTGGCGATAGCCAGGCCCGTGCCTTCTTGCCATCGGACTTGCCCTCGTACCAACCGGTCTCGTCGGCGTTTACCACGTCCTGGTGGCGCACGTACTCCCGCGCTTCCTCCACCGGCACCGCGAGGGCCTCGCTGGTCTGCTGCTCGATCTTGGAGATCGCCACCAGCGACACCAGCTCCCTCGGCACGTCGACCTGCTTGACCGGCACCAGCTCACGCATGTTGCGCTGGTGCCCCGGCTGTCCACCGGGCTTCCTGCCCGATGGCGCCTTCGCCTGGCGCGACACCCCTGGCGGATCCGAGGACGGCGGCTTCGAGGAGTTGGTCGAGTTCTGGTTCAACTGCGCAGTCAGCCGGGCGACCTGCGCCTCCAGCACCGTGATCCGCTCGATCGCCCATGGCAGCTTCGCCTCGAGATCGGCGATGCGCGCACCGTCGGCGGGATCTCGCTGGGCCACACCTAGCGTAGTTCACGCCGCCGCCCATTTGTCGATCCCCCAGCGCAAGCGATCGCAGGGATGGGTGATTTCGGTGAGCGGTCGGCAGACATCAACCCCGTGAACGACTACGAAGTGGCCGGTCGGTCAAGGGTGGTTCTCCCCGTTGCCGAGCTGCAGGAGCGTCGCAGCCAGCAAGTTTCTTGTAGAGCAGCTTCCCTTCCGGACCCTGGGACAGCCGGTGAAGCGTGAACGTCGGGGGCCGCACCGCTTGGCGGCAGAGCCGCTTCAACCCCTACCGGTCGTTCTCGTGGATCCGCACCGCCGCGTGGAGCGAGAAGCCGTCGAGGAAGGCCGAGTGGCGGACATGCTTGGACGGGTCTGGAAACCGGAGCCGGCGATCCACCTCGGCCGCCTGCAGCTCGGCGAAGGTGTCGTCGTCGAGCGCCCGCGCCAGGGCCTCGTCGGTCGAGCCTGCTCGAGCGGCTGCGCCGCCCGCCACTCAGCACTTCAGCGCGGCCCCATCGAGGAGCCGTTCGCAGAGTTCCGGGAAGGAGATGCCGTTTCCGGCGGCGATCTTCGGCACCAGCGACGAGGCGGTCATCCCCGGCAGCGTGTTGACCTCGAGGATGAAGCAGGTTCCGTCGGGGCTGAGGATGAAGTCGGTCCGGGTCACGCCGGCGCAGCCGATGCCGCGGTGGGCCAGCTCGGCCGCCTCCATCAGGCGGTGGGTGTCGGCCTCCGGGATCCGCGCCGGGTAGAAGTACTTGGTGGTGCCGGCCGTGTACTTGGCGGCGTAGTCGTAGAACTCGTTGGCCGGGACCACCTCGATGACGCCCATGGCCTTTCCGTCGAGCACCGCCACCTGCACCTCCTTGCCCTTCACGTACCTCTCGACGATGACGTCCCCCTTCCAGCGGGCCGCCTCGACGCAGGCGGCGGCCAGATGGGTCGGGTCCTTCACCAGCGAGACGCCGACGCTGGAGCCCTCGCAGGCCGGCTTCACCACCACCGGGAAGGCGAAGGGGAAGTCCTTGGCGTGGACCGAGGCCGCCCGCTCGGGTGGGAAGACCCGGTAATCGGCCACCGCCAGGCCGAGCCCCTTGAAGAGCAGCTTGGAGAGCACCTTGTCCATGCCCACCGCCGAGGCCAGCACGCCCGACCCGGTGTAGGGGATGCCGAGCGACTCGAGCAGCCCCTGGATCGAGCCGTCCTCGCCGTAGCGGCCGTGGAGGGCGACGAAGGCCACCTGCGCCCCGGCGGCCCGCAGCCGCTCGGCCACGTCGAGGCCGGCGTCGACGAGGGTCAGGTCGTGACCGCGCGACCGCAGCGCCTCGGCGCAGGCCGCCCCGGTCTTGAGCGAGACCTCGCGCTCAGAGGAGCGACCGCCATACAGCACCGCCACCTTCTTCCCGGTCCACTGGCCCATGGTTCCTCCCGCGCCCGCTGCGCCGCTCCCGTTCATACCTTGCCCGGTTCGATCTGGCCGAGCGGCCGGACCTGGCCCGGTTCGATCTGGCCGAGCGGCCGGACCTGGCCCGGCTCGAACTGGCCGAGCGGCCGGACCTCGGTCTCGAGCCGCACCCCGAACCGCTCCTCGACCCGGGCCCGGGCCAGCCCCACCAGCGCCAGCACGTCACGCGCCGTGGCCGTGCCCAGGTTGACGATGAAGTTGGCGTGGAGGCTGGAGAACATGGCCCCGCCCTCGCGGTGCCCCTTCAGGCCGGCCGCCTCGATGAGCTGGCCGGCGAAGCGGCCGGGCGGGTTCCAGAAGGTGGAGCCGAAGCTGGGCTGGGTGAGCGGCTGGGTGGCGCGCCGGTGGGCCACGTCGGCCTCCATGACGGCGCGGCTGGCGGCCACGTCGCCGGGGCGCAGCCGGCACTCGACGCGAGTCACCACCGCTCCCCGGGGCAGCTCGCAGTGGCGGTAGGCGAGCCGCAGCGCGGACGCCTCCACGAAGCCATCCCCGTCCGCGGTGGCCAGCTCGACGCGGGAGAGCACCTGCTTCATCTCGCCCAGCCGCGTGCCGGCGTTCATGGCGGTGGCGCCGCCTAGCGTGCCGGGGATGCCGGCGCTGAACTCGGCTCCGACCAGGCCGAGGGCGTGGCCGCGGGCGGCCAGCCGGGCCACCGGAGCTCCGGCCGAGAGCAGCAGCGCCTCGCCGGTGCAGCGCTCCTCGCCGAAGTCGGTGGGGAGCCGGACCACCACGCCGCGGACTCCGGCGTCGGCTACCAGGGTGTTGGCGCCGCCTCCGAGGATGGCGAGCGGCAGCCCGAGTTCGCGCACCGCCCTCAGCAGCGCCGCCAGGTCTGACGGATCGACGGGGCGGACCAGCAGGTCGGCCGGGCCGCCCACCTTGATGGAGGTGCGCGGCGCCAGCGGCTCGTCGGGACGGCACTCGCCCCGCACCCGGGTGGCGATCTCGCCGCGCCAGCCCACCATCAGCTCTCCAGCAGGCCCAGCAGCTCGGGGCCGACCTGCGTCACGTCGCCGGCGCCCAGGGTGATGACGATGTCGCCGGGCTGGAGGCGGGCCCGGGCGGCGGCCGCCAGTCCGGCGCGGGGCAGGTGGTGGGCGTCGCGGTGGCCGCAGCCGCGCACCGCCTCGACCAGCCCCTCGGCGGTCACGTCCGGCAACGGCGCCTCGCCGGCGGCGTAGATGTCGGTCATCAGGAGCACGTCGGCGTCGTTGAAGGCGGTGGCGAACTCGGCGTGGAGGTCGCGGGTGCGGGTGTAGCGGTGGGGCTGGAAGACGCAGACCACGCGCCGGCCGAAGGCCTCGCGGGCGCCGCGCAGCGTGGCCCGGACCTCGGCCGGGTGGTGGCCGTAGTCGTCCACCACCGTGACGCCGCCAACCTCTCCACGAACAGTGAAGCGCCGCTGCACCCCCTGGAAGACCTTGAAGGCTGCGCGGGTGGTCTCCGGATCGATCCCCAGCTCGTCGGCGAGGGCCACCACGGCCAGGGCGTTGAGGGCGTTGTGCCGCCCCACCATGGCCATCTCGAACCGCCCCAGCGGCTCGCCGCGGCGGAAGGCGTCGAAGCTGACGGCGTGGCCGGAGACCTCGATGCGGTCCGCCCGGAAGTCGGCCTGCTGGCTCTCGCCGTAGGTGACGTAGCGCTTGCCCACCTCGGGGAGCAGCCCCTGCACGGTCGGGTGGTCGATGCAGAGGATGGCCAGGCCGTAGAAGGGCACCCGGTTGATGAAGGAGATGAAGCCGAGCCGCAGCGCCTCCTCGGTCTTCCAGTGGTCGAGGTGCTCGGGGTCGATGTTGGTGACCACCGCGATGGTGGGCGGGATGTGCAAGAAGGAGCCGTCCGACTCGTCCGCCTCCACCACCATGTACTCGCCCTTGCCCAGCTTGGCGTTGGAGCCGAAGGCGTTGACCTTGCCGCCCACCACCGCGGTCGGGTCCAGGCCTGCGAAGGCCAGCAGGTGGGCCGCCATCGAGGTGGTGGTGGTCTTGCCATGGGAGCCGGCGATGGCGATCCCCTGCTTGAGACGCATCAACTCGGCCAGCATCTCGGCGCGCGGGATGACGGGGATCTTGCGGGCCCGGGCCTCGACCAGCTCGGGGTTGTCGCGGTGCACCGCCGAGGAGATCACCACCACGTCGGCGTCGCGGACGTGGGCGGCGGCGTGCCCCACCTCGATGCGACCGCCCAGCCCGGCCAGCCTCCGGGTGATTTCGCTGGCCTTGAGGTCCGAGCCGGAGACGGCGTAGCCGAGGTTGAGCAACACCTCGGCGATGCCGCTCATGCCGATGCCGCCGATGCCGACGAAGTGGATGCGGGCGTGGCGCGAACGGAACAGGGTCATTCTCTCCTCGGGGTCATGTCTCCTCAGGCGCCGCCGGGGCGGGTCGGTTTGAAGCCGGGGCCGCGATCCTGGCCGCGGCGGGAGCCCCAGCGCCGCTCGGCTAGGCCGGCGCAGGCGTCGGCGATCTCGCTGGCGGCGGCCGGGCTGCCGAGCCGGCCGGCGGCCCGGGCCCTGGCCTCGCGCCGCCCGGGGTTGCCGAGGATGGCGCGGATCTCCGCGGCCAGCAGCTCGCCGGTCAGGCCGCGCTCCTCGATCATCACCGCCGCGCCGGCGTTGACCAGGCTGGTGGCGTTGATGAACTGGTGGTTGTCGGCGGCGGCGGCGAAGGGGACGAGGATCGACGGTTTGCGGCAGACGGTCAGCTCCGCCAGCGTGGTGGCGCCGGCGCGGCAGACCACCAGGTCGGCGGCGGCGTAGGCGGCGCTCATGTCCTCGATGAACTCAAGCACCTCGGCCTCGAAGCCGACGGCGCGGTAGCCCTTCTCCACGGCCTCGCGGTCGCGGCGGCCGGTCTGGTGGACGATGCGGAGCTTGCCGCGCAGGTCGGCGAGGTGGGGCAGGGTCTCCACCACCCGCATGTTGAGGGCGTGGGCCCCCTGCGAGCCGCCGAAGACCAGCAGCCCCGGGAGGCGCTCGCCTTCACTGGGGCGCATGAAGTGCTCGAGCAGCTGGCGGCGGATGGGGTTGCCGAGCTGGACGGCCTTCCCCTTGGGGAAGCAGGCGGCGGTCTCCGGGAAGGCGGTGAAGGCCGCCTTGACGATCCGGCCGAGCAGGCGGTTGGTGAGGCCGGCGACGGCGTTCTGCTCCTGCACCGCGGTGGGGATGCCCGAGACCCAGGCGGCCAGCACCAGCGGACCGGAAGCGTAACCGCCCACCCCGACCACCACGTCGGGGCGCCACCTGCGCAGGATGCGGAGCGACTGCAGGAAGGCGCGGGGGAGCAGGAGCAGGTTGCCGAGCGCGACCGCCAGCCCCTTCCCCTTGAGCCCCCGGACCTCGATGAACTCGATGGGGAAGCCGGCCGCCGGGACCACCTGGGCCTCGAGACCGCGGGCGGTGCCGACGAAGATGGCGTCGTTGCCGGGGTGCCGGGTCACCACCTCCTCGGCCAGCGCCAGGCCGGGGAAGACGTGGCCGCCGGTGCCACCGCCTGCCACCAGGAGCCTCACGGTGGCGCCTCGGCGCCGCCGGCCGGAGCAACCCGGACCGCCTGCACGCCCTGGCGGAGGAAGCCGCCGCGGTCGCCGGAGATGGAGAGCAGGATGCCGGCCGCCGCCAGCAGCGTCATCAAGGAGCTGCCGCCGTAGGAGACGAAGGGCAGGGTGAGCCCCTTGGTCGGCACCAGGCCGAAGACCACCGCCAGGTTGAGGAGGGCCTGGCCACCGAGCAGCGTGGTCAGCCCGAGCGCGGCGTAGGCGCCGAAGGGGTCGCTGGCGTGGAGCGCGGCCCGCAGTCCACGCCAGATCACCAGCACGTAGAGCAGCAGCAGGACGCCGATGCCGAGCAGGCCGACCTCCTCGGCGATGACCGCGGCGATGAAGTCGGTGTGCGCGGCCGGCAGGTAGAAGAGCTTTCCCTTGCCCTGTCCAAGCCCTTGCCCGGTCCAGCCGCCGTTGCCGATGCCGAGCAGCGACTCGACCAGCTGGAACCCGGCGCCGTCGCGGTGGCCCCACGGGTCGAGGTAGGCGAGCCACCGCTCCATCCGGTATGGCGTGCCGGCGATGAGGCGCCAGCCGATGGGGATGACCACCAGGGCGCCTCCCACCAGGTAGGAGACGCGGGCCCCGGCGGCGAAGAGCATCGTGAAGAGCACCAGCACCATGATGACACCGGTCCCCATGTCGCGCTCCAGCAGGCAGAGCCCCACCAGCACCCCGGTCACCAGCACGTGGGGGAGGAAGCCGATGGAGAAGAGCCGCACCTTCTCGCGCTGCCGGGCCAGCGACCGGGCCAGGTAGAGGACCAGCGCCACCTTGGCCAGCTCGGCCGGCTGGAAGTTGACGATGCCCAGTTGCAGCCAGCGCCGCGCCCCGCCGGCCATCCGCCCGACCCCGGGGATGAGCACCAGCAGCAGCAGCACCACGGTGGCGAAGAGCAGCGGGTAGGCGAGCGGGGCGAGCCGGCGGTAGCCGAGCCGCAGCACCACCATCACCAGCCCGACGCCGATGGCGAAGGCCACAGCCTGGCGCTTCAGGAAGTAGAACTCGTCGTGCAGGTTGCGGGTGGCGGTGATGGCGCTGGCCGAGTAGACCATCACCGCGCCGCCGGCGGTCAGCGAGAGGATGCCGAAGAGCAACAGCCAGTCGAAGGGCGCCGGGCGCCGGGAGGGGGCGTCGGCGTCGCTCACGTCAGCGCCCCCACCAGCTGGCGGAAGCGCTCGCCGCGCTCCTCGAAGCTCTTGAACTGGTCATAGCTGGAGCAGGCCGGCGAGAGCAGCACCACGTCGCCAGGTCCGGTGAGCGCGGCGGCGCGGGCCACGGCCTCCGCCAGCGTCCCGCAGCCCTCGGTGGCGGTGGCGCCGGAGAGCTCCTTCTCGATGGCTGGGGCGTCCTCGCCGATGGTGAGGAGCGCCTTGACCCGGCCCTCGAAGAGGGCGCGCAGCGGCGCGTA
Source organism: Anaeromyxobacter sp. (assembly GCA_031427995.1). Taxonomy (GTDB): domain Bacteria; phylum Myxococcota; class Myxococcia; order Myxococcales; family Anaeromyxobacteraceae; genus JADKCZ01. The sequence continues at coordinate 5,254 of JANPOM010000615.1, read as the reverse complement.
GGGGGCATGCTTGCCGCGGCCGCCCAGGATCAGCACCACCCGGGCGGTGCCGGCCGGGAAGGCGGCCAGGCCGACGCCGGTGGAGTCGACGTTGGTGGCCTTGGAGTCGTTGATCCACTCGACGCCGCCCCGCTCGCGAACCAGCTCGAGCCGGTGGGGCAGGCCGGTGAAGTGGTCGAGGCCGCGCTGCACCGCCGCGCCCGGGACGCCCAGCAGGCGGGCGCAGACCAGCGCCGCCATGGCGTTCTCCAGGTTGTGGCGGCCGCGCAGCGAGCGGTTGGCCAGCCGGTATCGCTCCGGCGAGCCGGCCGCGTAGCGGTAGAACCAGAGTTCGCCGCGGCCGTCCTCGGGGGCGCGGGCGGCGGCGCGGGCCGGCGGCCCGAAACCGAAGGTGTAGAGGGCGCCGCGCGAGGCGGCCGCCATGGCCATGGCCCGGTCGTCGCGCAGGTTGGCCACCGCGAAGTCGCCCGGCTGCTGGGTCTCGAAGATGCGGGCCTTGGCGGCGGCGTACTCGTCGAGGCCGGGGTAGCGGTCGAGGTGGTCGGGGGTGATGTTGAGGATGGCCGCCACCCGGGCCCGCAGCCGCTCGATGCCTTCGAGCTGGAAGGAGGAGAGCTCGGCCACCACCACGTCGGCGGGCTGGCCCGAGAGGACGTGCTCGCAGAGCGGGGTGCCGAGGTTGCCGCCCACGAAGGTGCGCCGGTCCTCGGAGAAGAGGGCGCCAGCCAGGGCGGTGGTGGTTGACTTGCCGTTGGTGCCGGTGACGGCCACCAGCGGCGTGGTGCCGAGGAATCGGGAGGCCAGCTCCACCTCGCCCCAGGTCGGCACCCCGGCGGCGCGGGCCGCGGCCACCTCCGGCATGGTCATGGGAACTCCGGGCGAGACCACCACCAGGTCGGCGGCCGTGAAGTCGCGCAGGTCGTGGCCGCCCAGCATGCGCCGCAGGGGGAGCACCTCGAGCGCCTCCAGCGCCGGTCCGAGCGCGGCGGCCGGGCGCGAGTCGGTCACCGTCACCGAGGCCCCTTCGCGGACGCAGAGCCGGGCCGCGGCGATGCCGCTGCGCCCCAGGCCCACCACGGTGATCTTCTTGCCTCGCAGGCTGGGAGGGGTGGTCACGGCTACCTCAGCTTGATCGACATGAGCGCCACCAGGGCCAGCATGACGGAGACGATCCAGAAACGGACGATGATCTTCGGCTCGGCCCACCCCTTCAGCTCGAAGTGGTGGTGGACCGGGGCCATGCGGAAGACCCGCCGGCCGGTGTACTTGAAGCTGGCCACCTGGATGATGACGCTGACGGTCTCGGCCAGGAAGACGCCGTGAAGGATGGCGCTGGCCACCTCGTTCTTGGTCAGCACCGCCAGCATGCCGAGGCCGCCCCCCAGCGCCAGCGACCCGACGTCGCCCATGAAGACCTGGGCCGGGTAGGTGTTGAACCAGAGGAAGGCCACGCCGGCGCCGAAGACCGCCGCGCAGAAGACCCCCAGCTCCTCGGCGCCCGGGATGGAGACGATGCGCAGGTACTCGGCGAGGCTGAACCCGGCGATGGTCGAGCCGGCCACGTAGCTGAGCGCCAGGAAGGTGATGGCCGAGATGATGGTGGGGAAGATGGCCAGGCCGTCGAGGCCGTCGGTGAGGTTGACGGCGTTGGAGGTGGCCACCACCACGAAGACCATGAAGGGCAGGTAGAGCCAGCCCAGGTCGGGGTTGAAGAGCCGGGTGGGGACGAAGGGGAGGGTCAGGTGGGTGTCGATGCGGCTGCCCACGAAGAGCCAGGGGAAGCGGGGGTCGGCGTGGAAGTGCCAGTCGGTGAGCAGCCCGTAGTAGACGGCCAGCACCACCAGCACCTGGAGGACCAGCTTCCTCCTCCCGGCCAGCCCCTTGGAGTCGCGCCTGGCGATCTTGAGCCAGTCGTCGGCGAAGCCGATGGCGCCGTAGCCGAGGGTCACCAGCAGCGCCGCCCAGACCAGCCGGTTCTCCAGGTTGCCCCAGAGCAGCGTCGAGGCGGTGAGCGCGAGCAGGATCAGCCCGCCGCCCATCGACGGCGTGCCGGCCTTCTTCTGGTGACCGTCGGGCGTGTCCTCGCGGACATTGCTGGCGCCGTACTGGATGCGGCGCATCCGCTCGATGAAGGCCGGGCCGAAGACCAGGCCGATCAGCATGGCGGTCAGGCCGGCCGCCACGATCCGGAAGGACGGATAGCGGAGGACGTTGAGGAACGTGAGCTTGGTCGAGAGCGGGTAGAGGAAGTAGTAGAGCATCTAGTCGTGCCCCGCCGCCGCGGCGGGCCCATCGCGAAGCGCCTCGACGAGCCGCTCCAGCTTCATGCCGCGGCTCGCCTTGACGAGTAGGACGTCGCCGGGCCCGGCGGCGGCGCGCACCGCTTCGGCCAGCGCCGTCAGGTCCTCGGTCTGGAAGGTCCGCTCCGGCGCCAGCCCGGCCGCCACCGCCCCGGCCAGCGTCTGGCGCGAGCGCGGGCCGAAGCCGAAGAGGTGTTCGACCGGCAGCCGGGCCGCCTCGGCGCCGACGCCGCGGTGCAGCGCGGCCTCGTCCGGACCGAGTTCGAGCATGTCGCCGAGCGCCGCCAGCGGGCGGCCTCCCTCGGAGCGCGCCAGCTCGGCCAGGGTGCGGAGCGCCGCCTCCATGGAGCGTGGGTTGGCGTTGTAGCAGTCGTCCACCAGCAGCAGGCCGCGCGGCAGCCGCTCCAGGCGGAGCCGCCGCCCCAGCGGCCGCACCGTGGCCAGGCCGCGGACGATCTCCTGGTCGCTGCAGCCGAGCGCGATGGCGGCGCAGGCCGCCGCGGCGGCGTTCTGGGCGTTGTGAGCCCCCACCAGCGGCAGCGTCACCAGGAGTTCGCGGTTGCCGACGCCGAGCAGGAAGGTCATCCCGGCGGCATCCTGGGTGAGCAGCTCCAGCACGGCCACGTCGCCGCGCCGCTGCCGGCCGACCGCGAAGGTGAGCAGGCGGCGGCCCGAGGCGCGGGCCCGGGCCAACATGCGGGCGTCGTCGGCGTTGACGACGGCGATGCCGCCCGGCGGCAGCCCGGCGTAGAGCTCGGCCTTGGCGTCGGCCACGCCGTCGACGGTGCCGAGCCCCTCGAGGTGCGCGGCGGCGGCGTTGGTGACCACCCCGACCTGCGGGGCGGCCAGGGCCGTCAGCCGGGCCATCTCGCCGCGGTGGCTCATCCCCATCTCGATGACAGCGGCCTGGTGTAGGGCGCCGAGGCCGAGAAGGGTGAGCGGCACGCCCACCTCGTTGTTGAGGTTTCCCTCGGTCTTCAGCACCGGGCCGCGCTCGGCCAGGATGGCGGCGATCATCTCCCGGGTGGTGGTCTTGCCGTTGGAGCCGGTCACCCCAACCACCGGGAGCGTGAAGCGACGGCGGTGGAGGTGGGCCACGGCGCCGAGCGCCGTCAGGGTGTCGGTCACCAGCAGGCGCGGCAGGCCGGGCGGGGCGGCCACCTCGGCCGAGACCAGCGCGGCGGCGGCCCCGGCGGCGGCGGCGGACGCCAGGAAGGCGTGGGCGTCGAAGCGCTCACCGCGCAGCGCCACGAAGAGCGTACCGGCGGCGATGGTGCGGGTGTCGGTAGAGACCCCGGCCACGCCGGCCGGGGGAGAATCGAGCCAGCGCCCCCCGGTGGCGGCCAGCAGCTCCTCGGCGGTGAAGCAGGGGGAGCTCATGCCAGGCCGAGGGCCCTCCTCGCCTCCTCGCGGTCGTCGAAGTGGCGGCTCTCGGCGCCGACAAGCTGGGTGGCCTCGTGCCCCTTGCCGGTGATGAGCACGGCGTCGCCGGGACCGGCGGCGGCCAGGGCCAGCTCGATGGCGGCGCGCCGGTCGGGCTCGACCACGTAGCCCGGCTCCCCGACCACCGCCTCGGCGGAGGTGCGGCGCGGGCGGCCTGCCTGGACCAGCCCTGGCTCGATCTCGGAGATGATGCGGAGCGGGTCCTCGCTGCGCGGGTTGTCGCTGGTGATGACGGCGAGATCGGAACCGCGCCCGGCCACCGCCCCCATGAGCGGCCGCTTGCCGCGGTCGCGATCTCCGCCGCAGCCGAAGACCAGCAGCAGCCGGCGCGGGCCCAGGGCGCGGAGCGTCTCCAGGGCGCGAGCCAGCGCGTCGTCGGTGTGGGCGTAGTCGACGAAGACCGAGAGGCCGCGCCCGTCGATCCGCTCCAGCCGCCCCGGCGCTCCAGCGCTGGCGGAGAGCCCGGCCTCGACCGCCGACGGTGGCAGGCCGGCGGCCAGGGCCAGTCCGGCGGCGCAGAGCAGGTTCTCCAGGTTGTGGGCGCCGACCAGCGGCGAGCGGATGGCCAGCGCGCCGCGCGGCGTCTGGAAGGTGGCCTCGATGCCGGTGATGGAGAGGCGGGCCGACTCGGCGCGGAGCTGGTCGTCATCGCGAGTCCCATAGCGCCAGGCGCCGCGGCCCGGGCCGAGCTGGTCGGCCAGCCGCGCGCCCCACGGGTCGCGGGCGTTGACGACGGCGGTGCCGCCGGGGGCGAGGTGCTCGAGGAAGAGCCGGCGCTTGGCGGCGAAGTAGCGCTCCATGTCGCCGTGGTAGTCGAGGTGGTCGCGGGTCAGGTTGGTGAAGCCGGCCGCGGCGAAGCGCAACCCGGCCACCCGCTCCTGCGCCAGGGCGTGGGAGGAGACCTCCATCACCACCAGCCGGGTGCCTGCGTCGCGCATCTCGGCCAGCAGCGCCTGCAGCGCGGTCGACTCGGGTGTGGTCTGGGCGGCGGCGCGCTCCACTCCCGGGAAGCGGTGGGTGACGGTGCCGACCACGCCCACCGGCAGCGCGGCGGCGCTGGCGCAGGCCTCCACCAGGTAACTCACCGTGGTCTTTCCGTTGGTGCCGGTCACGCCCACCAGCTGCATGGCGTCGCCGGGCCGGCCGAGGAGGTTGGCGGCGGCCAAGGCCATGGCTCGCCGCGCCGAGGGGGCCAGCAGCAGGCGAGCCGGCGCGCACTCGACGGCGCGCTCTGCGATCACCGCCACCGCGCCACGGCGCGCCGCCTCGGCGGCGAAGCCGTGACCGTCGGTGCGAGCGCCGGGGAGCGCGCAGAAGAGCGCCCCGGCAGTCACCTCGCGTGAATCGCCGGTGACGAGGACGACCTCCGGGTCGTCGGGGAGCGCGCCGCGCGCGCCGGTGCCTGCGATGACGTCCGAGAGCCGCATCTAGTGCCCCGACCCAGGCTTACTGACTACTGCGAGCGCCGATCCTCTCGCTGCGGCAGGCGGCCTCGTCGGTCCGCTGCTCAG
>JANPOM010000614.1:0-11539 GCA_031427995.1 Anaeromyxobacter sp. | reverse complement strand
GGGGCCACGGGCGGCGGCCACGTTAACACGCGGTCCAGTGCCCCGCCCCAGGCATGATGATGTGACGAGGGCGCTTGTCGTAGCGAGAGGATCGGCGCTCGCGGTGGTCATCTCTGCCTGGGTCGAGGCACTGGAGCCGGCGGGACCAGAACCGGGACGGGAGAGCCGGCCGGGTCAGCCGGCGCGCCGCCCCAGGGTCTCGATCCGCCTCCACTGGGCGGCCGTGAGCGGCAGCACCGAGAGCCGCCCCTGGGTGAGCAGCGGCGAGCCGGCGAACACCTTCTCCTCCCGCAGCATCGCCAGGGTCACGGCGACGGCGAGCGATCGCGCCGGCGCGAGCTCGACGGCGACCCGCTTCCCTTCCTTGTCGGTCGGGTCCGGCCGTGCCGCGCCGGCCACCAGCGCCGTGCCGACCACGGCCCGCTCCGCGCCGGTATGGTAGACGGCGACCAGATCGCCCCGCTCCATGGCCCGCAGGTGGAGCTGGGCCTGCGGGTTCTTCACGCCGCTCCAGAGGGTCTTCTTCTCGGCGACGAGGTCGTCGAACGAGTAGGTGGACGGCTCGGTCTTCACCAGCCAGAAGGCCATGTGCGCCCCATTGCCCCGGTCAGGGCTCGCCCCGCAGGATCGGGTCGAGCTTTCCGGCGCGGTCGAGTGCGTCGAGGTCGCTGAAGCCGCCCAGCGACCGGCCGCCGGCGAAGATCTGCGGCACGGTCCGCTGCCCGGACTGCTCCACCAGCCAATCGCGCAGCGTGTCGTTCCCCTCGACCTGGATCTCCTCGAAGGCGACCCCCTTCTTCGAGAGGAGCGCCTTGGCCCGCATGCACCAGGGGCAATGGGACGCGGTGTAGATGGTGACGGTCGGAGCGCTCATCAGTGAAGCTCACCGCCGTGGAGCAGCGAGTCGAGCCGGACCACGAACTGGCCGCGAGTGAGCACCTCATCGACCCCGGCGGCGCGGGCCTCCGCCATGAGCCCCTCCTGGAGGTGGCCGAGGAAGCCGATGACACGGACCGGGCCGAGCGCCTTGGCGGCGCGGACCTGCTCCAGCAGCCCGGGCTCGGCGAGATCGGCCAGCACGGTGGGGTGCTCGATGCCGGCGACCGCCTCGGCCAGCGTCGAGCCGCGCGGGGCGAGCCGGAGCGGGACACCCTGCCGTTCGGCCGCGGCGTGGATCTTGGATCTGAAGACCAGGTCCCTCACCAGCACCACCAGTGGCTTCATGGCTCCGCGCCAGGTACGGATCAGAACGGGATGTCTTCGTGCCCGCCGCCGCCGGCTCCGCCGCCGGCTCCGCTGCCGCCGCTGCTGCCGCTGTCGTCGAACCCGGGCGGGGGACCGCCCTGGTCGTCCGGACCGCCCTGGGGCGGACGCGCGCCGCCCACGCCAGGACCGGCGCCGCGGCCGGCGCCAGCGCCGCCACCGCCGAGGAAGCGGACCGTGTCGGCCACCACCTTGACGCGGTACTTCTTCTGGCCCGAGGCCTTGTCGTCCCAGGCGTCGGTCTTGAGCCGCCCCTCGACGTAGACCTGCCGCCCCTTGGCCAGGAACTCGCCGCACTGCTCGGCCTGCTTGCCCCAGACCTCCACGTCATGCCACTCGGTCTCTTCCTTCTTCTGGCCCGACTGCTTGTCGGTCCAGGAGCGGGAGGTGGCGATGCGGAGGTTGGCGACGGCCTGGCCGCCGGAGGTGTAACGGACCTCGGGGTCCTTGCCGAGGTTGCCGACCAGGATGACCTTGTTGACCATGGGTGTGACCTTTCGGGTGTGTGGCCGGCGTGTGCCGCCAGCGTCGTGATGGTGGCAACCTAGCCGCCGGGTCTGACAGCGGCCGGGCCCATGGTGTCCGGGGTGGGCGGGGGCCGGGCGGGTGGCAGCCGGTCGCCCAGCAGGGCCTGGGCCGCCTCGCGCACCGCCGGCGTGGTCGCGTCGAGAGCCAGGCGAAGCTCGATGGCGGCCGCGTCGGCCACCTCGCCGAGCACGCTGGCCAGCGCCGCCCGTAGCGGAGGGCCTGGCTCGGCCGCCGCCAGCGAGAGCAGGCGCCCGATGGCTTCGCCGTTTCCTTCGCCGGCCAGATCCCCGAGCGCCGCCAGCAGCGGCGGCGGGTCGCCGGGCCGGGCCAGCGCCAGCAGGCGGGACAGCGACGCCGGAGGGAGGGCAGGGGCCGAGGCCTCCAGCAGGCCGCGCCGGGCGGCGCCGTCGTCCGGGTCGGAGCGATAGAGCGCCTCGGCCACCGCCAGGCGAAGCTGCGGGGCGCCCTCGGCACGGAGCGCGGTTCGCAGGAAGGGGACGTTGCGGCGGTCGTGGGCCCGGCCCAGCACGAGGTAGGAGAGGGCCGCCGCGTCGAGCGCCTCGGGCGAGCTGGCCGCGGCGACCGCCGCGGCCGCAACCACCGCCGGCCCAGCCGCGGGGCCAGCCGCGCCGCGCGTCACCAGCGCCGCCACTACCGCGTCGATGGCTGGCGCCACCACCGCCGAGCGGCCCGGCGCGTCATTGACGAGGATGGCGAAGGCCAGCCGCTCCCCGTCTACCGTCTCCAGGTAGCCGGCCAGCGTGTTGACCCCGTCGAGCGTGCCGGTCTTGGCACGGACGCGACCGGCCGTCTCCGGGCCGTCGAGCCGCCAGCGGATGGTGCCGTCCTTGCCAGCCAGCGGGAGCGAGGAGAGGAACTCGGCGCTCACCGGGAAGCGGCGCCAGAGCTCGACCAGCAGCCGGGCCGTCTGGCGGGCGCTGAAGCGGTTGGCGTCGTTCATGCCCGAGCCGTTCTTCATCACGTAGCTGCCGCGTGGGAGGCCGAAGGAGGCGAGGAACCCCTCCACCGCGGCCAGCCCGGAGCTCCAGCTCCCGGGCGGACCGGCCGTCACCGCGCCCAGCGTCTTGACCAGTTGCTCGGCCATGAAGTTGTTGCTGGTCTTGTTGGTCCGGCGCACCACCTCGGCGAGCGGCTCCGACTCGATGAGGTGGAAGAGCCGTGCCCCTTCCGGCACCGTGCCGAGCCGCACCGCGCCGGTCACCTTCACGCCGCGCAGCTCGAGCAGCCGGCGCAGCGTCTGCCCGAAGTACCGAGCCGGGTCGTCGATCTTGCGCCAAGACACGGTGGGGCGGCCGCCGGCCGGGAGCCGTCCCTCCGCGACGATCCGCTGGCGACCCCCCGCGCCGTCCGGCGTCGAGGAGACCAGCAGCCGGCGGGCCGCACGCGGGCCGGTGGTGCTGGTCCGGTTGACCAACTCGAAGAAAGCGGAGTCGGGCTCCAGCTCCACCCGCCCGGCCAGGCCCGGCCGCTCGGCCGGCGCGACGTGGATGGCCACCACGTTGGAGTTGAGCGAGAGGGCACCGGCCGGCGCCAGGTAGCTCTTGTCGCCGCTCTCCTGGTCGAAGCCGGGGCCAATCCGCTCGCCGTCGAACCAGCCCTCGTCGAGCACCAGATCGCCGACGCGCTTCAGGCCGAGGTGTTGCAGGTCTCCGGCCAGGGCCCAGAGCCGCTCGGTGGTCAGGGTCGGGTCGCCCTTGCCGCGCAGGTAGAGCGCCCGGGGCGCGCCGCCGTCCAGGCCGGTGGCGTCGAGCCAGGCCTCGGTCTCGAAGCGGTACTCGGGGCCGAGGCGGGCCAGCGCCGCCGCCACCGTGAAGAGCTTCACGTTGGAGGCCGGGTTGAGGAGTGCGTCGGCGTCGCGTGCGTAGATGGTGGCGCCGGTGTCGAGCGAGACCACGCAGAGACCGGCGCGGGCTCCGGCCAGCGCCGAGTGCTCCACCAGCCCGTCGAGCGCCTCGCGCAGCGCGGCCGGTGGCGGCCTCCCGGCGACGGCCGGTGTTGGCGGGGCTGGCGGGGCTGCGCGCGCGGGCAGCGCGGCGGCCAGCAGGAGGGCGATCGAGGCGAGACGGAGGCGCACGTTGGATCCGGTGTAGCCCCGCGGGCCGGTGGCCGACAAGTGGCCCGAAGCGGGCACCCGACCCGATCGCCGCCGCCGATGCAACCTGCCGTTGACTCGATCCGGGAGGCCCGCTACGTTCCGCACCGCCTGAGACATGGTCGCATGGAACCGAACGACAAACAGAACGTGAAGGAGGCGCTCGACCGGTTCGAGCGGTTTCTCCACCTGAAGGACCTCCGGCTCACCGAGGCGCGCGCCGCCATCGTCGAGGCGGCCATGGCGCGGAAGGGCCACTACCCGATCGAAGACCTGATCGCCGACCTGAAGGAGCGCGGCATCCGCGGCTCCAAGGCGACCGTCTACCGGACCCTGCCGCTGCTGGCCGAGGCCGGAATCCTGCAGCCGGCCATCGTGGTGGCCGACTCGAAGAGCTACGAGACCACCTTCGGGCGCGAGCACCACGACCACCTGCTCTGCGGCCGCTGCGGCAAGGTCATCGAGTTCGAGTTCGAGGCCTTCGAGATCCTGCAGCGCGAGGTCGCCAGCAGGCACGGCTACCGGCTCGAGTCGCACTACCATGAGCTGGTCGGCACCTGCCCCGACTGCCTGGAAGCCGAGCCGCACGCCGCAACACCGCCCGCCGGTGAGGCGACGCCGCCCGAGCCGGGACCGGAGCCGGGCGGCGAGGGCTGAGTTTCCCGCGCCGGGTGTCTATCGCCGCCCCTGCCACAGGGCCCGCTGCCATCCTTCCCGTCACCTCGGTCCGTCGCGGCGAACCCGCGCCCGCTCCCGCGCCCGCTCCCAGGCCCCGGGCAGCAGGCTGAACGGCAGCAGCTTGGCCAACAGCGGCAGCAGCAGCATGCCCCCCGGGGCCGCGAAGATGGCCAGCGCGGGCACCGCCTTGGCGAGGTCGAGGAGCTGCTCCTTCACCTTGCGCTTCTCGTCTGAGCTGAGCGTGGCGCCACCCGCCGCCCGGCCCAGCAATTGCCCCAGTTCGCCGGTGTCGCGCAGCGCCTCGGTCAGCGCGTCGTAGTTGGTGGCGACGGCGTCGCTGATCCGCTCCACCACCTCGTCGGAGGTCTCTTCCCAGGCCGCGGTGAGCTGCTGCCACTCGGAGCCGGGGCCTCCCACCGCCTGGAACCAGGCCAGGTGGTCGTCGTGCTGCGCCCCCGCTTCGACCTGCGCCGCCACCAGCGCATGGGCGTCGAGCCCGGCCGCTTCACGGTAGGCCTCGATGAATTCGGCCGCCGGCTCGGCCGGGAGCCGGGCGCGCCGCTCGGCGAGGAGCAGCTGCTCCAGCAGGAAGGGGCGCGACTTCGTCGGCGTGGCCAGGGCGAGGGCGCCCGGGGTGCGGGGGGTGACGATGGCACGGCGGGTGTCGCGCAAGCGCTGGCCGGGAAGGCCGAGCCGGCCGAGCTGGCGGCGGCGCAGCACCACCAGGTGTTGGAGCGGCGCCGGGGTGGTGGCGGCGAGCAGTCCGGCCAACCCCTCGGCCAGCAAGGCCCGCTCCTGCTCGGCGAAGGCGCGATTGCTAGCCAGGGCCTCGGCCTCGAGGCGCCCGGTCCGCTGGAGCCCCATGACGACGCGGGCAAGCTGCCGGCGAAACGAGGCGCGCATGCCCGGGTAGAGCGGGAGTCCGTCCACCGGATCGCCCGGCGGGAAGAAGCGGGCCTTCAGCTCCCGGCCAGCCGCCCGCAGCGCCGCCTCGACGTCGTGGAGCGCCCCGTAGTGGCCGGGGTTCCCGTCCTCGGCGGCCGCCAGCCCCGGCTCGCCGAGCGACTCGGCCAGGGAGGCGGCGAGCTGGACCCGTCCGCGACGGCGGAGCCAGGGCTCCCCGGCCAGCTGCGCCACGTCGAGCACCAGGTTGAGGTGGCCGCGCATCTCCTCGAGAAAGGTCGCCTCCGGCGAGTCGTCGCCCGGCGCCAGCTTGTGGAGGCGGAGCGAGCGGGCCACCAGCATCCGGGCGCCCGGGGCCGGATCCCCTCCGGCCGCGGCCCGCAGCAGCTCGTCGGGCAGGCGCGCCCGCTCAGCTTCCGGGTCGTAGCGGTCCAGCTCCTCGGCTACGAGGTGGCCGAGCCAGTCCTTGGAGGAGAGGTCCACGGGCATTGGGAGGCAGAGGTTAGAGCATATCCGGTGCACTGCCGCAGCCACCGTCCGCCATGGCGTCCCGCCAGGAAAGCGGGGCCGGCCCCTCTCGGAGCCGGCCCTTGTCGCCATGACCAGAGCCTCTTTGCGCCCGCCGTCGCGGTGCGCCATGACCACAGGCCCTAATTGACGGCCTTGACGCGGGGCCTCTTCTCCTCGCCCTTCTCCTTGGCGTCGCCCGGCTCATCCGGCACCGCCTGCGGGCCGCGCCGGACGCCGAACTTCTGCAGCAGCAGCCCCTCGATCTTCTGGAGGATGGCCGGGTGCTCGCGGAGGAAGGCCTTGACCTGCTCGCGCCCCTGGCCGATCCGCTCGCCCTCGAAGCTGAACCAGGTGCCGCTCTTCTCGACGACGTTCTCCTCGGCGGCGAGGTCGAGCAGGTCGCCTTCGCGGCTGATCCCCTGCCCGTACATGATGTCGAACTCGACCTCCTTGAAGGGCGGGGCGACCTTGTTCTTCACGACCTTGACCCTGGTCCGGTTGCCGATGACGTTGTCGCCGTCCTTGATGGCGCCGATGCGGCGGATGTCGAGGCGGAGCGTGGCGTAGAACTTGAGCGCGTTGCCGCCGGTGGTGGTCTCCGGGTTGCCGAACATCACGCCGATCTTCATCCGGATCTGGTTGATGAAGATGACGATGGTCTGCGACTTGGAGATGGTGCCGGTCAGCTTGCGGAGCGCCTGGCTCATGAGCCGGGCCTGCAGCCCCATGTGGGCGTCGCCCATCTCGCCCTCGAGCTCGGCCTTCGGGACCAGCGCCGCCACCGAGTCGATCACCAGCACGTCGATGGCGCCGGAGCGGACCAGGGTCTCGACAATCTCGAGCGCCTGCTCGCCGGTGTCGGGCTGCGAGATGAGCAGGTCGTCGGTGCGGACGCCCAGCCTGCGGGCGTAGCCGACGTCGACGGCGTGCTCGGCGTCGATGAAGGCGCAGATGCCGCCGGCCTTCTGGGCCTCGGCGATGGCGTGGAGCGCCAGCGTGGTCTTGCCGGACGACTCCGGGCCGTAGATCTCGATGATGCGGCCGCGCGGGAAGCCGCCCACGCCGAGCGCGATGTCGAGCGAGACGGCGCCGGTGGAGACCGCCGCGACGTCCTTCACCAACGCGTCCTCGTTGCCGAGGCGCATGATCGAACCCTTCCCGAAGGCCTTCTCGATGGACGAGATGGCCAGCTCGATCGCTTTTTCCTTCTCCGGTCCCACTGGCATTTCAGTTCTCCTTGGAGGGGGCGCCGTCCGCGTCCCCGTCGTTTGTCGTGTGGCGTGTGGGAGGACTCTTACCGGCCCCCTCTGACAGCACTGAACAGATGGATACTGAACGGACGGGCATTCGTCAAGGAAAGAGACGGGCGGGCGGCACCTGGCGCAACCCCGGTCTCGACGCTCTGGTCACGTCATCTTGCCCTTCGAGCGCGAGCCCACCGGGTGCCCAGGAATGCGAGCAACGGCACCAAGACCAACAGCAACCAGGGACTCGCGCCTACCGCCCGGACAAACGTCCCGCCAAACCGCATGAGGATCAGAAGCAGGAGAACCACGCCGGCGATTCGCCAGGGCTTGCTTGGCCAGTGCGAGAAATGCCGCGCCGGGTGGACGTCAACTGACGGGCCGGCATCGTATTGGGCGCGCCGGGTTGGATCCGAGAGCACCTCGTAGGCGTGGTTCAGTTGGGCGACCTTCTCGCTGGCCAGGTTTTCGAGCGGATTGCCAGTGTGCTTGTCGGGGTGGAAGCGGGTGACCAGCGCCCGGTAGGCGTCCCGAATCTCCGCCGGCGTGGCCGTGCGCGAGACGGCCAGGAGGTCGTAGAGGTCGGCTGGGAGGTTCATTTCAAGTGAGGTCGTAGAGGTCGGCTGGGAGGCTCATTTCAAGTGCGGCGAGGCACGGCGCAGATAGCGGTAGAAGTCGGAGTCGGTACCCAGGAACAGCGATGTCGAATCATCGACCGAAGTGCGGTAGGCCTCCAGGGTGCGCAGGAACTGGTAGAACTCAGGGTCCCGGCCAAACGCGTTGGCGTATATCCGGGTGGCTTCCGCGTCGGCCTTGCCTTGAATCTCCTGAGCGCGCTTGTAGGCCTCGGACCCGATGCCTTTGAGCTCTCGCTCTTTCTGACCGCGGATCTCCGCCGACTTGCCCATCCCCTCCGACCTCGACCTCTCGGCAATTCGCCGACGCTCGGAGATCATCCGATCATAAACCTTCACTTGAACTTCACTCACGTAGTTGATTCGCCTTATCTGCACATCAACCAGCTCGACTCCGAATTCGGACACCACCGCCGAAGCGCGTTCGAGGATGCGCCGGGTGATCTTCTCGCGGCCGACCTCGACCTTCTCCGCGGCATCCCGAAGGTCCTTGATCTCGGTGTACTCCTCGTCTTCGAAGGTTCGGCTAGAGGCTCGCACCGCCTCGATCAGGTTGTAGCTGGCGATGGCGTTTCTGGTCTCGCCGTCGATCATGTCATCGAGACGTGATTGTGCGGTGCGCTCGTCGCGCATGCGCTGGAAGAAGCGCAAGGGATCGGCAATGCGCCAGCGGGCAAAGCTATCGACCCAGATGTACTTCTTGTCCTTGGTGGGGATCTGGTTGGGCTCGCCCGACCACTCAAGCCAACGCTTCTCGAACCGATTCACCGTGTCCGCCAAGGGGAGCTTGAAATGCAGCCCTGGCAGAGTGACGGCCTCTCCGACCGGTTCGCCAAAGCGCGTGATGACCGCTTGCTCCGTCTCGTCGAGGGTGTACCAGGCACATCCGCTGGAACTCAGCACCAGTAGAACCAACCCGCTCAGCCCAAGTATTCTGAGGCTCATCGAACGGCCTCCTTTGCTGCAGCGGCCGTCACGGGAGAGACAGCGGAACCCATCTGGAGAATTGGCGTCAGCCCCTTGGTCGACTCATCCACGATGACTTTTTGACCGACTCGGGGCAGGACCTCCGCCATGGTCTCCAGATACAAGCGGCGACGGGTGACATCGGGCGCCTTCCTGTATTCCTCGAAGATGCGCCCAAATCGATCGGCCTCGCCCTTGGCGCGGTTGACCCGTTCGATCGCGTAGCCCTCCGCTCTTTGAATCGCCTGCTCGGCTTCACCCTTGGCGCGGGGAATCTCCTTGTTCATCTCGGCGTGGGCTTCATTCATCGCTCGTTCCTTCTCCTGGATCGCCTGGTTGACTTCATTGAACGAGGGCTTCACCGCATCGGGCGGGTTGACGTCCTGCAAGACGACCTGCTGAATGTCCACCCCGGTCTCGTAGCGATTGGCGAGTTGCTGGAGCAGTTCCTTGCTTTCGGATGCGATCTTCTGCCGGCCCGTGGTGAGTACCTCGTTGACGGAATGGTCCCCCACCACGAACCGCATCGAGGCCTCCGCCAGGTTTCGCAAGTTCTCGTCAACGTCACGAACCTTGAAGAGGAACTTGTACGGATCACTCACCTTGTACTGGACGATCCACTCGACGACCGCCACGTTGAGGTCCCCGGTGAGCATGAGTGATTCGCGCGACATCTCGCCATCACCCTTCCCATTCTGCCTATAGGTAGTCGGAGATCCGGGGGTGGCGGTGCGAAACCCGAACTCCATCTTCAGTTGGCGCTGGACCGGCACCTTCTGCACGCGGTCGATGCCGAACGGCACGAGGAAGTGAGGCCCGGGCTCGCTGGTGTGGGAATAGCGGCCGAATCGGCGAACCACCCCCACCTGATCGGGTTCGACCTGATAGTACGACCCGAACAGGACAATGGCGGCCAGCCCTACGCCAGACAGAATCAACCACTTTCGCCGACCCGTCTTCAGGCGCTCCTTGAGCTGGCGGAGAACTTCATCCGGATCAAGGCCTGGGATTTCAGGCATATTTTCTTTCCAGCCCATTGAATTTCCTCCTGGTCGGGTCGTCAACTACCACTGCATTGGGTGCATGACTGTATGCGCTTGGGGTTTCGCTTCATGGAATTCGGCGATGTGGGAGACCGGCAGGGGCTTCGTCATCGTACCTTGCCCCCGTAGGCCTTGACCACAGAGGCGTCGAACTCGCGCTCACGCTCGAGCTCGCGGACCACCGACCTTCCCACCCGCTCGGCGGCCCGGTCGATGGCCGCGTAGAGGTCGGCGTCCAGGTCCTCCACCAGGACCTTGCCAGATGGGAAAAGGTTCACATCGACGTGACAGCTCTTGTCGTCGCCTCCGCGCGGGCCGTTGACGTCCGCGAGCCGCACCAGCACGCGACCAATCCGCTGCCCGAAGCGCGACAGGGCGAACTGGAGGCGCCGCTCGACATGGGCGCGGAGCGCTTCGGTCAGCTCGATGTTCCTTCCGCGGACCTGTAGCTGCATTAGTGCCCCGACCCAGGCTTGCTGACCACTACGAGCGCCGATCCTCTCGCTGCGGCAGGCGGCCTCGTCGCTCCGCTGCTCAGCGTAGATCTACTACGCTTCCGCTGCTCCCTCCTCGGGCGCCAGCCTCGCTTCGGTCTCGGCGCTCTCGTCGGGTCATCATGCCTGGGTCGGGGCACTGGGCCTCCTCGTGGTTTTTAGCGGCCTCGAATGTCTAGGCGACGGTCGTCACTTCGACAATCAGGAAATTTAGCGATGATACTTCGGTCATACCGAAGTACAATTCGAGACCATGGAGTGGCTCAACTACCATCACCTCCTCTACTTCTGGACCATGGCGCGCCAAGGGAGCCTTGCTCGCGCCAGCGCCGAACTGCGGCTGGCCCAGTCGACCATCAGCGGCCAGATCCGTGCGCTCGAAGACTCGCTCGGAGAGAAGCTCTTCGCCCGGCGCGGACGCCGGCTGGTGCTCACCGAGATGGGTCGCGTGGTCTTTCGCTACGCCGAGGAGATCTTCAGCCTGGGGCGGGAGCTCCGGGACGCCGTCAAGGGACGTCCGGTCGGCAGACCCCTGAGCCTGATGGTCGGCGTAGCCGATGTCGTTCCCAAGCTGGTCGCCCGGCGCCTCCTCGAGCCGGCGCTCAAGCTCCCGGAACCGGTCCGGCTGATCTGTCGCGAGGACAAGCCCGAACGGCTTTTCGCCGAGCTCGCCGTGCACAACCTCGACATCGTTCTCGCGGACGCCCCCATCGACCCATCGATCCGCATCCGGGCGTTCAACCACCTCCTCGGGGAATGCGGCATCGTCTTCTTCGGCACGGCGAAACTCGCTGCCGCCCATAGGCGGAATTTCCCGGAGTCACTCGACGGGGCTCCGGTCATCCTCCCGACCGAGAACACCACCCTGAGGCGCTCTCTCGACCAGTGGTTCGCCGCACGGGGCATTCGCCCACGCGTGGTGGGCGAGTTCGAGGACAGCGCCCTCCTCAAGGTGTTCGGCCAGGTCGGAATGGGTCTCTTCCCGGCGTCCTCCGTCATCGCGGACGAAGTCCAGCGCCAGTATCAGGTCCGGCCGGTCGGAAGGCTCGACGAGGTCCGCGAACGCTTCTACGCCATCTCGGTCGAGCGGAAGCTCAAGCATCCCGCGGTCATCGCCATCAGTGAAGAGGCCCGGCAGAAGCTGTTCGGATAGAGGCCGCGG
>JANPOM010000613.1:0-1655 GCA_031427995.1 Anaeromyxobacter sp. | reverse complement strand
GCCGCAGGCGCTGGTGCGCGCCCACGCCAGCCATCAGGCGTGACTCACCGACTTCCAGCCCTTCGGCCCAGCAGTGAACCGGAACTTCCTCGCGGCGGAGTGCTTGACGGCGGTGTCCTCGAGCCTGGCCTGGGGATAGTGGTTCGCCGGCTGCGGGTACCGGCCCATGTCGAGGATGAAGATCTCCCCGCCCTCCCCCATGGTGCCGGCCTGCAGGACGAGCTGGCTGGCCTCCGGGATGGTCATGAAGTAGCGCTTCATCTCCGGGTGGGTGACCGTGACCGGCCCGCCGGCGGCGATCTGCTCCTTGAAGATGGGGATGACGCTCCCGGCCGAGCCGAGCACGTTGCCGAAGCGGACCGTGACGAAGCGGGTCCTCGACTGCTGCGAGAGCGACTGGACGCAGATCTCGGCCACCCGCTTGGTGGCGCCCATCACCGAGGTCGGGTTGACGGCCTTGTCGGTGGAGACCATGACGAACCGCTCCACCTCGTGGCGGTGGGCCAGCTCGGCCAGGGTGCGGGTGCCGCCGACGTTGTTCTTGACCGCCTCGCCGGGGTTCCACTCCATCATCGGCACGTGCTTGTGGGCGGCGGCGTGGATGACCACGGTCGGCCTGTGGAGGGCGAAGAGCGCCTCCATGCGAGGGGCGTCGGCCACGTCGGCGAGGCAGGGGACCAGCACCGCGCCGTTCACCAGCTTGCCGGCCAGCTCGCGGTGGATCTGGAAGAGGTTGTTCTCGGTCCGCTCCACCAGCACGAGCGCGGAGGGTGAAAAGCGGGCCACTTGCCGGCAGAGCTCGGAGCCGATGGAGCCGCCGGCGCCGGTCACCATGACCACGTGGCCGGTCATGGCGGCGGAGATGGCCTCCATGTCGAGGGCGACCGGGTCGCGGCCGAGGAGATCCTCGATGGCGACGTCGCGGACCTGGTTGAGCGAGACGCGGCCGTCGATGAGCTGATCGACGCCGGGCATGGTCTTGAAGCGGACGTTGGCCGCCTTGCAAAGATCGACGATGCGGCGCATCTGGGCGCCGGTGGCGGAGGGGACGGCGAGGATCACCTCGTCCACATCGTGGCTGACGACCATGACCGGCAGGGCGTCGAGGGCGCCGAGGACCCGGACGCCGTGGATGTCGGCGTGGAGCTTCTCGCGGTTGTCGTCGAGGAAGCCGACCACGTCGTAGCGGTTTGCCGAGTTGCGGCCGACCTCGCGAAGGAGCATCTCGCCGGCGTCACCGGCGCCGACGATGAGGAGCTTCTGGCGAGCTAGCCACGGGCTGGGCCAAGGGCGCTCCCTATGACCTCATCCTGCTCGATGGAGCGGTCGAGGAAATTCCTGCCGCATTGGCCAGGCAACTTGTCCCTGCCGGGCGCCTCGGCGGTGCGATCGTCGATCGCGGCGTTACGCGCCTGGTTATCGGCCGCGTGTCGGGCGGAGCGCTCGGTCTCGCCACCATCGCCGATGCCGATGTCGCCGTGCTGCCCGGGTTCGAGCGGCGCCAAGTTTTCACATTCTGATGATCCGGAGCTTTACGTGACGCGTCACCTCGCCCTCGCTGCGCTGATCGCTGCCCTTGCCGCGGGAACCGCTTCGGCCGACACACTGCGCGAGGCGCTGGTGTCGACCTATCGGGCCAATCCGACGCTGACCGG
>JANPOM010000612.1:0-1769 GCA_031427995.1 Anaeromyxobacter sp. | reverse complement strand
TAGCGCGCTGTTGAGCGCCTCCGCCCCGATCACCAGCGCGGTGCACAGGTGCAGCGCCAGCCGCGAGGCCAGCGGCAAGGGGAGCTCAGTGCCCACCAGGCCGACGGCCGCGCCCGCCAGCAGGTGGATGCGCATGTTCCGCTCCCCGGCGACATCCGTGAGCCCACGCAGCGCGTGGCGGAAGGCCGAGGCCAGTCCCCCGGCCCCGGGGGGCCGCGGGGCCTGGCGCTCGACGGCACCTGGCGGCGCATGGACGGTCTCGGGGGCTCGGGGCGTGGTCATGGATGGGTCGGTACTGGGCGAGGATGCGACGGCCGGGGCCCGAAGGGAAGCCGGGGCCCGCAGCTCAGCCCGGCGGCAGCGACGCCGTGACCTCGTCGAGCGCGCCCAGGAAGGCGTCGAGCTGGGCCGGTTGGTGGCCGGCGGTGCGCGCCACCCGCCGCCGGCTGGTGCCGCGCGGCACGGTGGGAGGGCGGATGGCCCGCACGTAGTAGCCCCGATCGCGCAGCCCGGCGGCGGCCGCCAGCGCCCGCGCCTCGCTCCCCAGCACCACCGGGAAGATGGGCGAGATCACCCGCGAGACGTCGAAACCCCGCGCCAGCAGCCCCGCCTTCAGCCGGGCCATGAGCGCCTGGAGCCGCGCTCGCAGCTCCGGCTCGGTCCGGACGATCTCCAGGGCGGCCAGCGCCGCCCCGCAGGCGGCCGGCGGCAGCGCCGTCGTGAAGACGAAGGTCCGGGCCCGGGAGATCAGGAGCTCCCTCAGGCGCGCCTCGCCGGCCACGTAGGCGCCGAAGGCCCCCAGCGCCTTGCCGAGCGTTCCCATCTCCACGTCAACCCGGTGCTTCAAGCCCAGTTGCTCGGCCAGCCCGGCGCCGGTCGGGCCGAGCACGCCGACGGCGTGGGCCTCATCGACGTAGAGCATGGCGCCGTGGCGGTCGCAGGCGTCGGCGAGATCGGCGAGCGGCGCGGCGTCGCCGTCCATGGAGAAGACGGCGTCGGTGATCACCAGCTTGCGGCGTGCCTTCGACGCGGCCAGCAGCGACTCCAGCTGGCCGGCGTCGCCGTGGCGGTAGCGGTGGCGTTCGGCCCGTGAGATCAGCGCCCCGTCGATGATCGAGGCGTGGTTGAGTTCGTCGGAGAAGATGGCGTCGTCCCGCCCCACCAGCACCGGCGGGACCCCGGCGTTGGCGTGGTAGCCGGAGTTGAAGAGCAGCGCCGACTCGCTGCGGTGGTGTCCTGCCAGCGCCACTTCCAGCCGGCCGTGGATGGGGAGGTCCCCGGCCACCAGGCGCGAGGCCCCGGCCCCGGCCCCTTCACTGAGCGCCGCCTCGGCGGCCGCCTGCATCACCCTGGGGTCGCCGGCCAGGCCGAGGTAGTCGTTGGAGCAGAGGTTGACGAGGGAGCGTCCGCGCACCTCCACCACCGGCCCCTGGCGCGGGCCGAGCGGCTCGAGCGCGCGGCGCAGGCCGGAGTCGGTGAGCTTCTGCAGCTCCTGATCGATCCAGTCGAGGGCGGGGTGGGCCATGCCGGGCGCTCCGCCGCGGGCGAGGTGAGGTGCCGGCGGCGCGAAGGGGGCGCGTTAACGAACCACCGGCAGGGCGTGCGGCCTGCGCGGGGCGGTGGCCTGCTCGTTCCAGTGGATCTCGCCGTCGGCCTGTCCGGTGTAGCTCCAGCGACCGGTGCCGGGCGGGCGGAGCGACATCCCTTCCCGCGCCACCATCCCGATCACCTGCTCGGGCGTGCCCCCGGCGCTGGTGAGGTAGTTGCCC
>JANPOM010000611.1:0-38777 GCA_031427995.1 Anaeromyxobacter sp. | reverse complement strand
TCCTCTCGCTGCGGCAGGCGGCCTCGTCGGTCCGCTGCTCAGAGTAGCGCTGCTACGCTTCCGCTGCTCCCTCCTCGGGCGCCAGCCTCGCTTCGGTCTCGGCGCTCTCGTCACATCATCATGCCTGGGGCGGGGCACTGGCCGGCGCGCGCACAGGGTGGCTGGCCTGGGGCGCCCCACCGGGGCCAGCGCCCCGCCCGGGGCAGGAAGCACTTCTCGCCGGAGAGCGGGCGCGCTAAGGAGGAAGTTCGTGTCCCACCGACGCCGACTCGCCGCCGCAATGCTCGGGCTCAGCCTGGCCGGCTGCCAGACCATCAAGTACCAGACCGGCCGGCCGGCCGCGCCGACCCATGTCTACCAGGACGTCCACTTCTTCTTCTGGGGGCTGGTCGGCAAGCCGGTGATCGACCTCGACGCCGCCTGCCCGCAGGGGGTGGCCGCCTGGCGCAGCGACGCCAAGCCCGGAGACTGGCTCCTCGACGTCCTCACCATCGGCATCTACAACCCGCGCACCGTCACCATCCAGTGCGTCGAGGTGAAGAAGTGAAGCGGGCGGTGGCACTCCTGGCGCTGGCGCTGACGTCCGGCTGTTACCAGATCCGCTACCTGCGCCCCGGGGCCACCCCCGAGGGCGGTGCGCCCCGCGAGCAGTGGCACCATGGCTCGGTGGGCGGGACCATCGACTTCTCCGGCGAGGTTGACCTCGCCGCCATCTGTCCCGATGGCTTCGCTCGGGTGGAGAGCCACCTCAGCATCCTCAACTGGCTCGGGCAGACCCTCACCACCTTCGGTCTCCTCTGGCCGCTGCACGCCTCGCTCTGGACGCCGGAGACCATCCGCGTGGCCTGCGCCCGCCCCAGCGCCGCCTCGCCAGCCCTTGGCCGCGTCATCAAGCTGGTGCTCCTCCCACTCCTGCCCAAGGGAGACGTCAAGAAGGAGACGGTCCAGGTCTTCGACGAGGCGCTGGCCGGCGAGCTGCGCCGCCGTCCCGGGGTCTCGGTGCTGACCGAGTCGGACGTGGCGGCGTTGCTGGGGGTCGAGAAGAAGCGGCAGATCCTCACCGGCTGCTCCGACTCGGGCTGCCTCGCCGAGCTGGGCGGCTCGCTCGGCGCCGACCGGGTCGTGCATGGCTCGGTTGGTCGCGTCGGCAGCTCGCTGGTGATCACCATCTCCACGCTCGACACGCCGCGGGCTCGCACCGTGGCCTCGGTCTCGGAGCGGTTCAAGGGCGCGGGCGACGAGGCCTTCCTCGACGCGCTGCCGGCCATGGTGGACCAGCTGCTCACCGAGCCGCCCCGCCCGGCCGTCTCCCCGGCGCCGCCGTCGGCCGGGAGCAAGGCCGTCGAGCCCCCGCCGTCGGCACCCCAACCAGCCAAGTAGCGGCCCGCCACCCCCGCGAGTAGACTCCGCGGAGAATGGAAGCCATCCGGGTCGGGGCCCTCCTCGATGACAAGAACTTCGACCTGCGCCTGAGCCTGGTGGCCGGCAAGCAGGGGCTCTCCCGCCGCGTCGCCTCGACGCGCATCCAGAAGCCGGGGCTGGTGCTGGCCGGGTACACCGAATACCTGCACGGCGAGCGGGTCCAGATCTTCGGCAACACCGAGATGAGCTTCCTCGCCACCCTGCCGGTCGAGCAGGTGCGCGAGGCGATGCGCCGTTTCTTCGGTGAAGACGTGGCCTGCCTGATCGTCACCAAGGGTATCCAGCCGACCCCGGAGATGACCGCCGCCGCCGACGAGTTCGCGGTGCCGCTGCTGCGCACCAGCCACGTCTCCTCCTACTTCATCGAGCAGATCCAGAGCTTCCTGGAGGACGTGCTCACGGCACAGACCTCGATGCACGGCGTGCTGCTCGACGTCTTCGGCGTCGGCATCCTGCTGCTGGGCAAGTCGGGCATCGGCAAGAGCGAGATCGCGCTCGATCTGGTGATGCGCGGCCACCGCCTGGTGGCCGACGACATCGTCGACGTCAAGCGCCGCTCCATGAAGGCGGTCTACGGCGCCGGCTCCGAGATCATCAAGTACCACATGGAGATCCGCGGCCTCGGCATCATCAACATCAAGGACCTCTTCGGCGTGGCCTCGATCCGCGAGCGGAAGAAGATCGAGATCGTGATGGAGCTGGTGGAGTGGGATCCCGGCGTCGAATACGACCGGCTCGGCGTCGAGGATCGCAAGTACCGGATCCTCGAGGTGGAGGTCCCCATGCTGGTGGTCCCGGTCCGGCCGGGCCGCAACATGACCACCATCATCGAGGTGGCCGCCCGCAACCACCTCCTGAAGCAGCAGGGCCACCACTCGGCGCTGGAGTTCCAGGAGCGGCTCAACCGGGCCATCGCCCTCTCCCCCGGCGCACGCCCCGGCGAATCGGACGTGGAGTGACCGGCGCCCGCCCGCCGCCGCCCCCGGACGGCCCGCAGCTGGTGATCGTCACCGGGGTCTCCGGCTCGGGGAAGTCGACGGCGCTGCGGGCCCTGGAGGACGCCGGCTTCTACTGCGTCGACAACCTCCCCATCGTGCTGCTGGAGAAGCTGCTCCAGCTCTCCGGCCACACCGCCGGAGAGGTCTCGCGTATCGCCGCGGTGGTCGACGCCCGCGACGTCCGCTTCCTGCCCGAGGCGCCGCGCATCATCGGCGAGCTGCGCCAGCTCGGGATCCAGCTGACCGTCCTCTTCCTCGATGCCACCGATGAGTCGCTGGTGCGCCGCTACTCCGAGACCCGGCGCCGGCACCCGCTCTCGGGCGACTCTGGCACGGTCCTCGACGGCGTCGGCGCCGAGCGGCAGGCGCTCGAAGGCCTGCACGCCGTGGCCGACGAGGTGGTCGACACCACCAGCCTCAACGTCCACGACCTCAAGCGGCTGGTGGGACGGCGCTTCGTCTCTGGCGAGGGGGCCCAGCTGGGCGTGACGGTGGTCTCCTTCGGCTTCCGCTACGGCATCCCGCCCCACGCCGACCTGGTGCTCGACGTCCGCTTCCTGCCCAACCCCTACTTCGTCCCCGAGCTGCGGGCTCGGGTCGGGACCGAGCCCGCGGTCCGCGACTTCGTGCTGGCCCAGCCCGACGCCCAGGCCTTCCTCGACCGGCTCTACGACTTCGGGGGCTTCCTGCTGCCCCGCTACAAGGCCGAAGGGAAGAGCTACCTGACCATCGCCATCGGCTGCACCGGCGGCAAGCACCGCTCGGTGGCCATCGCCGGCGAGCTGTCCCGGCGGCTCGAGGTGGCCGGCCAGTCGGTTCGCCTCTGGCATAGAGACCTCGAGAAGGAGTAGGTTCCCGCCCCGCCATGGTTGGACTCGTCGTCGCCACGCACGGACAGTTGGCCGCGGAGCTGCTCCGTACCGCCGAGAGCATCGTCGGCCAGGTGCCCAGCGCCAGCGCCGTCTCCGTCGACTCCACCACCTCGGTGGAGGAGGCGCGGGCGCGCCTGGCCACCGCCATCCACCGGGTGGGGGCCGACGGCGAGGGGGTGCTGGTGCTCACCGACATGTTCGGTGGCACGCCCTCCAACCTGGCGCTCACCTTCCTCGACGAGCAGATCGAGGTGGTCACCGGCGTCAACCTGCCCATGCTGATGAAGCTGGCCAGCAGCCGCGGCAGCGGGCTGGCGGCGGCGGCCGAGCTGGCCACCGCGCATGGGCAGAAGAACATCACCTTGGCCAGCGCCCTGCTTCGCGCCAACGTCGCCTCGAAACGCTGAGCCGAGGCGCCCCGTGATCTCCCTGGTCCGCGTCGACAACCGGCTTCTGCACGGGCAGGTGCTGGAGGCCTGGATGCCGAAGCTGGGCGCCACCACGGTGGTGGTGGCCGACGACGAGGCGGCCCTGAGCCCGCTGGCCCGCGCCGCCATGACCCTCTGCCTGCCCTGCGAGGTCCCGGCCCGGGTCGAGCGGCTGGCGGCCATCGACTTCGCGGCGCTGGCCGATTCCAAGGCGATCGTGCTCCTGCTGGTGCGCGACGTGGCGGGGCTGCTCGAGGCGACGCGGCGCGGCCTGACCCCGGCCCGGGCCCCGCTGCTCAACCTCGGCAACATCCACTTCGCCATGGGGCGCCGCCCCGTCACCCCCTCGGTCTACCTGACCGCCGGGGAGCTGGAGGCCCTGAAGGAGCTGGCCGCCGCTGGCTACACCGTCGAGGCCCGGGCCGTCCCGACCGAGGAGCCGCTGGGGCTCGAAGAGCTCGAGCGCCGCTACGCCGCCGCCCGATAGGCTAGACTCCGTTCCATCGTGGGTTTCCTCCTGCTCGGCATGGTGGCGGGCCTGGCTGCCGTGGAGCGCAAAGGCTTCCTGCAGGCCATGCTCTCGCGCCCCATCGCGCTCGCCCCTCTGACCGGGCTGGCGCTCGGCGACGTGGCCGGCGGGCTGGCGGTGGCGGCGCCGCTGGAGCTGCTCTGGCTCGGTGCCGTCAACCTCGGCGCGGCCCTGCCGGTGAACGAGGCGCTCGGGACCGTGGCGGTGGCCGGCGGCGCGGTGCTGGCCGGGATGGCGCTCGGCACCGGGGTGACCCCGGCCGTCTGCGTGCTGGCCCTGCTGGCCGGAGCGCCCCTGGCGCTGCTGGGCCGGAACGCCGATCGCCTGGTGGAGGTGGCCAACGAACGGTTGGCGCTCTTCGCCGAGGAGGCGCTGCGGCGTCACCACCCCCACGCCGCGGTCCGGCTCAACCTGGCCGGGCTGGCCATGCCCTTCGCGATCGCCGCGGTGCTGGCCCCGGCCGGCGCCCTGCTGGCCAGCCAGCTCGCGATCTGGGTGGTCCGGACCGCGCCCCAGCTCGACGGCCCGCTGCGGGTCGGCTGGTGGGCCTTCTGCGGGCTGGCCTGCGCGGCCGGGGCCCAGGCGCTGCGGGCCCGCCGCGCCGGCGTCATCTTCTCGGTCTCGGCGGCGGCGGCGCTGCTGCTCGGCGTGGTGCTGCGGGTGACGCCATGACCATCCGCCTCCGCACCCCGGGCCCACGTCTTCTGGCGCTGCCTCTTCCTGCAGGCGGCCTGGAACCGTCGCGGCATGCAGAACCTCGGCTTCGCCTACGCCATCGAGCCGGCCCTCGACGCCCTCTACGCGGACCCGGCCCGGCGCGAGGAGGCGCTGGCCCGCCACCTCGGCTTCTTCAACTGCCATCCCTACATGGCGGCCGCCATCCTCGGGGGCGCCATCCACCACGAGGAGCTGGTGGCCGCCGGCCAGGAGCCGGGGACGGCGCCGCTCTCCTACAAGGCCACGCTGCAGGGGCCGCTGGCCGCGGTCGGCGACGGCTTCTTCTGGACCGCGCTCCGCCCCTTCTTCGGGGCCATGGCGGCGCTGGGGGCGCTGCTGGCCGGCTGGCCGGCGGTGGTGGTGGCGGTGGCCCTCTACAACATCGTCCAGATCACGCTGCGGGCCCTGCTCTTCCGCGCCGGCTACCAGCAGGGCGACGCCGTGGTCGGGCTCATCGCCCAGCTGGCCCTGCCGCGAATGGCCGAGCGGCTGCGGGCGGCCGGGGTGGCGCTCTGCGGCGCGGCGGCGGCGGCGGTGGCGCTGCGGGCCGGCGGGATGCTGCCGGGCACCGAGCAGGCGGCGATCCTGGTGGTGGCTGGGGCGGCCGGCGCCGGTTACCTGGCGCTGGCCAGGGGAACGCCGCTGCTTCCGGCCGCCTACCTGGTGGCGCTGGCTGGGACCCTGGCGGCGGCCGTGACCGGCTGGGACTGGAAGCCCTGATGGCTCGCCTTGAGATGGCCTTCACGATCGTCAACTCGCTCGGGCTCCACGCCCGCCCGGCCTCGCAGCTGGTGCAGATCGCCAACCGGCACAAGTGCGAGGTGCACATCATCAAGGACAGCACCTCGGTCAACGCCAAGAGCATCATGGGCGTGCTCACGCTGGCGGCGGCGCGCGGCTCGAAGCTCTCGGTGATCTGCGAGGGCGAGGACGCCGAGTCGGCCATGACCGCCATGGGCGCGCTCATCATCGCCGGCTTCGGGGAGAAGTAGGGAGACCCACCATGGCGGCCGGCACCATCACCCTGAACGGCATCGGAGCCTCGCCCGGCATCGCCATCGGGGTCTGCTGGCCGGTCGACCGCCGCAAGGTGCGGACGCCCAAGCGCCGGCTCGGTCCGGACGAGATCGAGCCCGAGCTGGACCGCTTCCGGGTGGCGCTGGAGATCTCCGACCAGCAGCTCGATGAGGTGCGCCGAAAGGTCACCATCACCGAGGGGAGCGGCGCCAGCGAGCACACCGCCATCATCGACATCCACCGGCTCATGCTCAAGGACGAGATGCTGGTCCTCGAGGTGCAGAAGCTGATCCGCGAGGAGCGGCTCAACGCCGAGTGGTCGATCAAGCGGGCGGTCCGCAAGATCAAGGGGGCCTTCGCCGCCGACGCCGACGAGTACTTCAAGGAGCGGCGCGCCGACGTCGACTACGTCGGCGAGCGGATCATCAAGAACCTGCTCGGCCAGCAGGTCGACGTCGAGGAGTTCCCGCCGGAGGGGGCCATCATCGTGGCCTACGACCTGACCCCGGCCGACACCGCGCTGCTGCTGCACGAGCGCAAGGTGGGGGCCTTCGTCACCGACGCCGGGGCCAAGACCAGCCACACCGCCATCGTGGCCCGCGCCCTGGAGGTGCCGGCGGTGGTGGCGGTCGGCAGGATCACCTCCTTGGCCGACAGGGGCGACTGGATCATCGTCGACGGCACCCGCGGCGTGGTCATCATCGGTCCGACCCCGGCGGAAAGAGCCGACTACGAGGCGGCCCGCCAGCGCTTCCTCGCCACCGAGCGCGAGCTGCTCCGCAGCCGCGAGCTGCCGGCCACCACGCTCGACGGCGTCACCCTCAAGCTGGCCGGCAACATCGAGTTCGCCGAGGAGGTCCCCAGCCTGCTCAACCACGGTGGCGAGGCGGTCGGGCTCTACCGCACCGAGTTCCTCTACCTGCAGCGCGACCGGCTGCCGACCGAGGAGGAGCACTACCAGGACTACCGGCGCGTGCTCGAGGCGCTGGCGCCCCGCACCGTCACCATCCGCACCTTCGATCTCGGCGGCGACAAGCTGCCGGCCGGCCTCAAGGCCAACGCCGAGAACCCGGCCATGGGGCTGCGGGCCATCCGCTACTGCCTGCGCCAGCCCGACATGTTCCGAAGCCAGCTGCGGGCCCTGCTGCGGGCCTCGGTCCACGGTCAGCTGCGGGTCATGTTCCCCATGATCTCCGGGGTGGCCGAGCTGCGGGCCGCAAAGCAGATGCTGGTCGAGGTGCGCGACCAGCTGGCCGCCGAGGGGTTCGAGGTGCCGCTGCCGCCGCTCGGGATCATGATCGAGCTCCCCAGCGCCGCGCTCATGGCCGACCGGCTGGCCCGCGAGGTCGACTTCTTCAGCATCGGCACCAACGACCTGATCCAGTACACGATCGGCATCGACCGGCAGAACAAGGACGTCGCCTATCTCTACCGGCCGCTCCACCTCTCGGTGCTGCGGCTCTTGAAGCAGGTCTGCGACGCGGGCCGGGAGGCCGGCATCCCGGTCTCGATGTGCGGCGAGATGGCGGGCGAGCCGATCAACGCGCTGGTGTTGCTCGGGCTCGGCGTCACCGAGCTCTCCATGAACGGCCCGTCCATCCCGCTCGTGAAGCGGGTGGTGCGGGCGGCGCGGGCCGAGGACGGCCGGGCGCTGGTGGCGCGGATGCTGGCGCTGACCCAGGCCGACGACATCGAGCGCGAGGTCCGGGACGAGATGAACCGGCGCTTCGCCGGGCTCATGGAGCACGACTCCCAGGTCGGCCCGGTCTCGGGGTAGGCCGGCGGGCGAGCAGGCGTTCCGACCTCCGCTGGGGCGGAACCGCCGCACCGCGTCCGCCATGTTGACAGCCACGCTCGCGAGCGCCTAGGTTGCGGCCCTTTCGAGCATCAAGGGAGCCGCCCATGTCAGCGACCGATTACCTTTTCACCTCGGAGTCCGTCACCGAGGGCCATCCCGACAAGATGGCCGACCAGATCTCGGACGCCGTCCTCGACGCGGTCCTCAAGAAGGACCCGAAGGGCCGGGTGGCCTGCGAGACCCTGCTCAAGACCGGCTACGTCATGATCGCCGGCGAGATCACCTCCGACGCACTGCTCGACTTCCCCAAGATCGCCCGGCGGGTCGTGAAGGAGATCGGCTACACCGACAGCAGCATGGGCTTCGACTGCAACACCTGCGCGGTGCTGGTGGCGGTGGACGAGCAGTCCCGGGACATCGCCCAGGGCGTCGACACCGGCGGCGCCGGCGACCAGGGGATGATGTTCGGCTACGCCTGCGACGAGACCCCGGCGCTCATGCCGGCGCCCATCCAGTACGCCCATGCCGTCGCCCGGCAGCTCGCCAGGGTTCGCAAGGGCGGCGTCGACTTCCTCCGGCCTGACGGCAAGAGTCAGGTCTCGGTCGAATACCGCGACGGCAAGCCGTTCCGCATCGACACCGTGGTGGTCTCGACCCAGCACAGCGAGTCGGTCTCCAACAAGGATCTGCACGAGGTGGTGCGCGAGCTGGTCATCGCCAAGTCGCTGCCCAGGAAGCTGCTCGACAAGAAGACCAAGTTCCACATCAACCCGACCGGCCGCTTCGTCGTCGGTGGCCCCATGGGCGACACCGGCCTGACCGGCCGCAAGATCATCGTCGACA
Organism: Anaeromyxobacter sp.; assembly: GCA_031427995.1. Classification (GTDB taxonomy): domain Bacteria; phylum Myxococcota; class Myxococcia; order Myxococcales; family Anaeromyxobacteraceae; genus JADKCZ01. The sequence continues at coordinate 30,153 of JANPOM010000611.1, read as the reverse complement.
CCTACGGCGGCATGGGCCGTCACGGCGGCGGCGCCTTCTCCGGCAAGGACCCGTCCAAGGTGGACCGCTCGGCCGCCTACATGGGGCGCTACATCGCCAAGAACGTGGTGGCGTCCGGGCTGGCCACCCGCTGCGAGGTGCAGGTGGCCTACGCCATCGGCGTGGCCGAGCCGGTCTCGGTGCTGGTGGAGACCTTCGGCACGGCCCTGGTCGCCGAGGAGAAGATCGCCAAGGCGGTGCGCCGGGTCTTCGGGCTCACCCCGCGGCAGATCATGGAGCAGCTCGACCTGAGGCGGCCCATCTACGAGAAGACGGCCGCCTACGGCCACTTCGGCCGGAGCGAGAAGAGCTTCACCTGGGAGCGGACCGACCAGGCCGAGGCGCTGGCCGCGGCGGCTGGGCTCAAGAAGGCCGCCGGGTAGGCTGACCTCCTTCTGGCTCCCGCCGCGGTTCGAGGGGCTCGGCGCGAGGCGGGCCCTTGGTGCGTCCGGAGCCACGCCGCAAGACCGACGCCGCACGAACCGAAGCCGCACGCACACAGGAGAGACACCGCATGGCCACCAGGAAGACCCCGAAGCAGCCCGGCTACCTCGTCAAGGACATCACCCTGGCCGGCTGGGGGCGCAAGGAGCTGGAGCTGGCCGAGAAGGAGATGCCCGGCCTGATGGCCATCCGCAAGGAGTACGGCAGGAAGAGGCCGCTCAAGGGGCAGCGGATCACCGGCTCGCTCCACATGACCATCCAGACCGGCGTGCTCATCGAGACCCTGGTGGCGCTCGGCGCCGAGGTCCGCTGGGCCTCCTGCAACATCTTCTCGACCCAGGACCACGCCGCCGCCGCCATCGCTGTCGGCCCCACCGGCACCGCCAAGGCGCCGGCCGGGGTGCCGGTCTTCGCCTGGAAGGGCGAGACCCTGGAGGAGTACTGGGAGTGTACGGACCACGCCCTCGACTTCGGCGACGGCCTCGGCCCCACCCAGATCGTCGACGACGGCGGTGACGCCACCCTGCTGATCCACAAGGGCGTGGAGTTCGAGGCCGCCGGCAAGGTGCCGAAGGCCGGCCCCGCCGACTCGGAGGAGTACGCCGTCATCTTGAAGCTCCTCGCCAAGACGCTGAAGGCCACGCCGAAGCGCTGGACCAGGGTGGCCGCCGCCTGCCAGGGCGTCACCGAGGAGACCACCACCGGCGTCCACCGGCTCTATGAGATGCAGAAGAAGGGCCAGCTGCTCTTCCCCGCCATCAACGTCAACGATTCGGTGACCAAGTCCAAGTTCGACAACCTCTACGGCTGCCGCCACTCGCTGGTGGACGGCCTCAACCGCGCCACCGACGTGATGCTGGCCGGCAAGCTCTGCGTGGTGCTCGGCTACGGTGACGTGGGCAAGGGCTGCGCCCAGGCGCTGCGCGGGCAGGGGGCCCGCGTGGTGGTGACCGAGATCGACCCCATCAACGCGCTGCAGGCGTCGATGGAGGGCTACCAGGTGGTCCGGGTCGAGGACGTCGTCAAGAGCGGCGACGTCTTCATCACCGCCACCGGCAACTTCGACGTGCTGACCGTGGACCACATGGCGAAGATGAAGGACTGCGCCATCGTCGGGAACATCGGCCACTTCGACAACGAGATCGACATGGCCGGCCTGAAGAAGGCCACCACCCGGGTCAACATCAAGCCCCAGTACGACGCCTTCGTCTTCGCCGACGGCCACCGGGTGCTGGTGCTGGCCGAGGGGCGGCTCCTCAACCTCGGCTGCGCCACCGGCCACCCGTCCTTCGTGATGTCCAACTCTTTCACCAACCAGGCCATGGCCCAGATCGAGCTGGTCGTGAACCGGAAGGCCTACCAGAAGAAGGTCTACACGCTGCCCAAGCACCTCGACGAGAAGGTGGCGGCGCTCCACCTCGGGCAGATCGGCGCGCGGCTGACCAGGCTGACGCCCAAGCAGGCCGAGTACCTGGGCGTCTCGGCCGACGGGCCGTACAAGCCGGACCACTACCGGTACTGATATGGCCACCCTCGAGTTCTTCTACGACTTCATCTCTCCCTACAGCTACCTCGCCTCCACGCGGGTCGAGGCGCTGGCGGCTCGCACCGGCGCCACGCTGCGCTGGCGGCCGTTCCTGCTGGGCGGCGTCTTCAAGGCGACCGGGAACCACGCGCCCATCGAGATCCCAGCCAAGGCGGCTCACATGCTGCTCGACCTCGGCCGGTGGTCGAAGCGGCTCGGCGTGCCGCTCAACTTCCCGACCACCTTCCCGTTCTCGTCCATGCTGGCGCTGCGGGCCGCCTTCGCCGCTGAGGCGGCCGGGAAGCTGGTGCCGTACACCCACGCCGTCTACAGGGCGGCCTGGGCCGACGGGCGCGACATCTCCACGGCCGAAGGGCTGACGGCGGTCCTCGGCGAGGCCGGGCTCGACGCTGCTGCGCTGGTGGCGGCGGCGCCGCAGTACAAGGAGGCGCTGATGAAGCAGACCCAGGAGGCCATCGACCGCGGCGCCTTCGGAGCGCCGGCCCTCTTCGTGGGAAAGCAGATGTTCGTCGGGAACGACCGGCTCGACTTCGTGGAGGAGGCGCTCAAGGCGACCTCCCGCACCGCCTGACCGATTTGTCCCGCACCCGCCGGTCGGATAGGTTCCGCCCCGCATGTCGATCCTCTCCGCGATCTTCCTCGGGCTGGTGCAGGCCGCCACCGAGTTCCTCCCGGTCTCCTCGACGGCCCATCTGCTGGTCTTCGGCGAGCTGCTCGGCCACTCGCTCGACGACCCGCACTTCCGCGCCTTCGTGGCCATCATCCAGACCGGCACGGCGCTGGCGGTGCTTCTCTACTTCCGCAACGACCTCTGGCGCATCCTGCGCGGCTCGCTCGCCGCGCTCGCCAAGGGGACGCCGCTAGCCACGCCCGAGGCCCGGCTCGGCTGGCTCATCGTCCTCGGCACCATCCCGGCCGCGGTGCTCGGCAAGCTCCTCGAGCACCGCATCGAGGCGCTCGGCAACTGGGTCATCGCCGCCTCGCTCATCTTCCTCGGGCTCATCCTCCTGCTGGCCGAGCGGCTGGCGAAGCACGTGCGGACCATGGAGTCGATCGGCCTGAAGGACGCGCTGCTGGTCGGGCTGGCCCAGGCCTGGGCGCTCATCCCCGGCTCCTCGCGCTCCGGCAGCACGCTCACCATGGGGATGCTGCTCGGCTTCACCCGCGAGGCGACCGCCCGCTTCTCCTTCCTGCTCTCGGTCCCCATCATCCTCGGCGCCGGCGCCTACAAGCTCTGGAAGGTGCTGCCGGCGCTGCGCGGCGCGCCCGACTGGCAGCTCGCCACCGCCGTGGCCACGCTGGTCTCCTTCGCCGCCGGGTACCTGGTCATCGGCTGGCTGCTCGGCTGGCTGCGCACCCACTCCACCTACCTCTTCGTCGCCTGGCGCATCGCCGCCGGCGTCACCATCGCCGTCCTCATCGGCGTCGGGGTGCTCCCAGCGTCATGACCCTCGCCGAGCTGCGGGGAACGCTGGCCACCAGGGCACCGCGTCCTTCCCCCATCGAACAGGTCGCGCCAGAGCACTGGCCCGAGGGTGGCTTCGGCGAGGCGGCGGTGCTGGTCCCGCTCCACGAGGAAGAAGGGGTGCCGAGCGTGCTCCTGACGCTGCGCCGCACCGACCTGCGCCACCACGCTGGGCAGATCAGCTTCCCGGGCGGCCGGCTCGACCCCGGCGAGGGCTCGCTCGACGCCGCGCTGCGCGAGGCTCGCGAGGAGGTGGGGCTCGACCCGTCGAAGGTGCAGGTGCTGGGGCGGCTCTCCGAGACGGTGGTGCTGCAGTCGGCGTACCGCTTGACGCCGTGGGTGGCTTCGGTGCCATATCCCTTCCCGTACCAGGCGTCGCCGCGCGAGGTGGAGGCCATCTGGCACGTCCCCATCCCAGCGTTGCTGGCACCGGGAGTCCACCGCACGCAGCGTCACCATTTCCATGGACTCGACGTGGACGTCCACTACTACGAGGTCGAGGGCCGGACCATCTGGGGCGCCACCGCCCGGATCCTCTCCGAGCTGATCGAGGCCTGGAGCGAGTGATGAAGATCTATCCGGTGATCATGGCTGGCGGTTCGGGAACGCGGTTCTGGCCCCTCTCCCGCAAGGCGAAGCCGAAGCAGTTCCTGGCCCTGGCCGGTGACCAGCCGCTGCTGACCGCCACGGTGCGGCGGCTGCCGCCGCTGGCCATGCCGGCCGACATCTACGTGGTCTGCGGGCCGGCCCACGCCGCGGCGGCGAAGAGGCTGGTCAGGGAGCTGCCGGCCAGGAACTTCATCGTCGAGCCCTGTGCCCGCAACACCGCCCCCTGCGTCGGGCTGGCGGCGCTCCACGTGGCGGCCCGGCAGAAGAAGGGCATCGTCGCCATGCTGCCGGCCGACCACCACATCTCCAGGCCCGAGGCCTTCCGCGAGGCCGTCGCCGAGTCGGCGCGGCTGGCCGAGAAGGGGCACATCGTAACCATCGGCATCCGGCCCCACGCACCGGAGACCGGGTACGGCTACCTCAAGGTCGGCGCCCGGCTGCCCGGGCAGGGCAAGAGCAAGAGCAAGGTGCCGGCCCGCAACCAGGCCCACAAGGTGGAGCGCTTCGTCGAGAAGCCCGACGTGGTGACCGCGGCCCGCTACCTGGCCGACGGCCACTACCTCTGGAACTCGGGCATCTTCGTCTTCCGGGCCGACGTCATCCTCGACGAGATCCGGCGAGCCATGCCGGTGCTGGGCGAGCAGCTCGACGTCATCCAGCGGGCCATCGGCACCTCCGGCTACCAGAAGACGCTGGAGCGCGTCTTCCCCGACTGCCCATCCATCTCCATCGACTACGGCGTCATGGAGAAGAGCCAGCGCATCGTGGTGGTTCCGGCCGACTTCGGCTGGAGCGACGTCGGCAGCTTCGCGGCCCTCCCCGAGGTCCGCCCCACCGATCACCTGGGCAATGTGGCCGAAGGTGACGCCCTGGTGATCGACGGCCGGAACAACGTGGTGATCGCCACCGGCGGCAGGCCGGTGGCCGTGGTGGGGATGGAGGGGGTGGTGGTGGTCGATGCCGGTGACGCCATCCTGGTCTGCCGCAAGGACCGGGCCCAGGACGTCCGCAAGGCGGTTGACGAGCTGGCGCGGCGCGGCCGCGAGGAGGTGCTGTGAGCAACGCCAGGGTCAACCCGGTGGTCTTCCGCGAGTACGACATCCGCGGCGTGGCGGGCCTCGACCTCACCGAGGAGACGGTGGGGCTGGTGGCGCGGGCGCTCGGAACCCGGGTCCGCGACGCCGGCGGCACCCGGGTGGTGCTGGGGCGCGACGTCCGGCTCTCCAGCCCCGGCTTCCACCGGGAGGCGGTGGCCGGGCTCACCGCCACCGGCTGCGACGTCATCGACGTCGGGATGGTGCCGACGCCGCTGGTCTACTTCGCGGCCCAGCAGCTTCATGTCGACGGCCTCTGCATGATCACCGGCTCCCACAACCCGGCCGACTACAACGGCCTGAAGATCGGCGTGGGCCAGACCACCATCTACGGCGAGGCCATCCAGGAGATCCTGCGGATGGTCCTGAAGGGAGACTTCGCCCGCGGCCAGGGGAAGGTGACGACCCACGACATCGTCACCCCCTACCAGGACTACGTGGCGAAGAACCTGAAGCTCGGCCCCCGCAAGCTCAAGGTGGTCATCGACGCCGGCAACGGCACCGGCGGTATCGCCGTCCCCATCTTCGAGCGGCTCGGCGTCGAGGTGGTGCCGCTCTTCCTCGAGCCGGACGGCCGCTTCCCCAACCACCACCCCGACCCGACCGTGGAGAAGAACCTCGAGCACCTGAAGCGCAAGGTGCTGGAGACCCGCGCCGACGCCGGCATCGCCTACGACGGCGATTCCGACCGGGTAGGCGCCGTCGACGAGAAGGGCCAGGTGCTCTGGGGCGACCAGCTCATGATCCTCTTCGCCCGGTCCATCCTCGCCGAGGTGCCGGGGGCCGCCGTGGTCGCCGAGGTGAAGTGCTCCTTCACCCTCTACGACGACATCAAGAAGCGCGGCGGCCGCGGCATCATGTGGAAGGCCGGCCACTCGCTCATCAAGGCCAAGATGAAGGAGGAGCACGCCGAGCTGGCCGGGGAGATGAGCGGCCACATCTTCTTCGGCCATCGCTGGCTCGGCTTCGACGACGGCATCTACTCCTCGGCCCGGCTGGTGGAGCTGCTGACCCGGACCACCCAGCCCCTGTCGTCGCTGCTCTCCGACGTGCCGAAGACCTACAGCACCCCCGAGCTCCGCGTCGACTGCCGCGAGGAGATCAAGTTCGAGGTGGTGCGCCGAGCCCAGGACTTCTTCACGCGGGGGTACCAGGCCATCACCGTGGACGGCGTGCGGGTGGTCTTCCCCGACGGCTGGGGGCTGGTGCGCGCCTCCAACACTCAGCCCATCCTGGTGCTGCGCTTCGAGGCCACCACCGAGGCTCGCCTCGCCGAGATCCGGAAGCTGGTCGAGGACCAGGTCACCGCCATCATGGCCGGGCTCGGAGGCCCTTGACCAGACCGCTCGCCCTCGGCGTCGATCTCGGCGGGACCAACGCCCGTGCGGCGCTGGTCGACCCGGCCACCGGCCGGGTGGTGGCGGCCCAGAAGCTGGCCCACGCCGAGCGGACCCCGGGGGCGGTGGTGGCCACCATCGCCGCCGCGGTGCAACAGGCGGCCGGCGCGGCCGGGATCGACACCGCCGACCTGGGCGCGGCCGGCGTCGGCGTGGCCGGGCAGTGCCTCGGCAGCACCGGCATGGTGCTCAACGCCCCCAACCTCGGCTGGCGCGAGGTCCCGCTCGGCGCGCTGCTGGGCGCCGCGCTCGGTCTCCGGGTGCGCGTCGTCAACGACCTCTCGGCGGCCGCCTGGGGCGAGTGGCGCTTCGGCGCGGCGCGCGGCGTCGACGACGCGGCGCTGGTCTTCGTCGGCTCCGGGATCGGCGCTGGCCTCATCCTCGGGGCAAGGCTCCACGAGGGTGGCCGCGGCGTGGCCGGCGAGCTCGGGCACGTCAAGGTGACGCCGCGCGGGGCGGTGGCGCGGCGCTGCGGCTGCGGCGAGTGGGGCTGCCTCGAGGCCTACGCCGGCGGGATGAACCTGGCCGAGCGGCTCCGCGAGGACGCTGCGGCCGGGAAGGCCGGGGCGGTGCTGGCGGCGGCCGGCGGCGATCCCGGCCGGCTCTCGGCGGCCGCGGTGGAGACCGCCTACGCGGAAGGCGACCTCTACGCCCGGGAGCTCTGGTCCGAAGTGGGCGAGCTCATCGGCACCGCCAGCGCCAACCTGGTGACGCTGCTCAACCCGCTCCGGCTGGTGCTGGGCGGTGGCGTGCTGCTCGGCTGCGCCCACCTCGAGCGGATCGTGCGCGCCCACCTGGCGGACCGCGTGCTGCGCGCGGCCCGGCACGACTTCGAGGTGCGGCGCGCCGAGCTGGGAGACGACGCCGGCCTGGTGGGCGCGGCGCTGCTCGGCGGCGACGACAACTCGCACCCGCGGTAAGATCAACCCGTCGATCCGATCACGCTCCGTGAAAATTGGCCCCCCAGAGCCGTTGTACCCCTTCGGATCTAGCTGGAGGGAGCATGGATCGGAGTGATCGATTTACCGTCACGCTTCCTTGACGGGATCGATCGCGCTTTGTAACGTGCACTCACATTGTCCATTCGAAAGCAGTTCACGAAGTGAATGGACGTTCCGAGGAGGGAACTATGGCTGCCAAGAAGAAGGCCGTGAAGAAGGTTGCGAAGAAGAAGACCGCCAAGAAGAAGAAGTAACAACCGCATCAACAGCTGAGTGGTGCCGCGGCCGCCTTCGGGCGGCCGCAGCTTTTTCAGTGCCGCGACCCAGGCAGGATGACGTGACGAGAGAGGCGAGACCGAAGCGAGGCTGGCGCCAGAGGAGGGAGCAGCGGAAGCGTAGCAGCGCTACGCTGAGCAGCGCACCGACGAGGCCGCCTGCCGCAGCGAGAGGATCGCCTCTCGCAGTAGGCATCTTGCCTGGGTCGCGGCACTAGGAGCCGCATGTCGTTGACGGCGGTCGAGCTGGAGCTGGTGGTGACGGAGCTGCAAGTGCTGATCGGCGCGCGCGTCGACGCGGTGCGGGTCCACGCCGAGCAGGCCCTCACGCTGGAGCTGCACGGGCGCGGCGGAAGCACGCTGCTGCTGCTCTCCGCCGAGCCGGAGCGGATGCGCCTGCACGCCGCCACCGCGCGCCCGCCGCAGCCCGGCACGCCACATGGCTGGCAGGCGCCGCTGCGCCAGGCGCTGGAGGGGGCGCGGCTCGAGACCCTCACGCTGGCCGCCGGCGATCGGGTGGTGACGCTCCGCTTCTGGCGCGCCAGCGGACCACTCGAACTCAAGGCCGAGCTGACCGGGCGGCATGGCACCCTGCTGCTCCTCGACGGCGAAGGCCAGGTTCGGGCCCTGGCGTCGCGCGCCACCGTGCCGGGGCGCCGGCTCGGCGTCGGCCTGGCCTGGACGCCCCCGGCCCCGCAGCCGGCCGGGGAGCACCGCGCCACCCCCCGCTTCGCGCCAGAGGCCGGCGCTCCCTTTCCATGGTCGGCCGCCGTGGAGCGGCGCTACGCCGCGCTCGAGGCGGAGCGGGAGTTGCTGGAGGGACGCCGGCGACTGCGCGAGCCGCTGCGCGCCGCGCTGGCCCGCGGCAGGCGGGCGCTGGAGAAGCTGTCCGAGGAGGAGGCCCGGGTTCCAGCGGCCGAGGCCGACCGCCGCGCCGGGGATCTCCTCAAGGTCAACCTGCAGGCGGTCAGGCGCGGGGTCCGCGAGGTGACGCTCACCGAGTGGACCGAGGCCGGGCCGGTCGAGGTGCGCGTGGCGCTCGACCCGGCGCTCACGCCGCGCCAGAACATGGAGCGCAGCTACAGGCGCTTCAAGCGGATCACCGAGAGCGCGGCCCGGGTCGCGGCGCGGGCCAGCGAGGTGCGGCTTCGACAGGCCTCGGTCGAGACGCTCCTGGCGCGCCTCGGCGGGGCGGCGCCGGACGACCTGCCGGCCCTGGAGCGGGAGGCGAGGCGGCTCTCGGCCGGGCCGAGGCCGGCGCCGAGGCCGCGCCGCAAGCGCGACGAGCCGGCGCTGCCCTACCGGACCTTCCGCTCGGTGGCTGGGCTGGCGCTGCTGGTCGGCCGCGGCGCGGCCGAGAACGACGCCCTCACCCAGAGCGTGGCGCGGGGCAACGACCTCTGGCTCCATGTCCGCGGGCAGACCGGCGCTCACCTGGTCATCCGGCTCGGCGGCAAGGAGGCCGACCAGGAATCGCTGCTCGACGCCGCCACCCTGGCGGTCCACTTCTCCGACGCCCGTGGCGAGCCGCAGGTGGAGGTGGCCTGCACCCGGGCCAAGTTCGTCAAGAAGCGGCGCGGCGCGGCGCCCGGCGCGGTCACCTACAGCCAGGAGCGGACGCTCCACCTCCGCACCGAGCCGGCCCGGCTGGCCCGGCTGCTGGCCGAGGAAGAGGGAGCGCCGACTTGACCGACGACCGGGCCGCCGCCCAGCATGAAAGCCTCGACGTGGCCACGCGCGAGGTGCACCGCCAGCTCCAGCTCTTCGACACCCGCCATCTCGGGCGCGAGGCGAGGCTGGCGCTGGCGCGGCGCATCGCCGATGAGCTGGCCGGGCAGCTCGGCGAGCCGGTCAAGCTGACGGTCCACGACAACCGCTCCACCATGGTCTCCTTCCGGCGCGCCGCCGGCGCCCTCCACTTCCGCGTCCACCACATGTTCCTCGACGCCCCCGGCGAGGTGGTGCGGGCGCTGGGCGCCTTCGCCGCCACGGCGCGCGGCGCGGCGGCGCGGCGCCGAGAGGCCAGCCGCCGCGTCGACCAGTTCGTCCGGGCCCAGCGCGACCGGATCGGGGCGACCCGCATCGGCCGGCTGCAGCCGCGCGGGCGGATCCACGATCTCGCCGCCATCTTCGAGCGGCTCAACGCCAGCCAGTTCGGCGGCGCCGTCGAGGCTCGCATCGGCTGGGGTGCGGTCCGGCCCGGGACGCGGCGGCGCACCGTCAAGACCGGCGTCTACCTGCACGAGGCCAGGGCCATCCGCATCCACCCCACCCTCGACCGCCCCGAGGTGCCGGAGTTCTACGTGGCGGCGGTGGTCTTCCACGAGATGCTCCACCAGGTGGTGCCGGTCCACGAGCGGAACGGCCGGCGCGTGGTCCACGGCGCCGAGTTCCGCCGACGCGAGCGGGCCTACCCGGAGTTCCAGCGCTCGCGCGAGTGGGAGAGGCGAAACCTGCGCCTGCTCCTCTCCTCGCCCGATAGTTGAGACCCGAGCCGCCCTCGGGCGGCCCGGGGGAGGGCATGGCATCATGACGCCATGCGCCGCTGCGCCCCGCTCCTCCTGCTCGCGGCCGCCGGCTGCCTCACCGCCCGCGGCACGCCCGACGAGCCGGTCGTCACCGAGGTGGAGCTGGTCGGGGTGCGCAGTGTCGACCGGGCCCAGCTGGCCGAGCGCCTGGCCACCCAGGGCTCGAGCTGCTTCATCGGCTGCACCGTGGCCACCCTCGACCGCCACGAGCTCACCGACGACATGCTCCGCATCGCCGCCTTCTACAAGGAGCGCGGCCGCTACCGGGTCGGGGTGGCGGCGCCGGAGGTGACGGAGGACGGCGAGGGCCGGGCGCTGGTCCGCATCGTCGTCGACGAGGGGCCGGTGGCGCGGGTGAGCCGGCTCACGACGCCGGGGCTGGAGGCGGCACCCGAGGCGGCCGCCGAGCTGAAGCGCCCGGCGCTCAAGGCCGGGAGCGTCTTCACGATCGAGGCCTACGACGGCATGCGAACCCAGCTGCTGGATGCGCTCCGCTCCACCGGCTGGGCGCTGGCGGAGGTGACGCAGCAGGCCCGCGTCCTCCCCGACCTCGAGCACGTCGAGGTCGCCTACACGGTCACGCCGGGGCGGCGGTTCAGGTTCGGGCCCATCCAGGTGCACGGCACGGTGCTGGTGCCACCCGGCAAGGTGGCCGACCAGCTCTCGCTGGAGCTGGAGCAGGGGGCTCTCTTCGATCAGCGCGCCCTGGGCCGGGCCCAGACCCGCGTCATCAACCTCGGCGTCTTCGGTGGCACCCGGGTCGCCGCCGGTGAGCCAGACCAGGTGCGCGGCGAGGTGCCGGTGCTGGTGACGGTGCAGGAGGTCCCCTTCCAGACGCTGCGGCTCGGGCCCGGCATCGCCTTCCAGTCGAGCCGCTGGGAGGCGCAGGGGCTGGTCAGCTGGACGCACCGCAACTTCCTCGGTGACCTGCGAAAGCTGCAGCTCGAAGCCCGCGCTGGCTACGCCTGGCTCCCCACCCCGTTTCGACCGACCCGCCAGGGGCTGGTCGGCCAGGTCACCGCCGGCTTCGAGCAGCCGGGCGCGCTGGCCCGGCAGGTGGATCTCGCGCTCAAGCTGGGGGCCGAGCGGAGCATCGAGCCGAGCTACGCCTACTGGGCGGTGCGGGCCCGGGTGGCCACGCCGCTGCGGCTCGCCTCTCGCTGGACCGTGATCCCCTCCTACAACCTCGAGAACTACTGGGTCGACACCGGGTTCAACCCGGCCGACGGCTCGACTCCTCCGCAGCTCCAGTCCTGCAACGCCGGCCGGATCTGCCTGCTCTCCTACCTGGAACAGCGAATCGCCTGGGACGGCCGCGACGATCCGGTCGAAACCCGCAGCGGGCTGGCGGCGGCGCTCACCGTGCAAGAGGGGTTCCGGCTCGGCAGCAACGGCTACGGCTACCTGCGCGTCTCGCCCGAGCTGAGCTTCTATGTCCCGCTCGGCTGGCGCACCGTGCTGGCCGGCCGGGTTCGCGTCGGCGGGCTGGTCCCCCTCAACGAGACCGGTCCGGCCTCGACCGTCGCGCTCTTCACCTCCGGAGGCTCCACCTCGGTCCGCGGCTACGGCTACCAGCGGCTCTCGCCCATGCAACTGCAGGACGGCAACTGGGTTCCGACCGGCGGGAACGGCGTGGTGGAGGGCTCGCTGGAGCTGCGGCAGAAGCTCGGCGGCGCGGCCGGCGGCGTGCTCTTCGTCGACGCTGGCAACGTCTCGACCGCCTCCGGCGATCCCAGGGAGTGGCTCACCGCGCTCGACCCGGGCGCACTGCAGTTCACGGCCGGGCTCGGCTTGCGCTACCGCACCCCCTTCGGCCCGGTCCGGCTCGACGCCGGCCTCCGGCTCCCCACCAACTTCGGCTCCGGCGTCCCCTTCTCGGACCGCTTCCCGGCCGTGCCCGGAAGCTCGGGTCACCACGAGCCGTTGCTGGCGGTCCACCTGACGCTGGGCGAGGCCTACTGATCATGAGGCGTATCGGCGCTCTCCTCGGCGCGGCGGGCTTGGCCCTGCTCACGGTCACCGCCGCCACCGGCGTGGCGCTGGCGGTCGCCGGCCTGCTGGCCTCCACCGGGACCGGCTCGCGCCAGGTGGGCGGCTGGCTGGGCGGCCTGCTCGACGGGCTGGTGGCTGGGCACTTCAAGCTTGGTGGACTCTGGGTGAAGCCTGGCGGCGGCATAGAGGCGAGCGACATCGAGATCAGCGACTCCACCGGCCGCCCGGTCATCCGGGTGGCGCTGGCCCGGGCCCGCCTCGATCTCGGCGGCCTGGCCCGCCGCAGCGTCGGCATCGAGCTGGAGCTGACCCGGCCGGAGTTCTGGCTGGAGCCCGGGGCGGAGGGGCGGCTCACCATCGCCGACGCCTTCACCCGCAGCGGACCGGCCGGGCGGTGGGCCCCGGCCCCGCTCAAGGCCGACCCGTGGCACGGCTGGAACATCTGGGTGGTCCGGCTCGGCCTGCGCGATGCGGCGGTGAGCTGGCGCGGCCAGGGTGAGCGGACCTGGCTGCGGGCCGGGCCGCTCACCATCGAGCTGGCGGCGCGGATCGAGGGGAGCCACCTCAGCGTGCCGAGCCTGGTGCTGGTCGCCGCAGCCAGCCGGCTGGAGGCCTTCGGCGAGCTCGACTGGGAGCGGATGAGCTTCCGGGCGGCGGCGGGCCGCGTGGCGCTGGCCGAGCGCGATCTCGCCAGTCTGGCTGGCGGGCGCCTGGGGGGCGGCGACCTGGAGGGGCGGCTCTATGCCGAGTCGGACGGCGAGCGGCTCACCGGGATGGTCGAGCTGGTCCCGCCTCGTGGCGGCGGCGGCGGCGGGCGGGTCGCCGTGGCCTTCCAGCCTGGGAGCAGGTCGCCGCGTGGCTTCGGCTTCGACGCGGTGCTCGCGGAGCTCGATCCCTCCTGGCTGCTCTCGCGGGCCCCGCGCGGGCGGATCACGGTGGCGGCGCGCGGGGCGCTGGCCTGGCCGCTGCCGGCCGCGGGCCCCTTCAGCCGCGGCCACCTCGCCTTCGAGCGGCTCGACGTCCGTCTGCCCGGGCTGGAGCTGACCGGCGCGGGGAGCTGGCGGGAGGCCGGTGGCCTGGAGGGCTCGCTCCGGCTCGAAGCCTCCGACCTTGCCAGGGCCGGGCCGGCCATCTCCTCCCTGTTCGGCGTCAAGCTCCCGCAGCTTTCTGGGCGGGCCGACGCTGGCCTGACGCTGGCCGGGACAGCGGCCCATCCCGTGGCAACCTTGATCGTCCGGACCGGACGCGGTGCGGTGGCCGGGGTGGCGCTGGGCGAGGGAGGTGCCGAGGCGCGGCTGGCCGGAGCGGCGCTGGAGTTCGAGGCCACCGCCGGGCTCGGTCTGCTCGAGGGCGCTGCCGTCTCGGTTCGCGGGGCCGCGCAGCTCTCGCCGGGGTGGAGCGAGGCGCTGCTGGCGCGGTTCGAACTCGGCCTGGGTGGACAGGGCTGGACGCTGGTCGCGCCGGCCACGCTGAGCTTCGACGGGCCGCGGGTCGATCGCGCCGAGCTGCGCTCGGGGGGGCAGAAGCTGGTGATCTCGGGAGGACTGGCCTCCGGCGGCACCGCCGAGCTATGGGCCGAGGCGAGCGGGATCGAACTGGCGCGGCTTCCAGGCGGGCTGGTGCCGGGCTCGCTCGGGCTGGCCGGGACCGCGGGCGGCGCGCTCCACCTGGCCGGTCCGGCCGGCCGGCGCGGCCTCGAGGCCCGGGTCGAGGTGGCCGGGGCTGGGCTCCGCTCGCTCACCGGTCTCACCGCCAAGGGCGAGCTGACCTGGCGCGCCGAGACCGGGCGGGCCAGGCTGGCTGGGTCCGTCCGCGGTGCCGAGGCCGAGACGCTCGAGCTCGCGGCCGACCTGCCGTGGCCCATGGCGGGCGCGGCGCCGGGACTCGCGGTGTCAGGCCGGGTGGCGGCCACTGGCTGGCGACTCCAGCCCCTGCTCCGCGCGGCGGGCCAGGAGCTGCCAGCCGAGGGGCGCCTTGGCGGCGAGCTCACGCTGACCGGGTCGGCCGGAGCGCCGCTTCTCCAGGGCCGGCTGGCGCTCTCTGATGGGCGCTGGGGCGACCTCTCGCCGCTCGACCTCACCGTCGTGCTGGAGGGGCCAGGCACCATGATGCGCGCCGGCGCCGAGCTGAAGCTCGCCTCCAGCCAGGTGGCCCGCGTCACGGTCGAGCTGCCGTACCAGCGGGGCGAGCTGCTGGCGCACCCGCTCCAGACGCTGGGGCAACTTCCCCGGGCCGCCTGGACCGCCACCCTCCAGGCCACCGGCCTCGAGCTGGCGCCGCTGGCCGGGAAGCTCGGAGTGCCGGCCGGGCTCTCCGGCCGGCTCTCGGGCGAGGCGAAGTTGAACGGGACACCGGTCGCGCCGCGGGGCCAGGCCTCGCTGGTGCTGGCCGGGGTGGCGCTGGCCGGCTACCCGGCGCTGAGCGGACCGGTCACCCTCACGCTCGACGCCCTGCAGACCGCCCTCACCGCCAGGCTCGAGGCCCAAGGAACCCCGGGCCTGCGGCTCGACCTGGCGGTGGCGGCACCGGTGGAGCGGCTGGGCGAGGCCGAGATGCAGCGGCTGGCGCCACTTGCGGCCAGCGCCGCCATCCCGGGGCTGGAGCTGCCGGGGGCGCCGGGAGAGCGCTGGTCGCTGTCGGGACGCGTCGCCATGACGCTCGCGGTGGCCGGCACGCTGGCGGCGCCGCGGGCGACGCTGGCGCTCGACGCGGCCCGGCTCGAGCTCGGCGGCCTGCCACTCGGAGACCTGAAGGGGACGGCGCGCACCGACGACCTGGCGACGCGTGTCGACCTGACGCTGGCGCCGCGGGAGGGCGGGACACTCCGCGTCGACGGTTCGCTCGGCGCGGTGCCGGGGCTCTCCACGCCGGCGGCGGCTCTGGCCGAGGCGCCGCTCAAGCTGACCGTGACTGGCCGAGATCTCGAGGTCGGCTTCCTGCCGGCGCTGCTGCCGGCCCGCATCCGGGCGGCCAGCGGGACCGTGCAGGCCGGGCTGACCGTGGCCGGCAGCCCGAGCGCGCCTCGCCTGGATGGCAGGCTGGTGCTGGCCGGCGGGAAGCTGACGCTTCCGGGCTGGGGCACCTTCACCGGCATCGGCTTCGAGGCGTCCCTTGACGAGAAGACCATCCGGCTGCGGGGGTTGCTGATACGGCGCGGCAGCGGCCGGGTCGAGGGGGAGCTCTGGCTGGAAGGGCTGGGCGGCGCCGAGGCCCGGCTGGGCGGCTCGCTCCAGGCCAGCGAGTTCAGGGTGGCCCAGGCCGGGATGGACGTCGCCACCATCGACGCCAGGGCGGCCATCGGTGGGCGCTACCGCGGCGGACGGGTCGAGGTCGAAGTGGAGCTGGAGAAGGGTGGGATGATCAGGCTGCCGCGCAAGGCGCCGCGCGCGCTGCAGCCGATCGCGGACCGGCCCGACATCACCATCGGCGATGCGCCCATCGAGCCGGCCGGCGGGAGCAGCCCCTCGGGGCGGCCAGGAGGCGCCACCCCTGCGGCGCCGGCGCTGGTCCTGACCTTCCGGGTCCGCGGCGACGAGCTGCTGCTCAAGAGCGACCAGCCGCGGCTCAACATCGAGCTGCGGACCGACTCGACCTGGGAGGTGAGCGCCTCTCCGCTCCAGGTGAGCGGAACGCTCGAGGCCTACCTCGGCTCCTTCGAACCGCTGGCCGGGCGGATCTTCAAGGTGGTGCGAGGCAAGGTCGCCTTCCCGGGCGGCGTCCTCGGGGAGGCCCAGCTCGACCTCGCCGCCGACCACGAGAATCCGTCGGCCAAGATCCACGCCACGGTGAGCGGCACGCTCAAGTCGCCCAACCTGCGGCTCATCTCGGAGCCGCCGCTCGACGAGTCGGCCCTGGCCATGCTGATCGTCACCGGTCGCACCGACCAGATCGTGGGTGGGACACGGGTGTCGGGCCTCAACGCCCAGGACGCCGGCATGGCGGCCGCCATGGCCGTGGCCAACAGGGTCTTCGAGGAGCAGCTGGGCGAGAAGCTGCCGCTCGACTCGCTCACCCTCGACTCCAGCGCGGTCAGCGCCGCCAAGCAGCTCACCGACAGGATCCTCATCAGCTACGTCCGCCGCTTCGACGCCAGGCCGGAGAAGGGGCAGAACGTCGACGAGGTGCGGGTGCAGTACCAGATCACCCCGCGCTGGACGCTCGAGTCGCGCTACGGCAACGCCGGGGCCGGTGGCGCCTCGATCATGTGGCAGCGCGACTACTGAGCCAAGCTGTTCAGGCGGGCGCCGGGGAGCCCGGCGCGGTGCCGGTCGCCTCGCGCCAGAGCGCGGCGGCGATCCAGGCTGCCAGCACCAGCCAGAGCCCGGTCCGGAGCAGCTCGCTCGGCTTCACCAGGGTCTCCACGAACCACGGCGCCCAGTGGCGCGCCCGCACCTCGAACTCGAGGTGGTAGTCGGCGATCGAGATGGCGGTGAGGGCGGCGAAGAGCCACCCGGGCGCGGCGGCCAGCGCCCCGGCCAGAAAGCCGTAGAGGGCGTACTGCGGGCTCCAGACCTTGTTGAGCGCTATCCAGACCACCAGCGTGAAGGCGGTGCCGAGCCGGGCGGCGCGGGAGGCGTCGCCGCCGCGGCGGCCGGTCGCCCAGCCCGCGTACAGGGCCAGGAGCCCGGCCAGCGCCACCGGGCCGAACGAGGCGAGATCGAGGGCTCGGCCGGCTGGACCACCGAGGGCGTGCCAGAGCGAGTTCTCCGCGCCCCGCGCGGCGTTGAAGCGGAAGAACCAACTCCAACCCTCGAAAGCCAGCAGCGACAGCGGCAGGTTGATGGCCAGCAGCAGCCCACCGGCCACGGCGGCCCAGCGCAAGAGCGGTCGCCGGCCGGTCGCCGCCAGCGCGCCGAAGACGGCGGGAGCCAGCGCCGCCGGGAAGAGCTTGGAGGCGACGCCAAGGGCGGCCAGCGCGCCCGAGCGGGCGGTGCGGCCGCGCTCCAGCGCCAGCAGGGAGCCGGCGATGAGCGCGATGGGGAGGAGATCCCAGTTTAGGAAGGCGAAGTAGGCGAGCGCCGGCGTGGCGGCCAGCCACCAGGGCCTGGCGTCCGGCAGGCGTGCCAGCGAACGGAGGGCGAGGGCGAGGCAGCCGGACAGGAAGAGGGCGCTCACCGCGAGGTAGGAGGCCGGCCCGCCCGGCACGAAGGCGGGGAGCCAGAGCGCCAACCCGAGCAGCGGCGGGTATTCGATCCGGTCGGCGAAGTAGGGGATGGGGTGGCCGCCGTCCAGGTAGCGCGGCGAGTAGAGGGTGAGCAGGTCGCTGTAGCTGTGGTGGGCGAAGGCCCAGCGCCAGTAGTCGGGGCCGACGGCGTCGAGCCCACGGGCCACGTTGGCGAGCCCGAGCGCCAGCCAGAGCAGGCAGAGGGCGGTGACGGCGAGGCTGGAGCGGCTCACGCGGCGGGACGGTAGCACGCGCCTCCACGGCCCGGGTTAGCATGGCCAGGTGCAGCCATGCCGTCACTCGCCGAGCTGACCAGCGCGCTGGAACGCGCCGTCGTCCTGACCGGGCCGTGGGCGCCGCTGCTGCTCTTCGGTGCCGCCTTCATCGAGCACATCTTCCCGCCCTTCCCCGGCGACCTGCTGGTGCTGCTGGGGGCCTGGTACGCGGTGCACGGAGAGCTCTCCTGGCCGGTGGTCTTCGCCGCCGCCATGGCCGGGTCGATGGCCGGGGCCTGGGTCGATCACCGCGCTGGCGCCTGGCTCGTGGTCCGGCTGGAGCACAGCCCCACGGCGGCCCGCTTCCTCGGCCCGGCCGAGCTGGCCCGCTTCGAGGCGGCCTACCGGCGCTGGGGGTTCTGGCTGCTCCTCCTCAACCGCTTCTTCCCGGGTGTGCGCGGCTTCATCTTCCTCGCTGCGGGCGCCTCCGGGGTCCCGCTGGGCCGGGCCATGCTCCTCGGCGGGATCTCGGCGGCGGTCTGGAACGGGCTGCTGCTCACGGCCGGGGCGCTGGTGGCCGAGAACCTCGACGAGCTGGTGAGGCTGGTCGATCGGTACACCCGGACCGCCGCTCTGTTGGTCGGCATGGCGGTGCTGGTGTTGCTGGCGCGCACACTCTGGAGGCGGTGGAGGAGGAGGCCGTGACCGGCGCGCTGCTGGCGCTGGCGTTGAGCACCCTGCCGCGGGGGCAGGCCGCCTGGCGCATGGAGCTCTCGGGCCAGCCGGTCGGCCTGGTGACGCTGGCGCAGCGCTGCGCCGGCGAGGTCTGTACGGTTCGCTGGGTCTCGCGGCAGAGGCTTCCGGCCGAGGCCGGTGGCGCGGTGCAGGAGCTGCGGGTGGAGCTCGAGGTCGATGCGGAGGGGCGGGCGCTCGGACCGGTTCGCGTCACCGAGGGCGGAACGACGCGGGAGGTCCGACTGCCGGCCGGCGCGGTGCCGGCGCTGCTCCTCGAGCAGGTCATGGCGGCGCGGCTGGGCGAATCGCCAGCGGCTTGCCTCGACGTCGCCGACGAGCTGACCGGGGCGGCGGTGCGAGCCTGTGGCCGGCGCGAGGCCGGGAGGCTGCGGCTCGACCTCGGGACCGAGCTGGAGTGGGTGAGGCCGGGACCCGACGGCTTCGCCGACGAGGTGGTGCTGCCGGCGCAGCGGATCCGCTTCGTGCGCGACGCGAAGGCCGCGGTGCCGGCTGACCCGCCGCGGCTCTTCGGCGTGGAAGTGGCCGGCCCGGCCCGGCCGGAGCGGGGCGCACGCTTCTGCGGCGTCGGCCGCGATCCACCGGCCCCGGCGGTGAGCGGCGACTTCCCGGCGCCGCGGGCGGCCGGGTCCAACTGCCGTGAGCGGACGGCCGCCTGGCTCGAAGGTGCCCGCGCCGAGGGCTGGCGGGGCCGGACCGCCGTCGGCGTCGCCTGGTCGGGCGCGGCCTGGTCGTGGCACGCCTGGGCCGAGGTGCGGGTCGGCGAGGCCTGGGTCGCGGTCGATCCCTCCTTCCAGCAGGCACCGGCCCTCTCGGCGCGCTTCAGGCTGGCGACCTGGGAAGACGGGGACGAGCCGGCTCGCGCCGAGGCCGGGCGGCGCATCCTCGCCTGCTGGGGACGGGCCCGCGTCGAACCGTGACGTCGCCCCACGCCGCCGCCGCGATCAGCCGGCCAGCGTCGCCAGGTAGCGCAGCAAGGCCTGCGCCTTGGGCACCAGCGAGCCGAGCTCGAGCCGCTCGTCGCGGGTGTGGAAGCCGGAGCCGCGCGGCCCGAGGCCGTCGATCGACGGAATCCCGATGGCGCCGGTGGTGCAGGCGTCGGAGCCGCCTCCCACCAGCGGCGCCTCGCCCGACGAGAGGCCGCACTGCCGCTGGCAGGCGCCGTAAGTCTCGGCCAGCGCCGCCGAGGCCGCGGTCCGCGTGAGCGGCGTGCGCCAGGAGCCGCGGCTCAGCTCGAGCCGGGTCCCCTCCACGGCCGCCTCGCGGCAAGCGGCGCGCAAGGCCTCGACCAGTTGCTCGCCGTCGGCGTCGGTGAGGAAGCGCAGGTCGACCTCGCACTCGGCTCGCTCCGGCACGGTGTTCTTGGCGGTGCCGCCGCGGATGGTGCCGACGTTGACGGTGACGCCGCGCGCGTAGTCGGTGAGCCGCTGGGCCAGATCGACGAAGCGAGCCAGCGCCCAGATGGCGTTCTTCCCTTTCGCGTGCTCGTTGCCGGCGTGGGCGGCGACTCCCTGGACGGTCACGCGGACCGCCGCCGTCCCCTTGCGCCGGGTCACCAGCAGATCGCCGGCCCGCCCCGACTCGAAGACCAGCGCGGCGCGGGCTCCGGCGGCGAGCCGCCTGAGGTGCGGCTGCGAGGAGGGCGAGCCGACCTCCTCGTCGGAGACCAGCAGCCCGGCCACCGGAAGGCGCGCCAGCAGCCCGGCGCGGTGGGCCGCCGCGAGGCCGAAGAGCATGACCGCCAGGCCGCCCTTCATGTCGAAGGCGCCGGGCCCATGACCGAAACCGCCCTCGACGCGCCAGCCGGAGAAGGTGCCGGGGGGGAAGACCGTGTCGGTGTGGCCGACCAGGAAGACCGGCGCCCCGGGGCATGGGCCGCGGAAGGCGAGGTGGGGACCGAACGGGGCCGCGGCGATCCGCTCTGGCGCCAGCCCGAGCGCGGTCAGCTCCGGCTCCAGCAGACCCACCACGCGCTCGACGCCGGCCGCGTCACCGGTGTGTGAGTCGAGGCGGACCAACTCCTCCACCAGCCCCTCGAGCGCGGGGCGCGACGCCTCGAGCCAGGCGAGCGCCTGGGTGACGGAAGCGAAGGAGACCTCGGAGGTGCCGGACATGGCGTGCTCCGGTATAAGTGCCTTCCATGGCAACCAGCAAGCGCTACCGGGCCGCGGTCATCGGCGGCTCCGGATACGGCGGGGCCGAGCTGATCCGGCGGCTCCTCATCCACCCCGAGGTCGAGCTGGTCCGCGTCGCCTCGGTCGACTTCGTCGGCGAGCCGCTCTCGGCGGCCGACCCGGCGCTGGAGCAGGTGACCGGGCTCCGCTTCGAGGGGATCCCGCCGGCCGAGGCGGCGCGCGGCGTCGACGTGGTGCTGCTCGGCCTGCCGCACACCGTGGCGGCGGCCAAGGTGCCGGAGCTGGCGGCGCTCCCGGGCCTGAAGGTCGTCGACATGAGCGGCGACTTCCGCTTGAAGGACGTCGAGGCCTACCAGCGCTGCTACAAGCACCAGCACCCCTGCCCGGAGCTGCTCGCCGACTTCGTCTACGGCCTGCCGGAGCTCAACCGGGAGCAGCTCCGCTCGGCCCGCTTGGTCGCCTCCCCCGGCTGCTTCGCCACCACCATCGAGCTCATGCTGCTGCCGCTGGCCCGCGCCCGGCTGCTCTCCGGGGTGGTCCACGCGCAGGGGATCACCGGCTCCTCCGGCTCGGGGGTGACGCCGTCGGCCGGGACCCACCACCCGGTCCGCGCCAACAACCTGAAGAGCTACAAGCCGCTCGAGCACCAGCATGTCCCGGAGATCGCCGAGACGCTGGCGCAGGCCGGCGCCACCGACCTGCAGCTCCGCTTCGTGCCGGTCTCGGCGCCGCTCTCCCGCGGCATCCTCGCCACCGCCTTCCTGGAGCTGCCGGAGGCCTGGACGCAGGAGCGGCTCGACGCCCTCTACCGCGAGGCCTACGCCGGCGAGCCGTTCGTCCGGGTGCCGGCCAGGCGGCTCCCCGAGGTGGCGGCCGTCTCCGGCTCCAACTTCGCCGAGGTCGGCCTGGTGGCCGGGGCGGCCCACCGCGGGCTGCGGACCATCACCCTCTTCGGCGCGCTCGACAACCTCGTCAAGGGCGGCGCCGGGCAGGCCATCCAGAACATGAACATCCTCCTCGGGCTCGACGAGCGGGCCTCGCTGGCCGACCCGGGGCCGTGGCCGCCATGAAGACCATCGTCATCAAGCTGGGGGGGGAGATCGTCGACAGCCCAGAGCTGGATCTCATCGCCGCCGACCTGCAAACCCTCGTCGACGGCTGGCACCGCGTGGTGATCGTCCACGGCGGCGGGCCGCAGGCCAGCGCGCTGCAGAAGAGGCTCGGGCTGGAACCGCGGATGATCGCCGGCCGTCGCTACACCGACGAGGCGACCCTCGACGTCATGAAGTACGTGCTGGCCGGCCAGATCAACCTCGACCTCTGCGCCCGGCTGCTGGCGCGCGGGGTGATGCCGGTGGGGCTGCACGGCGCCTCGGGCCACATGGTGCAGGCGGTCAGGCGCCCGCCCAGGGTGATGCGGGGGGCCGGGCCCGATCCGATCGATCTCGGCCTGGTGGGGGACGTCACCGGCTTCAACCTGGCGTTGCTCGGCGACCTCTGGGAGCGGCGCTACGTGCCGGTCGTCGCCTGCCTCGGCTGCGACCGGAACGGGCAGGTGCTCAACATCAACGGCGACACGGTGGCGAGCCAGCTGGCCGGCTCGCTCAAGGCCGACGCGCTGGTGCTGGTCACCTCGACGCCTGGAGTGCTGCGCGACCTGACCGACCCCGCCAGCCGCCTGCCGCGCATCGGCAAGGCCGAGTTCGAGCGGCTGGTGCAGGACGGCACCATCTCCGGCGGCATGATCCCGAAGCTGGAGGAGGCGTTCGGCATCCTCGCCGGCGGCGCCCAGAGCGTCGTCATCATCGGTAGGCTGGGGCCGGGCGATCTGGCCCGCGCCGTGCTGGAGCCGGGTAGCGCCGGCACCGTGCTGGAACCGTAGGACCTCACCGGGGGGAGCACCATGTCCGAACGCCGCACGCCGTCGCCGCAGACGGTCATCTTCGAGAAGGGGTACGACCCGCAGCGCTCGGAGGGGGCCGCGGTGCCGCCGCTCTTCCGGACCTCCACCTTCATCTTCAAGAAGGCGGTCGACGGGAAGCGGGCCTTCGAGCTGGCCTACGGCCTGCGGCAGCGCGAGGCGGGGGAGAGCCCGGCCCTCATCTACACGCGGGTCAACAACCCCAACAGCGAGATCCTCGAGGACCGGGTCACCGCATGGGACGGCGCCGAGGCGGCCGCGCTCTTCTCCTCTGGGATGGGGGCCATCTCCTCCACCTGCCTGACGCTGCTCCGCCCCGGCGACACCATCCTCTTCTCGGATCCGATCTACGGCGGCACCGAGTACCTTTTCCGGAAGCTGCTGCCCGAGTTCGGCATCCAGACCGTCCCTTTCGCGGCCGGCGCCACCGAGGCCGAGCTGGGCGCGCTGGCCGACGCCCACCCCGGTACCCGCGTCATCTACCTCGAGTCGCCGGCCAACCCGACCATGGAGCTCTGCGATGTGCCGGCGGCGCGGCGCGTGGCCGACCGGCTCTCCACGGCGGGGCGGCCGGTGCTGGTGCTGATCGACAACACCTTCCTCGGCCCCATCTTCTCCCAGCCGCTCTCGCTCGGCGCCGACCTGGTGCTCTATTCCGCCACCAAGTTCTTCGGCGGCCACTCGGATCTGGTGGCCGGGCTGGCCATGGGGAAGGCCGAGGTCATCAACCGGGTGCGGGCCACCCGCACCATCATGGGCTCGATGTCCGACCCCGACACCGCCTGGCTCATCACCCGCTCGCTCGGCACCTTGCAGCTCCGCATGGCGCAGCAGCAGGCCAACACGGTGCGACTCGTCGAGCTGCTGAGGGGCCACGCCAAGGTGAAGCGGGTCTACTACCCGGGGCTGCCGGAGATGGGCGAGCGGCAGGTGGCGCTCTGGAAGCAGCAGTGCAGCGGCGCCGGCAGCGTGGTCAGCTTCGACGTGCAGGGCGCCGAAGCCGAGGCCTACCGCGTGCTCGACGCGGTCCGGCACATGCGGCTGGCGGTCAGCCTGGGCGGCATCGAGACGCTCATCGAGCACCCCTGGTCGATGACCCACGCCGACATGACGCCGGAGCAGAAGCTGCACGCCGGCTTCGGCCCGGCCATGATCCGGCTCTCGGTGGGGCTGGAGGATCCGGCCGATCTCGCCGACGACCTGGAGCGGGCGCTGGAGAAGGCCTGACGGCCCGCCGCGGGCTCAGCGCGCCAGCTTGAAGGAGAGCTCGAGCAGCCTGTCGGCCCGGCAGCGGACGGTGCGGTGGAGAGGGCGGCGCGGGAGAACTACTGGCCCCGGCTGGTCCAGGCGCTCGGCATCCGGCCGGCCGGGTTCTCGGGGTCGCTGCTTCGCAGCACCGGCGGCGGGGCGCACTCGATCACCAGCCGGGCCTTGCTCACCGGGTGGTCGAGCTCGAGCCGCTGGGCGTGGAGCAGGTAGCCCGGATCTCCGGGCAGGGCGCGGCTGCCGGGGAGCGGCAGGCCGCCGTCGCCGAATAGCGGGTCGCCCACCAGCGGGTGGCCGGAGAAGGCCAGGTGGATGCGGATCTGGTGCGGGCGGCCGGTCTCGATCGCCACCTCCACCAGCGCGCTCGGTGGCTCGCCCTCGCCGCCGCGCCGCTCCAGCACGCGGACGTGGCTCCTCGAGGGGCGGCCGTCCGGCGAGGCGGCGTGGACGGTGCCGAGCAGCGCATGCCCGACCTCGCCGATGGGCGCGTCGACGGTGAAGCTGCCGGCCACCGGGTGGCCGCTGCAGAGCGCGCGGTAGATCTTTCCGACCTGGCGCGCCCGGAAGGCCGCCTGGACGCTCCTCGCCGCCGCGGCGGTCCGCGCGAAGAGCACCAGCCCAGAGGTGTCGCGCCCGAGCCGATGCATGGGGCTCGCCTCCGGGGCTCGCCGGCGCACCACCGCCAGCAGCGTGTGCTCGAGGTAGAGACCACCGCCCGGCATGGTCGGGAGCCCGCGCGGCTTGGCGACGGCCAGCAGCAGCGCGTCCTCGAAGAGCACGGCGGCGTCGAGCGGCACGGCCGGTTCCTCCCAGGGCGGGCGCTCCCAGCAGAGCCACTGCCCGGCGCGCAGCAGCGCCCCGGCACCGGTCGGCGCACCGTCCAGCGTCACCTGCCCGGACTCGATCCGCGCCTGCCAATCGGCCGGGGTGGCATGCCCGAACCGCTCGGCGAGGTGCGCCAGCACGGCGCGGCCGGCGCCGCGGGCGTCGATCTGCTCCCGGTAGGTGTGACCGTGGTTCATCGCACCGCGCCGTACCACGCTGGGGCCAGGCCGCGCCATCGGCGGGAGACGGCCGCGCCGCCAGGCCCGGAGGCGATATCGGAGTGCGCGAATTCCGGTTACGGTACGGGGTGTTCCCTGGCATGCGCCCGGCCAGCTCCAGCACCCGTCGAAGGCCGGGAGGCACCTCGCAAGCTCAATTCGGCCTGCACCCTTTCCATCCGGGAGGGGGGAGCGTGTCTCCATCAAAGAGAGCCGGAATTGGCCGGCCGCCACGCCGAGGTTCCAGATGAAGAAGACCGCCGCCCTGTCCGCGCTCCTGCTCGCCACCGCCTGCGGCAAGCAGGAGCTCACCGCCGCCGAGATCCGCGCCGCCATGCCGCGCAGCGAGGTCGTCAACGTCAGCGCTCCCAATCCCGGCGCGCCCGCTGGTGGAGCACTCCTGGCGTCCCCGTTCCTCGCCGAGGCCAGCGCCGCCGCCGCCGGCAACGTCGTCAAGTCGCCGCTCGCGGTCGTCTCCTACGTCTTCGCCTCCACCATCAACGCCGGCGTCTACTGGGCGCTGGCCCCGGTGGCCTGGTTCGTCGACGTGGTCCCGCCCACCAGCTGCGACAACGACTCCTGCACCTGGGGCCCCGGCTCCAGGCCGGCCGAGCTCAATGACTGGAAGCTGGTGGTGACCCGCGCCGGTGACGGCTACGACTGGGCGCTCTCGGGCAAGCCCAAGTCGAACGCCAGCGCCCCATTCACGGCCCTGCTCTCTGGCCGCGCCTACCCGGGTTCGCTCCCCACCCGCGGCCATGGCTCGTTCCACGCCGACTTCGACGTGGCCTGGGCCGCGCTCGACCACCCCGCCTCCGAGGTGCAGCAGGACTTCGGGTCGCTCGCCATCGGCTACGACGCCCGCGCTGGCGTGAAGATCGACGCCACCTTCCTGGCGGCCAGGAACGGCGATGACCCGGGCGCCGCCACCTCGGCCAGCTACCCGAACCGGACCAACGCCGTCTACGCCTTCGCCGCCGACCTGGCCGGCGCTTCGGGCGACCTCCAGCTCGGCTTCCGCAACGTCGGCTACCAGGCAGGCAACGCCGGGACCATCGACCTCGCCACCAAGACCCTCCACACCCGCTGGAGGGCGACCGGCGGACGCGGCGACTTCGTGGTCACCGCCCCGGCCCCGGACAACACCTCGCTCTCCTTCAGCCAGTGCTGGGACGGAGCCCCCGACTACGGCATGAGCTTCGACGGGCTCAGGGGCGCGGGCGACCCCCTTCGCGGTGACGCCGGGCTATGCGTCTACGCCGACGCCCAGCCGGTCACCATCGTGGTGCCGTAGCACCGGGGTCCGTGGCGCGCCTCGAGGTCATCAGGGGTGGACGGCCCGATGCAGCGGGTCCGTCCACCGGCGCGTCCGGAGCCCCGGGCGCCGGCCTGCTCGAGGAACTCTACCGCCGCCACGCCGCCATGGTGCTGGGCCGCTGCCGCTACCTGCTCCGCGACCGGGACGCGGCGCAGGACGCGGTGCAGGAGGTCTTCGTCTCCGCGCTGCGGGCGCTCCCCGAGTTCCAGGACGCCGCTTCGCCGACCGCCTGGCTGCTCCACGTCGCCACCAACCACTGCCTCAACATCCGTCGCGCCGGGCGCGCCGCCTGGCCCGCGGAACTGGCCAGCCTCTCCCGTGATGGGCGGGAGCGGGGCATCGAGCCGGACTCCCGGGAGCTGGTGCGGGCGCTGCTGGGGGTCGCACCCACCGAGGCGCGGGAGGTCGCCGTGCTCTACTTCGTCGATGAGCTGACCCAGGCCGAGATCGCCGAGGCGACCGGCCGCAGCCTCCCCACCATCCGCAAGCGGCTTCGCGAGTTCCTCGGCGCGGCCCGCGCCGCGCTTGCCGAGGCCTTCCCCGGCCTCTCTCTTCCAGATCCGGAGGTGCTGCCATGACCAACCTCGCGCTCGGCGGTCCTGGCCTGGCCTGCAGCGTGACCCGCCTGCGCCGGCTCGCTGCCGGCGAGCTCTCCCCCGACGAGCGCGGCCGCGTCGAGGAGCACCTGGCCGCCTGCGCCCGCTGCCAGGAGGCGACCGCCGGCTTGGAGTCGGAGCGCCGCGCGCTCGCCGCGGAGCTGCCCTTCGAGGCCTTCGCCGCCGGGGTGGCCGAGAAGCTGGCACGGGCCCAGGTCCGCCCGGCCCGCTCCGTCTGGCGCCGCGTCGTCCCGCTGGCGTTCGCCGCCAGCCTGGTGGCGGTGGTGGCGCCGGTTCTCAACCACCTTTACAAGGACCGGCCGCTCGCCGGTGCCGATGACGGGACCCGCATCAAGGGAGGGGCGGGGGTCCAGCTCCTGGTCCGGGAAGGGACCGGGGCCCGCCTCCTCCAGCCCGGCCAGCCGGTGCCCAGCGGCGCCGCGCTCCGGCTCACGCTCGCTCCCGGAAGCCACGGCTTCGTGGCCGTGGCCCTGGTCGACGAAGACGGACCGACGCTCCTCCATGCCGGCACCGCCAGGCCGGGTCCGCTCCCCGACGCCTTCGAGTGGACCGGGAAGCAGGGACGGCTGGTGGTGGTATTCGGCGACCGGCCGGTCGACGGTGCCGCGCTGCTGGCGCGGCTCGGCGCCGGAGACCAGGCCGCGGCCTCTCCAGGCTCGTCCGACCAGGTGCTGGTGGTGCCGCTCCGCCGGGGCTCGCCGTGATCCTCGGCCTCACCGTGCGGGCCTTCGGAGTGGCGCTCGCCCTCGCCGCTGCGGCCTCGGCCTCGGCCGAGCCGCGGCGTTTCGCGCTGGTGGCCGGCGAGCCGGACGGCGGGCCCGGGACGCAGCGGCTTCGGCACGCCGAGCGTGACGCCCGGCGAATCCACGGCATCCTGACGCGCGTCGGCGGGGTTCGCTCCGGGGACGCGACGCTGATGCTCTCCTCCGGGGCCCGCGCCTTCCGCGGCGCCCTCGCCGACCTCTCGACGCGCGCCGCCGCAGCTCAGGCCGCCGGCGAGACCACCGTCCTGTTGGTCTACTTCTCCGGCCACGCCAAGGACGGCGCGCTTCGCTTCGGGAGCGCTGGCCTGCCGCTCGTCGAGCTGCGCGAGGCGCTCCAGTCCTCGCCCGCCGATGTCCGCATCGGGCTCTTCGACGCGTGCCGTTCGGGGGCCATCGCCCGCACCAAGGGCGTTCGTCCCGCGCCGGTCTTCGACGTGACGGTTCCGCGCGAGGCCGGACCGCGGGGGCTGGTCATCATCGCCTCGTCGGCCGCCGACGAGGACTCGCAGGAGTCCGACGCGCTGGGCGCCTCCTACTTCACGCACCACCTCGCCTCGGGCCTGCTCGGCGATGCCGACATCTCCGGCGACCGCAAGGTGACGCTCGGTGAGGCCTACACCTACGCCTATGCCCGGACGGTGGGCGACACGGCCGGCTCGGCGGGCGGGGTCCAGCACCCGGTCTTCCTCTATGACCTGGGCGGCGCGGGCGAGGTGGTACTCACCGACCTGGCGCCCATGGCGGGCGGCCTCCTCTTCCCTTCGCCGCTCGAAGGGCTCTACGTCGTGCTCGACGCCGGCGGTCGCGCCGTGGCCGAGGTCGCCAAGCCGGCCGGCGTGGAGCGCCGCCTCTCGCTGCCGCCCGGCCGCTACACCGTCAAGAAGCGGCTTCGCGCCGATGACGGGCTCCTGGTGGCCACGGTGGCGGTGGCGGGGGACCCGGTGGCGATCGACGAGGCGCAGATGGACCGGGTGGCGCTGGCCCGGGATCCGCAGAAGGGGTACGGCGGCGCCACCTGGTCGCTGGTGGCTGGCCTGGGCGGGCAGCGCTTCTTCGACGCGGCCACTCGCGACGGCCTCTTCCCTCCGGCCACGCTCCTCGGCGTGGAGCTGGCGGTCCGCGACGACCTGGGCCACGGGCTCGCCTGGGGCCTCGATCTGGCCACCGGCGGGGGCCAAGGGACGCTCCGGCTCGAGGGTCTCGACCCCATCGGCGTCCGCTTCACGGAGGTCTCGGGCGGCGCCTCGCTCTGGAGCGAATGGCGCAAGGGCCAGGCCACGCTTTCGGCCGGTGGGCGGGTCGCCTTCGTCTGGCTGGGCCGGACCTTCGACCAGGACCGCCAGCTCCCCGGCCAGTACTTCTTCACGGTGACGCCGGGGGTGGTGGGGGCGGCGGCCTGGCACTTCACGCCCCGCCTCGCGGTGGTGGCCCGCGCCCGGATCAGCTGGCTCTTCTACAACATCGACAAGAACATGAGCCTCGGCTACGCCGACGGACTCATCGGGGTGGAATATGCGCTCTCAGACTGAACCGCTGCATCGCCGGGCTTGGCTGGGGTCCCGGGCGCTGCTTGCGCTGGTTGCGCTGGCTGGCTGCGGCACCTTCTCCAACGAGGACATCCGCTTCGTCGAGGCGCTGCCGCGGCGCGAGGAGATCCGGGTGGTGGTGCCGGCGGCGGTGGCGCCGCTGGCCCGGATGAGCGCGCCGCTGGCCGCGCTGGCGGCCTGCACCGGCCTGGGCACCGCAGAGACCTGGCTCTCGGCGGAGAAGACCGGCCAGGACTTCAACCGCGGCATCGACTGGGTGCTCGGGCTGGTCGACCTGGTGCGCCGCTACCCGCCCACCCACCGCGAGGAGAACCTGCGGCGCTGGGGCCCGTTCGACGACAAGGAGCACCCGGGCAACGAGATCCAGATCGTCTTCACCCGGACCTGGCCGGCCGCCGCCGCGCCCGACCCGCGGTACGCCTACTCCTTCGAGGCCCGCAAGAAGGGGCTGGCCGGCGCCTTCACGCCCGTCCTCTTCGGCACCTTCGTGGGGGCTTCGGCGACACGCGGTCGCGGTCAGCTCGAGCTCGACTTCACCGCCATCTGGGCGGTGGGGATGCAGGACGCCGACACGCCCCACGGCGCCATGGAGATCCGCTACGACCGGAGCGGCTCGCCGCGCGTCTCGCGCCTGACCATGCTGCCGGCCGTCCAGACGCAGGGCTTCGGCCTGGTCCAGTTCGACTACGGCTTCGCCGGCTACGCCGACGGGAGCGGCCGCTTCGATTTCGCCGTCAGGAACGTCTCGGGCGACACCCTGGTGGCGACGGCCGGGTTCGACGCCAGCGGAGCGGGGCGCGATCGGGTCGAGTTCACGCGCGCCGGGGACTCGGCGCCGCTGGGGAGCTTCGACCAGTGCTGGACCACCGACGCCTGCCTGACCTGGGTGAACGACCCGCTCGACCTCTCCTGTCCGAGCCGCCTCAACTGCAGCGGCGGTGACGTGGCGACCTGCGTGGCCGTGCCCGGGCCGGTGCCGGGGCTGCCGCCGGTGCCCTAGTGCCCCGACCCAGGCATACTGACCACTGCGAGCGCCGATCCTCTCGCTGCGGCAGGCGGCCTCGTCGGTCCGCTGCTCAG
>JANPOM010000610.1:0-3880 GCA_031427995.1 Anaeromyxobacter sp. | reverse complement strand
CCCTTAGCGTCGTGGGCGGGTTCGTGCGTGGATTCTCCATCGCCAGTTCACGCTTCGTCCGAATGGATGACCTGGTTGTCCCGGGGAGGGGTTCGGATCAGGTTCCACACGACGTGAACGCAACCCGCCCAACATTCCGAGGCTCAAGGGTTTTCAGCCGGATTTTCCGCCCGCGAACGTGGTCCAAGCCCGCGGAAGACCAGGAGATCATCGCGGAAGGGCGGGAGGTGTGGCGCCGGCGCAACAGCTTCGTCCGCTCGGGCCCAAATTCCACTTGCCTTCTATGCTGCCCGCATATATGCTTGGGGTATAGAAGGCTACGAAATGGCCACCCGCAAGACCTCCCCTATTCTCGCCAATCGCTCCGCCGCCCCGTGGCCAGGCGCCGAGTCCGGTCGCTTCGAGCGACCCAGCCTCACCGTCGACGTGGTGCTCATCTCCGCCGCCAACGGCGCATTGAGAACGTGGCTGGTCCGCCGCACCGAGTCCCCTCACGCCAACCGCTGGGCCCTTCCCGGCGGCTTCATCAAGCCGGGCGAGCCGCTCCAGGCTGCGGCGGCACGCGTCCTCGCGTCCAAGGCCGGCCTCACAGGGCTCTTCCTCGAGCAACTCTACACGTTCGGGTCCCCCGATCGCGATCCACGGGCTCGCGTTATTTCGATCGCCTACTACGCGCTCTGCGACTTCGCCCGCTTCTCCAGCAAAGCCGGTGCAGTGCCTGAATCCTCTGCCGCCCGCATCGACGTGCCCTGGGAGGGCGAGACCGGCGGGCCGGTCGAGCTGACCGGCGACGGCGGCGCGCGCCTGTCCCTCGCATTCGATCACGCCGAGATGGTCGGCCTGGCGGTGAAGCGCCTGCGCGGTAAGCTCGACTACGCCCCCATCGGCTTCCAGCTTTTGCCCGAGAGCTTCACGCTGCTCGAACTCCAGCAGGTCCACGAGACCATCCTCGGTCGCCCCGTCAACAAGGACTCATTCCGCCGCCGCATGCTC
The DNA here is from genome assembly GCA_031427995.1 of Anaeromyxobacter sp. Lineage (GTDB taxonomy): Bacteria > Myxococcota > Myxococcia > Myxococcales > Anaeromyxobacteraceae > JADKCZ01. The sequence continues at coordinate 2,887 of JANPOM010000610.1, read as the reverse complement.
GCATCCGGCCAGCTCGAGGCCACAGGCGAGCGCCAGGCGGACGTGGAACACCGACCGGCCGAGCGCTACCGCTTCAGCCGGCGTTCGGCGACCTGAAACAAGCCGCCGCAAGGCGGAACACGGCGCCCGGGAACCCTCCCCGGCGCGGCGGGAGAGCTCTTCGCTCCCGCAACCCCGAGGGCGCGAAAAGGAGTCGGTCATGGCAGAGATCACGAACTTCGGTATCTTCAGGCACCTGCGCGCCGACGCCAGCTCACACATCCTCACGTACCAGGGCGCCAAGCTCGTGAGGGAGGGGCGAGGGCTCTCCTTCACTTTCATGCCGCACCACGTCTCCATCGCCGAGATCCCGATCGACGACCGCGAGCTGCCCATCCTCTTCCACGGCCGTTCGGCCGATTTCCAGGACGTGACGGCGCAGGGCGTCCTCACCTTCCGCGTCACCGACCCAGGGACGCTGGCGAGGCGCGTCAACTTCACCATCGACCTCCGCTCTGGCCAGCTCCTGCGTCAGCCGCTGGAGAAACTGGCCCTGCTCTTCTCGCAACTGGCCGAGCAGCACGCCGCTGGATGGGCTGGCCGCACGCCGATTCGCCAGGTGCTGGCGGAGGGGCCGGCCCGCTTCCGGGCTGCCATCGAGGCCGGACTCGCCAGTGATCAGTCACTGGCGGAGATGGGGCTGGCAGTGGTCTCGGTCCGAGTCTCCTCGGTCCGCCCTACCCCCGACCTCGAGAAGGCGCTCGAAGCGCCGGAGCGCGAGCGGATCCAGCAGCTGGCCGACGAGGCAACATTCGCTCGCCGCGCCCTCGCCGTCGAGAAGGAGCGAGCCATCCAGGACAACGAGTTGAAGAACCAGATCGAGCTGGCGCGCCAGCAGGAAGAGCTGATCGGTCAAGAGGGACAGAACGCTCGCCGCGCCGCGACCGAGGAGGCCGAGGCGAAGCGGATCGCCGCTGAGGCGACGGCGGCACGCGGAAAGATCGAGGCAGAGGCGGCTGCAAACGGCGTTCGCTCTGCCGGCGAGGCGGAGGCCTTCCGGACCCGCACGCAAGGCGAGGCCGATGCAGCCACGCTGTCTCTGGAGCAGAAGGTGCGGGTCGCCGCCGAGCAGGCGCGCATGACGACTTACCGGGACATGCCGCCTGCCGTCCTCTACGCCCTGGCGGCGCAGGCCTTGGCTGGCAAGCTCGAGAAGATCGAGCGGGTCACCCTCGGCGGCGACGCTCTCGGCCCGGCGCTGGAGAGGCTGCTGGAGGCGAGCGCCAAGCGGCTGGGTGGCGAGTGAGGAGGCGGCTGTGAGTTACGCACCGGTTCCGCGCGTCGTCGTGGTGACGCGGGCGAGCGAGCTCGAGGCGCTCCTCGCCCGCCACGGCACGCGCGAACAGGCCCGCTTCTTCCTGGAGCGGCGGGGTCAGGCATTGGCCGATGTGGAGCAGCGCCACGCCTTGCGGGAGGCCGCGCTCGTGGCGGTCTCGCAGGCGATCCCCGTGGAGTGGCGACGCACCCGGATCGACCGCGCCGACCTTTCGCGCTTCGTCTTCGAGCCGAGGGACTTCGTGGTGGCGGTCGGGCAAGACGGGCTTGTCGCCAATGCTGCCAAGTACCTTACTGGGCAGCCGGTACTGGGCGTGAACCCCGATCCAGAGCGGTACGATGGTGTCCTTGTACCTCACCGGCCTGAGACTGCGCGAGCAATGCTCGCCGCAATGGCGGCGGATCGCGCTGATGTGGAGTCGCGCACGTTGGCCGAAGCGAAACTCGACGATGGTCAGCGGTTGCTGGCTCTCAACGAGATCTTCGCAGGTCACCGCACGCACCAGTCGGCGCGGTACCGGCTGGCCTTCGGAGGGCGAGAGGAGCGCCAGTCGTCGTCCGGTGTCATCGTGTCCACCGGTACCGGGGCCACGGGCTGGGCTCGATCCATCAACGGTGAGAGAGCCCACCCGATCGGCCTCCCACGCCCCATCGACCCGGCGCTGGCCTTCTTCGTCCGGGAGCCCTTCCCGTCCATCGCCACTGGCACCAGCCTCGACGGTGGGCTGGTGGTCCGCGGCGAGACGCTGATCGTCACGTCGGAGATGAACGACGGGGGTGTCCTGTTCGGGGATGGGATCGAAGACGACCGGCTCGACTTCCCATTTGGCGCGAGGGCGGCGATTGGTTTGGCAGCGGAAAGCTTGCGGTTGGTGAAGGGGGCCTGAGGGCCAAGTCCGGGGTCACGCGCCTACGGTGGAATTGATCCGGTTTGGTAGACGGTTGGACTACGCCGCTTGCCACTCCTGACGTCCTCTCAGAAGCTGGATGTTTCCAGGCTGAGGGATTCGCTCGGGGTCGTCCACGTCGACCGCGAGACGTTCGCTGGGCGGTCCCTCCAGGGTCGTGCTGCGGCTCAGCGCGGAATCGCCCCGGCTACCCGTAGCCATATCCGGTCATACCCGTTTTGCGTATCGGTCATGAATGGGTATATTCGTGGGTAGCCATGGACCCGCTCAAGTCGCTCACCATCACGCCAGCGCTCCTGCGCCTCATCGCCGGGCTCGACGAGTTCAAGGGCCGTTGGCAGGCGCTCGGCCGGCTGGCGCCCGAGCGGCTCTCGGCGTTGCGCCGGGTGGCGACCATCGAGTCGGTCGGCTCCTCGACCCGCATCGAGGGAGCGAAGCTCTCCGACGCCGAGGTGGACCGGCTCCTCTCCAGGATCGACGTCCGCTCCTTCCGGTCTCGCGACGAGCAGGAGGTGGCCGGCTATGCCGCGGCCATGGAGCTGGTCTTCGAGTCCTGGCGCGAGCTCACGCTCACCGAGAACCACGTCAAGCAGCTGCACGACCTCCTGCTCCGCCACTCGACCAAGGACCAACGCCACCGCGGCCACTACAAGAAGCTCCCCAAC
>JANPOM010000609.1:0-1277 GCA_031427995.1 Anaeromyxobacter sp. | reverse complement strand
GCCGATCTCTCCGGCCACCTCACGCCGCACACCCTGGCCCGGGAGCTGGCCAAGCTCGACCGCGGCGACCTGCCGATCCTGCTCTACCACCTGAAGCCAGCCTACCTGCCGAAGCTGCGCCGCGAGGTGGCCGCGCTCAGGCTCCCCAACCTGCGCATCCTGGAAGTGGGCGACACCTTCAGGTTCTGAGGCGGGACCAGCGCACGGCCAGGCCGCCCGGCCGAACCGCCCAATCCGCTGGAGTCCCGGCGCTCGCAGTGGCAATCGGCCGTGGTCGGGCACCAGGCTGCCATCCTCTTCCTTGACGCGCCTCGTCGAGCCGCTGGCCCGACCTTCAAGTTCCCCCGACCCCGCTTCCGGGTGTAAACAGGCCCGGCCGGGGCGTTCCATCGTACCGGCTCGAACGCACCGAGGAGCTCCGCACCCATGGCCTGGTTCTCGAAGGAAAAGAAGCTCAAGACCAAGGGGGGCCCCGTCGAGGCCCAGCCGCCTCCCGCCAAGAAGGGCGAGGGGATCTGGAACAAGTGCGACGGCTGCGCCGAGGTCATCTACAAGGCCGATCTCGAGAAGAACTGGAACATCTGCCCGCTCTGCGGCCACCACGAGCTGCTGCCGGTGCGGCGCCGCTTCGACCTGCTGCTCGACCCGGGGACCTTCCAGGAGCTCGACGCCGATCTGACGCCCCAGGACCCGCTCGGCTTCAGCGACGCCAAGAAGTACAAGGACCGGCTCAAGGCCACTCTCAAGACCACCGGCCTGCGCGACGCCTTCATCTCCGCGGTCGGCTCCATCGGCGGCCACCCGGTCTCGATCGGCTCCTTCGCCTTCGAGTTCATGGGCGGGTCGATGGGCTCGGTGGTGGGCGAGAAGGTGGCGCGGGTCATCGACCGCGCCTACGAGCGGCGCATCCCCTGCATCGTCTTCAGCTCCACCGGCGGCGCCCGCATGCAGGAGGGGATCTTCTCCCTCATGCAGATGGCCAAGACCTCGGCGGCGCTCAACCGCTTCCGCGCCGTCCGCAAGCCCTACATCTCGGTGATGCTCCACCCGACCACCGGGGGCGTGGCCGCCTCCTTCGCCTGGCTTGGCGACGTGATCATCGCCGAGCCGAAGGCCCTGATCGGCTTCGCCGGCCCGCGCGTCATCGAGCAGACCATCCGCGAGAAGCTGCCGCCCGGGTTCCAGCGCTCCGAGTTCCTGCTCGAGCACGGCATGATCGACGCCATCGTCCCGCGGCTGGAGATGCGCGACAAGCTGGCGCAGATCCTGTCTTTGCT
>JANPOM010000608.1:0-2311 GCA_031427995.1 Anaeromyxobacter sp. | reverse complement strand
CGTCCGGCAAGGTCCACCTCATGTTCCCCATGATCTCCTCGCTGGAGGAGATCCGCGCCGCCAAGCAGATCCTGGCCGAGGAGCAGGGGAGCATCCAGCGGGCCGTCAAGGTCGGCGTCATGATCGAGGTGCCCTCGGCGGCGGTCATCGTCGAGCTGCTCGCCCGCGAGGTCGACTTCTTCTCCATCGGCACCAACGACCTGACCCAGTACACGCTGGCGACAGATCGAGGTCACGCCAAGCTGGCCCGCAACGCCGATGCGCTGAGCCCTGCCGTGCTGAGGCTCATCGCCATGACCGTGGAAGGGGCCCACGAGTACGGCAAGTGGGTGGGCGTCTGCGGCGGCATCGCCTCAGACCCGTTGGCGGTGCCGCTGCTGGTCGGGCTCGGGGTGGACGAGCTCTCGGTGAGCGTCCCGGCCATCGTGCCGGTCAAGGCGGCGCTGTCGCGTTGGCGGCTGCACGAGTGCGCCGACCTCGCCAACGAGGTGCTGCGCTGCCGGACCACGGCCGAGGTGCGGGCGGTGCTGGCGAAGCAGGTCGAGGAGGCCGACCCGGTCCAGGCGGCGAGGGTGACCTCATGACCACGACCGCCGCGCCCGGGCAGGCAGGCGCCTCGATCTTCGCCAACGCCTTCGGCTTCCTGCAGAAAGTCGGCAAGTCGCTGATGCTGCCGGTGGCGGTGCTGCCGGTGGCCGGCCTGCTGCTGGGCATCGGGGCGGCCCACTTCGAGTGGATCCCCCCGTTGGTCTCCGAGCTGATGAAGAACTCGGGCGAGGTGGTCTTCGGCAACATGGCGCTCATCTTCGCCGTGGCCGTGGCGCTCGGTTTCACCGAGAACGACGGCGTCTCGGCGGTGGCGGCCACCATCGGCTACACGGTGATGCTGGCCACCATGGGCGTGATGGCCGCCTTCTGGGGCCAGGTGCCGGTCACCATCATGGGCATCAAGGCGATGCAGACCGGGGTCTTCGGCGGCATCCTGGCCGGCGCCCTGGCGGCGGCCATGTTCAACCGCTTCTACAAGATCTCCTTCCCGCCCTACCTGGCCTTCTTCGCTGGCAAGCGCTTCGTCCCCATCATCACGGCCATCGGCGCCATCGCCCTGGGCGCGGTGCTCTCCGTCGTCTGGCCGCCGATCCAGTCTGGCATCAACGTCTTCTCGCACTGGGCCGCGGTGGGTGACCCGCGGCTGGCGGCCACGGTCTACGGCTTCGTGGAGCGGATGCTGGTGCCATTCGGCCTCCACCACATCTGGAACGCCCCTTTCTTCTACGAGATCGGCAGCTTCACCGACGCCTCGGGCAAGGTGGTGACCGGCGACATCCCCCGCTACTTCTCGGGTGACCCCACCGCCGGGATCCTGGCCGGCGCCTTCCTCTTCAAGATGTTCGGCCTGCCGGCGGCGGCCCTGGCCATCTGGCAGAGCGCCAGGCCCGAGAACAAGGCGGCGGTCGGCGGCATGATGATCTCGGCCGCGCTCACCTCCTTCCTGACCGGCATCACCGAGCCCATCGAGTTCGCCTTCCTCTTCGTGGCGCCGCAGCTCTACCTGCTGCACGCCGTGCTGGTGGCCTCGGCCCAGTTCCTCATGGCCAGCCTGGGCGCCCACATGGGCTTCACCTTCTCCCAGGGCGGCATCGACTTCGTGGTCTTCAACGTCCTCAACCCCTTCTCGCAGAAGTGGTGGCTGGTGCTGGTGCTCGGGCCCATCTACGCGGGCGTCTACTACGCCACCTTCACGGCGGCCATCCGCGGACTCCACCTCAAGACGCCCGGGCGCGAGGACGAGGCCCAGATCCACGCCAGCGGCGCGGGGGCGGGGAGCGGACGCTTCGGCAAGTCGAAGGAGCTGGTGCTGGCCTTCGGCGGGCGCACCAACCTGAAGGCGCTCGACGCCTGCATCACCCGCCTGCGGATCTCGGTGCGGGAGCCGGCCCTGGTGAACCAGGCCAGGCTGAAGGAGCTGGGCGCCGCGGGCGTGCTGGTGGTGGGCAACGGGGTCCAGGCCATCTTCGGGCCGCTCTCCGAGAACCTGAAGACGGCGATGCAGGAGTACCTGAAGGAGGCCGGGCATGAGGCTGACGGCCCAGGCGCCTCGCCGGGCGTCGCCGCGGCGCCACCGGTCACCGTGGTGCCGGTGGTCCCGGCGGCCGTGGAGCCCTGGGCGGTGGTGGCGGCTGTTCCCTTGCTGGCGGCGCTGGGCGGACGGGTCAACCTGCGCCGGCTCGAGCCGGTGGGCCGCGTGGCTGTTCGGTTCGGGATTGCTTGGTTTGATGGGCGTGGCGCGGCGCAAACGGCATGCAACATG
>JANPOM010000607.1:0-19609 GCA_031427995.1 Anaeromyxobacter sp. | reverse complement strand
CCTGGCCAGCATCGCCTCCACGCGCTCCTGGACGCGCTGGAGGTTGGCGTCCCAGGTCATGGTGGAGGCCAGCGCCGTCTGCGCCTGCACCTGGGCAGGCGTGAGCCCGGTCCCCACCGCTGAATCGAGGTGGGCCAGCAGCTCCTCCCGCGTCCGGCCGATGCGCACGTGGGCGCGGAACTTCTCGATCTCCGGGGTCGACACCGACACGATCGGCTTGCCCATGGCCAGGTACTCCCGCAGCTTGAGCGGGTTGGCGTGCAGCACCTGGGGCGTCAGGTGGTACGGGATGAGCGCGGCCGAAAAAGCCTTGCCGTATGCGGGCAGCGTCTCGTAGGGCCGGCGGCCGAGGTAGACCAGGTTGGGCCGCCGCGGGGTCTCGGCCTCGGGGACGGCCAGCCGGCCGATCATCAGGAAGGTCCAGGCCGGCCGCCGCTCCGCCAGCCAGGCCACCAGCCCGAGATCGATCCAGCGCTCGATGAGCCCGAAGAAGCCGATCACGGGCCGGGACAGGCCCGACGCATCCGCCGGCACCTGGAGTGCCGGGTCCTGCGCCCGGACGAAGTGCTCGAAGTCGACGCCGTGTGGCGAGAGGTGGGTCTCCGGGTTGAGCTTCGACTTTCCGGCCAGCAGGGTCCCGGACGCCACGAACACCAGGCCGGCGCGCCTGGTCAGCTCCTCGTCCATGGCCCGTACCGCGGCGGCGTCCACGTCCGGCAGGGAGGCGTAGTCGTCGATGCAGTAGTAGACCGAGAGCCGCTCGCCCAGGCGCCCGACCACGCCCGAGAGATGCGGCACCACGAACCAGGTCACGGGCGCGCGGACCCGCTGCCGCCGCAGCAGCCGCCGCAGCGTCCAGAGGATGAGCGCCCGGTTGAGGCGCCGCACCAGGCCGAAGCGGTGCAGCGGAATCTGGAGCAGGGTCTGGACCGAGAGCCCTTCGGGCTGGGGCCTCGGCCCGGCCAAGGCCAGCCGGAGCTTGCGCAAGACCTTGCGAAGATCTCGCCCGGTGCTCTTTGGGGCCCGCAGCCCCGGGCACTCGACGTAGATGACCCGGTAGCGTGCCGCCAGCCAGCGCGCCACGTGGTGACTGGAGGTCCGGTTCTCGGCCTCCCAGTCGTTGCCGAAGTAGAGGATGGTGGGCGGCTCAGCCACCGATCCACTCCGAGGGCGTCGTGAAGCCCAGCCCCAGGGAGGCGGCCCGCTCCACGAAGGCGTCCAGCACGGGGATGACGCCGGCGTGGATGTCGTGCAGCAGGACGATGTCGCCGCCCTGAAGCGGCTCGGAATCGAACCAGCGCTGGAACTGGCCTAGGCCCCGCAGGGCGTAGTCCTTCGGGTCCCGGTTCCAGAGCACCACGCTCTGCCGGAGCGACCAGAGGCCGAGGAGCTTGCCCGGCGTCACCTTCCCGTTGGGAGGGCGAAACAGGCGCACCGGCCTCTCCGTAAGCGACCGCAGGATCCTGGTGGTGCGCCGGACCTCCTCCGTCAGCATGGCCGCCGAGGTCTCCCTCGGCCGCCCGTGCGACCAGGAGTGATGGCCGATCTCGTGCCCCTCGTCGACCATGCGCCGGACCAGCCCAGGGTGGGCCTCGGCCCTGGAGCCGATCACGAAGAAGGTGGCGCGCAGGTCGAGCGCGCGGAGGCGGTCCAGCACGGCAGGAGTGTGGGTGGGGTCGGGGCCGTCGTCGAAGGTGAGCGCGATGGAGCTGCTCCCAGGCGGCCCCGAGATCATGAAGAGGCTGCGCGGAAGCGCCGCCGACATGGCGCGCCGGACGCCCTGCCGAAGCGGCGATGCTCCCTGCTGGGATTCGCTAGCCATTCGTCCCTGGCGCTCCAGGCAAGCCGGCCTCGCTCGAAAGCCGACTCACGATTTCAACCTCTTGCTATGTTGCCCGGAAGGGGAGGGACGCCACAAGTGGAACCGACGCGACGGCGCTGCCTTCTCTCCAGGGTCGCCGGCTGGATCCTGATGGTAACGGCCGCCGTCCTGGCGGGCCGAACCGGGGCCGAGACCATCATCCAGTTCGACGGAGCGGCCAACGCCGTCACCACCGCGGCCGCCCCGGCCTATGGCCTGCAACACTCCTTCGAGGCTCGACCGGGCCTGATGCTCCAGTTCGGCACCCCCCGGCAGGTATGGCGCGCCAGCTACCTTCTGGTCTGGAACCTGACACTCGACGGCGCGAGCGCCTTTTCGAACTTCGCGGACCTCAACCTTGCCGCCGAGCCCAGCCTGGGCACCATGCTCACGGTGGGCGCCAGCGTCGCCCGGGGCGATACCGCCTTTCGCATCAGCCAGCCTGCCGCGGATGCCGGGCGGCCGGACTTGCTGGACCCGAACGGTGGCGTGCTGCTGACGGGCACTTTCCACCAGACCTTCGCCTGGGAGGCGTCACCCACCCTCCGGCTGGGCCAGGAACTCCGTGGCTCGCAGGTGGCACGCCCGGACGCGCTCGACCAGGGAAACTCGACCGTGACCGGGCTGCTCCGGCTCGACCGGCTGTTCCAGTCGGACTCGGTCGGCCTCGGCATCGTCGCCAGCTTCGCTTCGCTCAGGCCACTGGATGCTCCCACCTTGCAGCCGCACCTCGAGTCCTGGACCAATTCGGTCTTCGGCAACTGGAACCGGGACTTCGACGATCGCTGGAACGGCCAGGTGACGGCCGGCATGCAGCTGGTGAGGACCGTTGGCCAGGAGGCGCCCACGCTCAGCCCCGCCGCCAGCCTGACCATCCGCTACGCGGCGGGCGCCGGCGAGGCCTCCCTCACCGCCCTGCATGCGGTCCTCCCCATGCTCCAGACCGGCACCTTGTCCGAGAGCAACGAGGTGGTGCTGCGCGGGACGCTGGCGCTCGACGGGGAGCGGCGGCGCCTGCTGAGCGGCTCAGCCGGCTTCATCCAGACCAGGCCGCCGGTGGTCGGCACCGTCGAGGCACCTCCGAGCAACGCGCTGCGCGGGGACGCTGGCCTGACCTGGATCTTCTCGGAGTGGCTCCAGGCCACGGGCCGGTACAGCATCGCCCACCAGGTCTTGAGGGGCGCCTCCTCGACCGTGCACGTGCTGCTGGTCGGCGTCACGGTCAGATTCAGCAACGCCGGCCAGGTGCCCCCCGTCCCCTCCCCCGGCCGGCGCGTCGACCGGAGCGACTCGGTGGGATTCAGCCCAGAACCGGGGCGGCCATGAGGTTCCCGTGAGAGAAGGGATCCACATCGCCCACGTCCTGTCCTCGCTCGAGCTCGGGGGCCAGGAGCGCGTGGCGCTCGACCTGGCCGCGGGCCAGGTCCGGGCCGGGCACCGGGTGACGGCCATCTCGCTGGCCCCGCCCCCGGATGGCCGTCTGGCCCCCGAGTTCCTGGCCGCCGGAGCGGCGGTCGCTCGGGTGGAGCGCCGAAGGCAGGGTGCCGACCCGGCGCTGGTGCTCCGCCTTTCCCGCTGGCTCGGTGCCAACCGGGTGGATCTCGTCCACACCCACAACCGGATGGCCCTCATGTACGGCGCTCCGGCCGGCCGGCTGGCGCGCCTCGCGGTCGTGCACACCAAGCACGGCCGGAACCCGTGCAGCACCCAGCAGCTGGTCGTGGCCAGGCTGGCCGCGCTCTGCGTGGACACCTTCGTCGCCGTCTCTCCCGAGACCGCGGCGTTCGCCCGCGCCCGCCGGGAGATCAACGAGCGCCGGCTCTCGGTCATCAGCAACGGCATCGAGCTGGAGCGGTTTGCCCCGGACCAGGCCGCCCGCGAACGCGTCCGGGCGGAGCTCGGCATCGCCCTGGAGGCCTGGGTGGTCGGCACGGTGGGGCGGCTCGCGCCGGAGAAGAACCAGGGGCTGCTGCTGCGTGCCGTCGCGCCCCTGCTGGGCGACCGGACCCGCCTCCTGGTGGCCGGCGACGGGCCCATGATGCCGGCGCTCTCCCGGCTGGCGGCCGCGCTCGGCGTCGCGCCGTTCGTCCACCTGCTCGGAGCCCGGCGAGACGTGCCGGACCTGCTCAACGCGCTCGACGCCTTCGCGCTCTCCTCGGACAGCGAGGGTCTGCCGCTGGTGATCCCCGAGGCCATGGCCACCGGCCTTCCGGTGGTCTCGACTCGGGTCGGCGGCGTACCGGATGTCCTCGAGGAGGGGTTGACCGGGTTCATGGTCCCGGCCGGAGACGAGGCCGGGCTGCGCGAACGGATCGCACGGCTCCGGGCCGACCAGGACCTCGGCCGCGCCTGTGGCCTGAGAGCACGCGTCGCCGCCCTGGAGCGCTTCTCCGCGGAGCGGATGCTACGCGACTACCTCGAACTCTACCAGGAGGCGCTCTCCCGCCGCCCTGGGCCCCGACCATCCCTGCTGGGGTGACAGGGCCATTCTGGTACCATGGTTCGGCTCGCTTGGAGCGGCCGACCAGTATTCGCCGGGGGTAGCGCGTGGATCTCTACGGTCCCCTTTTTCGCGGCATCCTCCTCCCGCTCTGGGAGGGTGGCCTCAAGCGCCGTCCCACCGTCCGGCTCTGGCGCGAGCTCGAGCGGTCCCAGTGGCTCTCCATCGAAGCGCTCCGGGCCCGCCAGGCGGAGGAGCTGCGCCGGCTCATGGCCCACACCTGGGCCCACGTGCCGTTCTACCGGGACCGGTGGGAGGGGGCCGGGCAGGCCCCCGGCGACATCCGCTCGCCGGACGACCTGCGGAAGCTGCCCATCTTCACCTCCGCGGACCTGCGCGGCACGCAGGAGACCCGCTCGTCCACCGCCTCCCCGTTGCCGACCATCAAGAAGACGACCGGGGGCAGCACGGGCCGGCCGCTGGAGTTCGGCTTCGACGACCTCTCGGAGCGCTGGCGCCTGGCGGTCAAGATGCGGGGCTACCAGTGGTCGGGCTACCGGCCCGGCGATCGGGCGCTCCACTTCTGGGGCTCGCTCCCCGTCAAGCGCAGCGCCGCCCAGCTGCGCAAGATCCGGCTCGACCGCCTCCTCCGCCGCGACCACTACTTCGACTGCGGGCGGGTTGACGACGCGGTGCTGGCCACGGTCGTCGACGGAATCCGCCGGCTGCAGCCCCGCGCCATCGTCTGCTACTCCCAGGCGGGCGCGGCGCTGGCGCGCTACGTGGTGGAGCAGCGTGCCCGCAGCTGGGATCCCATCCCGGTCATCTGTGGCGCCGAGACCCTGACGCCCGGCGACCGGACCGTCCTGGAGCAGGCCTTCGGGCCGGGCGTCTACGAGACCTACGGCTGCCGCGAGGTGATGCTCATCGCGGCCGAGTGCCCGGCCCATGCCGGCATGCACGTCTCCATGGAGAACCTGGTCGTGGAGCTGGTGGTGAGGGAGGGCGGCAGCGAGCGGCCGGCCCAGCCAGGCGAGATCGGCGAGGTGGTGCTCACCGACCTCCACAACTACGGCATGCCGTTCGTCCGCTACGCCAATGGCGACCTGGCGGTGGCCGCGCCGCCCGGCCGGTGCGAGTGCGGTCGCGAGCTGCCGCGCCTCGAACGCGTCGAGGGGCGAGTCACCGAGACACTTCGGGACGGGGCCGGACGGCGCGTCAACGGCCTGCTCTTCAACATCGTCCTCACCGCGCTGTCCACCGGAGTCAGGCAGTGGCAGGTGGTGCAGCACCGCGACGGCTCGGTGACGCTGAAGGTGGTCCCCACCGCCGGGCTCGACGAGTCCATGCGCCAGCGCGTCCTCGACGCGACCTCCAAGTATCTCAGCGGCGTCCCGGTCCGGCTCGAGGTCGTCGCCGAGATCCCGACGTCGCCGGCCGGGAAGCGTCCCCTGGTCTGCGTCGAGCGGTAGCGCGGCGACCGCTCAGCCCGAGACCCGCGCCAGCACCACCACGTTCTCCCCCAGGCCGCGCTCCAGCAGGAGCCGGCGCAGCAGGGGCTTTGCCACCGGCTTGGCGGCGCGGACCAGGCGCTCCAGCAGCCCCGGCCGGGTGGCCAGCGCTGCTCCCGGCACGGTGGCCCCAGCGGTGGAGGCCGCGGCGGCACCCGGCTCCGGCTCGCGCAGCAGCACGTCGAGCCCGGCCCCACGGGTGGTGCCGGCCTCGACCAGGAAGCCCTCGGCGGCGAGCAGCCGGGAGAGCGTCCGCGGGTCGAAGTAGGAGAGGTGGATCGGGAAGGCGCGAAAACGCTCGTCGAAGCGGGCGTGCCTGACCAGGAGTGGAGGGGAGAGGCGGGCGCGGAGCGACCGGACGTTCGGCACCTCGACGAAGAGCCGCCCACCTGGCGCGAGCAGGGCGCGCACGGCCCCCAGCGCCTGCCTCGGCTCGGACAGGTGCTCCAGGACGTGATGCAGGACCACGGCGTCGAAGCCGGCGGGCGGGAGCGAGGCCAGGTCCGCCGTCGCGTCCAGCCCCTGGAGCCGGCAGGCCTGGACCGCCGGGGCCGCCACGTCGAAGCCGGTGGCCACCCAGCCTGCCCGGGCGGCGCAGCGGAGGAGCATGCCGGCGCCGCAGCCGAAGTCGAGGAGCCGGCGCCCGGCCAGGCGCCGGGCGAGGAGGCCCAGCACCTCGAGGCCGCGCGGCTCCCCCGAGGCGATGGCGCACGGGTCATGGAACGCGTAGTCCGGCCCGCCGTAGAACGCCTCGAGGAGCGGGGCGCCTGGCCGGGGGTTCACGAACACGAAGCCGCAAGCGGCGCAGCAGGAGACGCCCAACGACCCCCGCAGGGACCCGAAGTCCCGCTCGCCGACCCAGGTTCGCGGCGCCACCCTGGGACGCAGCTCGCGCCCCCCGCACACCGGGCAATCGTCCCGCCGCTCCGTGCCCGGCGCAGTTGATGATGCCAGGCCGGAGGGAGCCGGCGCCCATGACGGCTCCACGGGCTGCCGAGTCGTCACGCGTCCTCGTCCGCGTCGAAGAGGTGCCACTGGTCCGGGCTCGTCAAGGGCCCGCCGTCGGGCGCCTGGACGCCCGGCTGCACCACCACGGTCCGCCCCTTGTCCCGGGCCACGAAGCCCCGGTTGGCCAGCAACTCCCGCACCCGCGGCGCGCCCAGGAAGCGCACCGACATGCTGGCGGCACCTCGTCTCCAGAGCGCGGGCAGGAGCAGGTCCACCAGGGCCCCGAGTTCGGCGTGGTGGCCAAAGAGATCCCGCAGGTGCGCCGCGCCAGTGGACGGCTCAAGCTCGACCACCGCGTAGGCACGCAGGCCGCCGCCGCGGCGGGTCAGCGTGGCGATGGAGAGACCCGGGTAGCGCCAGGCCAGGAACGCCTCGGTCCGGGCCCCGACCACCGGGTACTCCGGCCGGGCGGCGGCCCAGAGCTCGTCGAACCGGCCGTCCGGGCGGTCGCACCAGCCCAGCCGGAATCCGCCCGCCGCGCGCAGGGTGCGCGGCAGGCCGAGCGCCAGCCGTACCAGGTCCGTCACGGCACCGGCGGCGCGGGCCAGGCCCGGCCGTGCCACCAGCCGAGCCAGCGCAGCTGGGAAGCCGGGCCGCTCGGCGAGCCTGGCGGCGTAGGCCGCGTGGCGCAGGACGCGGGCGTAGCGCGTGTCCGTGCCGAGCGCGACTAAGCCGGCGCGCAACATGACGCCGACCGCCTTCTGGTTGGGAAACCCGTAGCCGACCTCGAAGCGCTCCCGCACCTGCTGGCGCGCCAGGCGCGCCAGCTGCAGCGCCGGCAGCAAGTTCCGGTGAGCAGCCTCCACGGCGAAGTCACCGAAGATGGCGGCGCCCACTTCCCGGCCCTCCACCCAGTACCGCCGGATGGCGAAGCCCTTGGCGCCGACGATGCGCTCCTCGCCGCTGGCCGCGTCGCGAACCCGCAGCACGAAGACCTGCCGGGCCGGGTCGGGCGCCTCCAGGTAGAGCCGCCTGAACTTCTCCTCGGGGCTGATCCCCAGCGTGAGATTGTCACGCCAGATGCGCTGCAGCGCCTCCCGCACGTCCTCCGGCCGCTCCACGGCGACGGCGTAGCTGGCTCGCCCCATCGTCACCCCCCCACTATGGCACGACCGGGAGCCGCACGGCCGGTCCCCGGGACCGAACGACTGGCGCGGCCCACGGCCCGTGTTAGGTTTCCCAGGTGGCCAACGGCACGCGCTTCCATCCGTCTCGAAGGGTCTTCCTGATCGGCGGGCTGGCCGCGGTCGGCGCGGGGGGTGCGGCCCTGATGCTGGGCGGAAAGTTCCGGCGGGCCATCGCCAGGTACACCCAGCTCGGGTCGTTCACGGCCACGCCAGCGCTCCCCCCCGAGGATCCGGTGCGCGACCGCGCCAGGATCCAGGTCGCCCAGGGCGGTACGCCCGCCGAGAACGTCGACGCGGTGCTGGCCGGGTTGGGTGGCATCGGCACCGTGGTCGGCACCGATGACGTGGTCATCATCAAGGTGAGCGCGCAGTGGTGGAACCAGGGGATGACCAACGTCGCGGCGGTGAAGCGCGTCGTGGAGAGGGTCCTCGACCTCCCCGGGTTTTCCGGCGAGGTCATGGTCTTCGAGAACACCCATTTCCGGCTGCGTGACGGCTCCGGGCTGTCGAGAGCCTGGACCCACCCGTCCGAGCGGAACGTCGATGTCCCGGGGTGGAACCGGCTCGGCGATCTCATCCCGCACTTCCGGCGGCTCGGCGCGCCGGTCAGCTTCGTCGGGCTCGTCGACGCGGGCGAGAGCTCGCTGTCGGGCGACCACTGGCACGACCCGGGCCACGAGCACGGCGTCTACGGGGGCGACAACCGCGGGCCCATCCAGCCAGGCGAGGACCGCGACGGCTACCACTGGGACTTCGCGCGCTCCTTCCGCCTGGCCAAGAGCTGGGTGGACGAGGCCAGGACCCCGCTGACCTGGCCGCGCTTCACCTCCCCGCTCACCGGGCTGGTGGTGGACTTCGCTGGCGGCGTCTTGCGCCGCGAGGCCGGACGCCTGGTGCCGTCCGGACGGAAGCTCACCTGGATCAACATGACCACGGCCAACGAGCACGGCTCGGCCGGATTCACCGGAGCCTGCAAGTCACCCATGGGTGTCGTCGACATGAGCGCGGGGGCGCTGGGCACGCACCCCCTGGCCAAGGGCTACCGGTCGGTCCATTACTTCGGACGCGGCTTCCCGAGCGCGTCCTGGCGTATGGCTGGGCCGCTGGCCCAGTTCGCCCTCGAGATCCGGGCGCCGGACCTGATCCTGACGGTCGCCGAGTGGGTGGCCTTCAAGCCTGTCGGCCCCGACGGTCCCGAGGACATCCGCCACTCGGCCCTCAGCTGCGTGCGGAAGAGGACCATCGTGGCCGGGACCGACCCCGTCGCCATCGACGCCTGGGCGGTGCGCAACCTGATGGCGGACCTGCCCAGCGCCAACCGCCAAGCCTACCTGTCCCTCGACGACCCCGACTCGATGGTGTCCAAGTTCCTGCGCTACTACCGGCAGGTGTACGGCAAGGGCACCCTCCAGGCGTCGCTCATCGAGGTGCGCTCGCGGTGATGGCGGCCGCCAGCCCGGCGCGGGCTGCGGCCCAGGCCCGCGGATCCCGCTCCCAGGCTCCGCGAGCGCCGAGTTCTCCGGGCGGCCCGGCCTCGTGCAGCGCCCTGGGGACGAGGCGGCGGGCGGCGGCGTCCGCCTCGGCGCCGCGGCCAGCCTGCCTCGCCAGCCAGAGGTACTCGTAGTCCTGCATGCCGCGGCGCACCTGCTTCAGGCGGATCGAGGGGACCACGCCGCGGACGCCGACGTACTGGCCCGGGTAGATCAGCACGCCCTGGCTGTTGGTGGCCCAGGACTGGTTGAGCGGGTTCTCCCAGATCTCCCGCTTGCCCTTCTTCCAGGGCACCTCGGCGCGGTCGAGGCGGAAGTAGGTCCACTCGGTCATGTTGTAGAGGTAGAGCCCGTCCAGGCCGTACCGCCAGGCGATCCAGGGCCAGGTGGTGAGGGCCAGCCCGTCGTTGTCGAGAGCCTCGCCCCCCTGGAACGGCTCGCCGCCCTGGTAGAAGCCGACCGGGTCGCCCGCGGCCTGCCGTGCCCGAAGCGCGGGCACGTCGAGGTAGTCCCCCGCCACGTCCCACATGGTCACCAGCCCGGCGAACTCCCTCGCCAGCTCCCGCCCATGACGCGCGAACTGCGTGTAGAAGGCGACCGAGGTGCGGATGCGCTGGTCCCCGGCCCGGATGGCCGCGCACGCCTTCCGGATGCTGGCGTACCGCTCCGGCCCGGGCTCGTCGGCCACGTAGACGAAGGTGTCCTCGACGCGCCACCCCCGCTCGTCCCAGTGGCGCCCCACCTGCCTGGCGGCGGCCGTCAGCAGCGCCGCGTCGACCTGGGCCGGGTCGGCCGGGAGGCGACCGGGCCACCCCGCATGGAGGTTGATGGGCAGCGAGAAGATGGGGATGGGCACCCCATCGGCGAAGGCCGAGCCATCCAGGTACGGACCGAAGCGCCGATCGAAGGCGGTCCAGTCGATGGTCAAGGCCGCGCCCGCGCCGCGCGCCTCGACGGGCAGGCGGTGGTAGTGGGTGGTGGGCACGGCGCGGTGCCCCTCCCAGACCAGCCGGTAGAGGTCACGCTCGAGCTCGAGCCGCGCCTGGCTGCCCTCGGCGAGGCCGAGCCGATCCGGCACCTGCTCCCAGCCGCTGTAGCCGATTCGCCACCGCAGGTGGCGCTCGGCTGGAAGCGAGAAGTCGTGGACGGTCAGGACCAGGTCGAAGCGGGCCAGGGACCCGCCGGCGGCGACGACCTCGACGGTGCCGCGGTAGCTGCCGGCCTGGCTCTCTCCCGGGATGGCGAGGTCGATCCAGAGCCCCTGGGTGCGCCCAGCCGGCACCTCCATCGGCAGGCCCCACCCCGGCGTGCCGGCCGGGACCAGCGCGTCGGGGTACTCACCCGGGCCGGCGCTGCCGCCTGGCGACGTGCTGGGGACCGTCACCGGGAGGTACCACTCCCGGAAGGTAGCGAACCGGGCGCCGTCGATGCGCCCGCCGCCCTGGCGCCGCAGCTCCGGGATCCGCAGGTCCACGGCCGGGAGCGGGCGCGAACCGGACTGGATCATCACCTGGAAGGCCACCGTCTCGCCGCGCGCCCCGGCCAGCGTGATGGAGCGGCCGTCCCAGGCCGGGTTCGACCGCAGGTAGCCGTCGAGCGGGACCAGGCTGAGCAGGCGTCCGTCGGCACCCACCTTGACGGCGTCGTCGAGGATGAAGGCCCGCGGCGGCGTGGGCGCGCGGCAGCCGAAGCTCGCGACCGCCACCAGCATGGGCGCCAACATGTGGGCTGCGCCAGCCGAACGCACGGTCATCCACCTCCCTGGTGCCCTCCCCGGGCGCCGGGGCGCGGGATGATGCACCCACCCGGAACGTGCTGGCAACGGTCCGTCGGGGTACGGCGAATCGGCAGCCGCTCCTTCCGGCTCCGCCCCTGGTGGCTTACACTGGGGCCATCGCGGCGGCACGGGTCGCCGAACCATCCCCATGAACGAGCTCCTACGGAAGATCGAGGACAGGACCGCCGTGGTCGGCGTCATCGGCCAGGGCTACGTCGGCTTGCCGCTGGCGCTGGTCTTCTCCGAGGCCGGATTCCGGGTCACCGGCTTCGACGTCGACCAACGCAAGGTCGACGCCATCTCACGTGGCGAGTCGTTCATCAAGCACATCGGCCCGGAGCGGGTCGCGACGGCGGTGGCCAGCGGCCGCTACCTCGCCAGCACCGACTTCGAGGGCTTGCGCGCCTGCGACGCCATCCTCATCTGCGTGCCGACACCGCTGGGACCGCATCGCGAGCCGGACAACTCCTACATCCACGAGACTTCCCGGCAGATCGCGCGGCGGCTGCACCGTGGCCAGCTGGTGGTGCTCGAGTCCACCACCTACCCGGGCACCACCGACACCGAGGTGCGGGCCATCCTGGAGGAGGGCGGGCTCCGCTGCTCGATCGACTTCCTGCTCGCCTTCTCGCCCGAGCGCGAGGACCCGGGGCGCAAGGACTACTCAACCAAGAGCATCCCCAAGATCGTCGGTGGGCTCGACCCGGCCTCCACCCAGGCGGCGGTGGCGCTCTACGGCGCGGCCATGGACCGGGTGGTCCCGGTCTCCAGCGCCCGCGTGGCCGAGTCGTCCAAGCTGCTGGAGAACATCTTCCGGTCGGTGAACATCGCGCTGGTGAACGAGCTCAAGGTCATCTTCGATCGGATGGACATCGACATCTGGGAGGTCATCGAAGCCGCCAAGACCAAGCCCTTCGGCTTCATGCCCTTCTACCCGGGGCCCGGGCTGGGCGGGCACTGCATCCCCCTCGACCCCTTCTACCTGTCCTGGAAGGCGGCCGAATATGGCCACTGGGCCCGCTTCATCGAGCTGGCGGGGGAGATCAACACCCGCATGCCGGAGTACGTGGTGGGGAAGCTGGTCGGGGCCCTCAACCAGGACGGAAAGGCGCTCAAGGGTTCCCGGGTGCTGGTGCTCGGCCTGGCGTACAAGGCCAACATCGACGACGACCGCGAGTCACCCTCCTACGAGATCATCGAGCTGCTGCGGGACGGTGGTGCCGAGGTCTCCTACTGCGACCCCTTCTTCCCGAAGACGCGAAAAGGGCGAAAGCACGCCCTGGACCTGGCCTCCATCCCGCTCACGGCCGAGGCCTTCGGCGGACACGACGCCGTGGTGGTCTCCACCGCGCACGACCTGTTCAGGGACGCCGGCCTGTTCCGCGATGTCCAGCTGGTCGTCGATTCACGGAACCTGCTGGCGCCGCTGGTCTTCCAGGGATCGAAGGGCCCCCGGGTCGTCAAGGCCTGAGCCCGCACGCGGCGGGAGTCGCTCCGGGTCGCTCCAGTCCGGGCGCCACAGGTAGCGCGCCAGGCCAGCCAAGAAGCCGAGCCCGTGCGAGGCGTGAAGCACCGGGAAGATGGCCCAGACCCTCAGGATCTGGGCCACGCCGCCGCCCCGCCCGACCCGCACCGCCTCGGCTCCGGTCAGGCCGGCGAAGGCGCCGGCCAGCCAGGGAGTGAACGGCTGGAGCTGCGCGGTGGCGAGCAGCAGCACGCCGGTGGCGACGGCCAGCGCCGGGAGCATCCCTCGCACCGAATGGCGGGCACCATGCTTGAGCACCGTGCGCGCCCGGCCCCGCCCGTAGCGGAAGTACTGGAGGGCCATGGCCCGGAACGAGGCGCGCGGGTGGTAGCTCACCACGATCTCACGTGACAGGTAGATCCGCCCCCCGGCCGCGCGGAGGCGCTGATTCAACTCGGCATCCTCGTTGGTGACGGCCCCGGGATCGTAGAGGCCCGCCTCCTCGAAGACCCGGCGCCGGAAGGCGCCGAGGAAGACGGTGTCGACGAACCCTTCCTTCCTGGCCGAGCGGTAGCTGGCGCCTCCGACTCCCAGCGGGCTCTCCAGCGCCGCGCACAGGGCGCGCTGGAATGGACTGGTGGCGCTGGCGCGTTGCGCTCCTCCGGCGTTGTCGGCCCCGGTGCGCTCCAGGACCTGGACGCACTTGGCCACGTAGTCGCCGGCATATTCACAGTGGACGTCCATGCGAAGGATGACGTCCCCCCGGGCCCGGCGCAGGATGGCATTCATGCCGGAGGCCTGCAGGCGCGCCGGGTTGTCGATGAGGACCAGGCGTGGGTCCTCGGCCGCCAGGCCGGCCAGCTCCCCCAGGGTGCCATCGGTCGAGCCGCCGTCCGCGACCAGGATCTCGAGCAGCTCCCTCGGGTAGTCCTGACCGAACACGCCTCGCAGGCACGGACCGATGAACCGGGCCTCGTTGAAGCACGGGATGGCGATGGTCACGAAGGGCTGCCCGTTCGAAGCGCTCACCGGCGACGGACGGTAGCACGGGTGCCGGCGAGCGGGCCAAGCGCCGAGGGCGGCGCCGTTGACGGCCACCCGGCGCGGTCGTAGATTCGGCTGCCGGTGCGACGTCCGGCAGGTCTCGGCCTCGCGGCTTTCCCGCGACGCGGCCTCCATGGTCATTCGATGAGAAGACTCCTGCCCGCACTCCTGATGTCGCTGGTCGCATGCGCGGCCGCCACTCGCTACGACTATCGCAAGGAGCCCGACCCGCACCGCATGGAGTACGTGATCGGCGCCAGCGATCAGCTCTCCATCCGCGTATGGAAGAACCCCGACGTGTCGAGCGACGTGACGGTCCGCCCGGACGGGACCATCACCATGCCGCTCATCGGCGATCTCACCGCCGCGGACCGGACCCCGACCGAGGTGCAGGAGGTCATCACCAACCAGCTCGGCAACTTCCTCAAGGGCGAAGGCCTGGTGGTGTCGGTGGCGGTGGTGGCGGCCAACAGCTACACCTTCACCGTGAGCGGCAAGGTCGAGCGACCAGGCATCTTCACGTCCCCGCGGTACCTGACGGTCCTCGAGGCCATCCAGCTCGCCGGCGGGCCGAACCGGTTCGCCTCCCCCAGCGGCACCCTGCTCTTCCGCCGCTTGTCGCGGACCAGCGTCAAGACGCGCACCATTCCCATCGACTACCCCGAGGTGCTCAAGGGCAGGCAGCCCGATGCGAACCTGGTTCTGCTCCCCGGTGACCAGCTGTACGTCCCGTAGCCCGAGGGGTTCATGCGCGAAATCGCCGCTGGAATGGTCGTCGTCGCCCTGCTGCTGGTGGCTGCTCCCGCCGGGGCCGCCGCCCCGCGGATCACGGTCGGTCCGGTCCAAGGGAACGCCAAGACCGCCCTCCCGGGGCAGCTGGCCGAACTTCTCTGCGGCACCTACGACTGCGTGCGCTGGAAGGAGGTCTCCACGCGGGGCGAACCCGACTTCGCCAAGGCGCGCAGCCTCGACGTCGGGGGCATCCTGACCGGAGCGGTGGGTGCCGCGGCGGGCGGCAAGAAGCTGTCGCTCTCGCTCCTCACCACCTCGCCACGGCCAGTGAAGGTCTGGACCTTCCCGCTCACGCCGGCTGGGCGGATCCCGGCCAGCGCCACGCCGCAGCTCGAGAGGGACCTCAACGCCTTGCTGCGCCACCAGGCGCCGGCCGTGGCCCCGCCACCGGTCCGGGCCCCCGAGGCCATGCCTGCCGCCTCCAGCACCGCTCCGTTGGCCGCGACCGGGCAACCGCCCCAGGCGGCGCACCCCCCCCAGGCCGCCTCCCCCCAGGCCCGGCCGCCCGCTCCCTCCGCCGCTCCGGCGCCGGCCGCGCCCGCCAGGCGCCACTGGCTGGCGGCCGCCGAGGTGGGCCTCTTCGCCAGCCAGCGCCAGCTCAGCTACGGCGGCGTGTCGTCGAGCTCCGGCACCTTGCTCGGCTTCGACGCCAGCGGCATGGTCGGCCCCAGCGTCTCGTTCGAGGTCTTCCCCGTTGCCGACAGCGCGTCGGTGGCGCTGAGCGGCGCCGGGCTGCACGCCGGCCTGGCGACTTCGGTCGGCCTGAAGACCCTGGCCCTCACCGGCGAGGAGTTGCCGACCAGGTTCACCCGCCTGGAGGTCGGCGCCCGCTGGCGCTCCCCGCCGCTCACTGGACTCGAGCTGGTGCTGGTGCCCGGCCTGGCCTGGGTCTCGCGGAAGTTGACCGTCAGCCCGGCCATCCCCGGCCTTCCGAACAGCGACCTCTCCGGTGTGAGGGTGGGGCTGTCGGCCGAGGCGCGGGTGGCCCACCGGGTCACGGTCCTGGCCGGCCTCGGCTGGGTGAAGTGGATGACGGCCAAGGAACTGATCGACGGGAGTCCTGCCTACTTCCCGGGTTCCAGCGCGGCTGGGCTCGAAGCGGAGGTCGGCGCTGGCATGGCCGTATGGGGCCAGGTCTCGGTGCGGATCCTGGGGCAGTACGCCTCGACCCGCTACACGCTCGCACCCGACCCGACCGGTACCTACGTGGCCAGCAGCGCCGAGGATCGCTACCTCGGGCTTCGCGCCGTGGCGCGCGGCGAGTACTGACCGGGCCCGGCTTGAACCGGCGGACCGTCTCATCGCCCTCGACCTCGTGCCTGGCCCCGTACCGCCGCGCCATCCTCCCTGGACCGCCCGCCGTCCCACCACCTCGCCCACGGAGCCGCCCATGGAACTGGTCTCGATCACGGAGCAGGCCACCCTCATCGATCCCTCCGGGCAGGTCGCCGAGCAGGTGATCGAGCACCGCACCGACCCGCTCACCGGGCAGGTCGCCTCCATCAACCTTGCGCTCGGCGAGAAGGCCCGGGTCTTCCTGGGCGTGGCCGACCTGCCCCTGCTCGAGGAGTTGCAGGAGAAGAGCCGCGCCGGTTGCCCGTTCTGCGCCGCGGTCGAGAAAGGCACCCGCTTCCCGCCCGCCTTCGCGCCAGAGGGGCAGCTCCGCTTCGGCGGCGCGCTGGCCATGCCCAACCTCTTCTCCAAGTGCGCCCGCGACTCGGTGGTGATCCTCGACGTCGCCAACCACGTGCTCTTCCCCTCGCGCATCGGCGCGCCGGCGCTGGCCAACGGGATCCGCGCCGCGGTGGAGCTGGTGCGGCGCGCGCGCGCCTTCGACCCGGCCGCGGTCCACCACCTGGCCGGGATGAACTTCCTGCCGCCGGGCGGCTCGAGCGTTCCCCACCCGCACTTCCAGGTGCACGTCCGCGGCGTGCCGTACTCCGGCGTGGCGCGGCTGCTCACGGCCAGCGCCGCGTGGAAGGCGCGCACCGGCCGCGACTACTGGAGCGCGCTGGTCGAGTCGGAGCGAACCTCGGGCCAGCGCTACCTCGGCCGCGACGGCCCGGTGGAGTGGCTGGCGGCCTTCGCGCCGTCCCACCAGCGCGAGGTCTGGGGGATGGTCCCGGGGACGGGCAGCCTCGCGGAGCTCGACGACGCCGGGATCGAGGGGCTGGCGGCCGGCCTCTCCCGGGTGATCTCCTTCTACGAGGAGGTGGGCGCCCACCCGTTCACGCTCGCCTTCCTCTCCAGCCCCGCGCCGGGGCAGGGCGGCGAGTTCGCCCTGCAGGTGCGGGCCTGCTCGCGCCCGGCCTTGAAGCCGCTCTACGTCAACTACGAGACCTGGTTCGGGCCCATGTTCGGGGGCGACGAGGTCCACACCGAGGCCCCGGAGGCCTACGCGGCGAAGCTGCGCGCGCGGTGGTGAGGCGCCCTACCCGGCCACCAGCAGGTCGTCGGGCAGATCGCTGAGCCGCTCGCCGCCGCCTTCGGCCACGGCGAAGGTGTTCTCGATGCCGACCGCCCCCTGGCCAGGGAAGACGAACTTCGGCTCGATGGCCAGCGTCATGCCGAGCCGCAGCGGCGCGTCGAAGCCGGGGGCCAGCACCGGCACCTCATCGAGCTCGAGGCCGATGCCGTGGCCGACGAAGCGGGCCTGCGCCCCGGGCGGCCCCATGAAGATCCCGCCCAGTCCGGCCGTGTCGGCCCGCTGGCGCGCCAGGGCGAAGAGCCGGCCCGGGATGGCGCCGGGCACGAGCTCCGCCGCCACCTCGTCCTGGATGGCGCGGGCCACGTCGAAGGCGCGGAGCAGGTCCGGTTCCAGCCGGCCACAGACCGCCATGCGGGTCATGTCGGTGACGTACCCGCCGAGGATGGCGGTGTAGTCGATCAGCACCGGCAGGTCGCGGCCGATGGGCGCCAGCGAGGCCCCCAGGGGCGACGAAGCCGACAGGCCGCTCCCGGTGACCGGTCCGTCGAAGTAGCTGGGCGCGGTGGCGGAGCCGCCGGACAGCGCCAGCCCCATGAAGAACTCCTGGTTGAAGCCGCGCACCCGCGGGCTCCCCTCGTTGCCGGCCCGGCGCAGCCGCACCTCGAGCTCGGCCGACACGTCGACCTCGCGCAACTCGGGGCGCAGGAACGTCGGCACCTCGCGCAGCACGCCGGAGAGAAGCGCCGCGGTGGCGCGCATGCGCTCGAGCTCCCAGGGCGACTTCACGCTGCGCAACTGGCGGACCAGCATCGAGACGTCGGTCCACTCGACGCCCGGCAGCGCCTTGCCCCAGAACTGCTGCACCGCCACCGGCACCACGTCGAGGGTGAGGCCGAGCCGCCGCGGCGCGCCGACCAGCACCGCCAGCTCGCGCCAGGGCGGGAAGGGGAGCACGCGGGAGAGCGGGCTCTCGACGCGGGCCCGCTCCAGGCTCTTGCGCACCAGCAGCACCGGCTCGCCCTCGACGGGGACCCAGAGCGCGGCGTTCTGGCGGGTCCCGGCCAGCCAGAAGATGTCGACGGCCTGGAGGATGAGCGCGCCTTCGAGGTGGCGGGCGGCCAGCGCCTCGCGGAGCAGGGCGGCGCGTCGGGCGCACTCGGCGGCGGGGGTCATTCCTGTTTCAGTAGCACACCGCGGCGGCGGCGTTCCGGCCTGGGCGGAGCGTCGACGCCCCCGTTCGTTGACCGTCGCGCCAGCGGCGCGCTATAGCCCGGCCTTCTCCGGCCCCCTCGGAGTGCCCGCCTCGCATGGCCTCGGACCAGGACATCCTCTCGCAGTTGAAGGCGAGCGCCGAGCGCGGCGTGCGGCCGGAGCGCGCCCAGGCGGCGCTGGCGGAGGTCCCCGACCTCGCCGAGACCCTGGCCGCCCTCGAGCAGCAGCTCACCAGCGCCACCGACGACGCCGAGGCCCGGCTGCAGGCCGCCGCCCGCCACCTGGTCTCGGCCGGCGGCAAGCGCATCCGCCCGCTGGTCTCGCTCCTCTCCTGCGGCGCGAACGGCGGCCCGCTGGCCGCCGCCATCCCCTACGCGGTGGCGGCCGAGCTGACCCACTCGGCCACCCTGCTCCACGACGACGTCATCGACGACGGCCCCCTGCGCCGCGGGCAGCCGGCCTCGCGGGTCATCTGGGGCAACTCGGTCTCGGTGCTGGCTGGTGACTGGCTGCTGACCCGGGCGCTCGAGATCGTGGCCAGCGCTCCGGCCGCGCGCCTGGCGCTGCTGCCGCTGCTCGCCACCATGCGCCGGCTGGTCGAGGGGGAGGTGCTGCAGCTCACCTTCCGCGGCACCTTCGCCGCCACCGAGGCGACCTACCTGCGGGTGGTGACCGGGAAGACCGCCTCGCTCTTCGGCTGGGGCGCCGCGGCCGGGGCCTGGGCGGCCGGAGTCGAGGGGGCCATCCCGGCGGCGCTGGTCCGGTTCGGCGAGGGGATCGGCGTCGCCTTCCAGCTGGTCGACGACGCCCTCGACTATGCCGCCGACCCGAACCTGCTCGGCAAGAAGCTGGGCGCCGACCTGCTGGAGGGGAAGGCGACGCTGCCGCTCATCCGCGCGCTCGACGCGCAGCCGGCGCTGCGCGCCCGGCTCCAGCTGCTGCTCGACGGCCAGGCCGACGGCGACGCCGTGGCCGGCGAGGTGATCGAGGCGGTGCGCCGCTCCGGCGGCGTGGAGGCGGCCCGCGCCATGGCCCGGGAGCGGACCGCGCAGGGGATGGCGGCGCTGCAGGCGCTGCCCGAAGGACCGCACCGAAGCGCCCTGGCCGAGGCGGCCCGCTCGCTCACCGAACGGGCGTTCTAGTGCCCCGACCCAGGCTTGATGACTACTGCGAGCGTCGATCTTCTCGCTGCGGCAGGCGGCCTCGTCGGTCCGCTGCTCAGCGTAGATCTACCACGCTTCCGCTGCTCCCTCCTCGGGCGCCAGCCTCGCTTCGGTCTCGGCGCTCTCGTCGAGTCATCAAGCCTGGGTCGGGGCACTAGAACGCCCGTTCGGTGAGCGAGCGGGCCGCCTCGGCCAGGGCGCTTCGGTGCGGTCCTTCGGGCAGCGCCTGCAGCGCCGCCATCCCCCGCGGTCCGCTCCCGGGCCATGGCGCGGGCCGCCTCCACGCCGCCG
>JANPOM010000606.1:0-3480 GCA_031427995.1 Anaeromyxobacter sp. | reverse complement strand
GGCCCCTCCGCCGCCGCGGCCCCGCACCCACTGGCTGGCCCTGCTCACCAGGCCGGAAAAACTCGACGACTGACGAACCCCGCAGAGGAGGAGACGGATGGAGCATTCACGGCATGTGTTTCGAGTCGCACTGGTGGTCATCGTGGCCATCGGCGCGATCCTCATCGGCCGGGGATTCCTGGTGCCGCGTTCGTACGGGGTCTTCGGGCCGTATCGCGCCGACAACGTGGCGGAGCAGATGGGGATAAGGCATTCAACCCACCATTCTCGTCCGATAACAGGAATTACGGTGACTCGGGTCTACTGGTTCAGAATACGGGGGGTACGTGTTAACCTTGGGTTCGCCGCGGGGTATGGATATTGAGCGGACGGGCTCGCGCTCCAGCGTGCTCAGGGAGAGAAAGTACTCATGCGCCTTGCCGCCTTGACGCTGCTCCTGCCGTCGCTCGCCCTCGCCCAGCCCAGCCCGGAGGCCGCGCCCGCCGCGCCGGCCGGAGAGGCGACCTGGTCGATCGGGTCCGGGGTGGGGCTGTCGACGCTCTACCTGGCCTATCCTTCAAGCGTCGGAATGGTCGGCGGCAGCGTCCCCTCGGCGCCGGTGTACGTGCCGAGCGCCTCCCTCGAACGACGGCTGGCAGCCAAGAGCTGGCTGGTGTTCGGGCTCACTGGAGGCGTGATTAGCCAGTCGAACGAACCGCTGCCGACCGGTGCGTACGGGTTGCTCCAGGGAGATTCGCGCTGGCTGAGCGTGAGCGCGGGGGTGAGGCAGGTGGTCTGGAGCCGCTCGCTCTTCGAGCTGTCGATGCTCGGCCTGGGCGAGCTGGGCGTGTCGAGCGGCCACTCCCGCTACCAGCAGTACACAGGCGAGGTCGTCGCGTGGGACACCAGCGCCTGGCTTGCCGGCGCCTCGCTCGGGTTCGCCGTCGATCGCGAGCTGACCCCCGGCCTGTCGGTCCGCCTGGCTACGCCACTCCTCGATGCCACCTGGCAGCAGGGGAAGTCCACGCAGGCTGGAGGTGCGACGATCAAGACCCATTTCCTGCTGGTCTCGGCGGTCGTGGAGCCTCGGCTCGAAATCCGGCTCGCCTTCTAGCGAGCCGGCGGCCCGCTCAGTACGCCAGCTTGAGCGGCACCACCGCCTCGCCGGCCCGGCATTCGAACTTCGCGTCCTCCCAGCTGGGTGGCCCGGTCCGGCTGGGGATAAGGCATTCAACCCACCATTCTCGTCCGATAACAGGAATTACGGTGACTCGGGTCTACTGGTTCAAAGCTCTCGCCGGCCGGCGGCGGGATGGGCGGCGGAGCTGGCCAATGGCGGAGCGGGGCACGGCGGGGCTGCGGGGGCGGCGCCGGCCGGCCCACCGCGCCGCGATGCGGCCCGGGCGCGGGAGGCGCTCGAGGCGAAGCTCGACGACGCCGACACCCGCGCCTTCCTGAAGGTCGAGCCGGTGCTGACGCCGGCGCAGCGCGAGCGGGCCCGCGAGCTCGCCAGCCGCTACCGCGAGCAGCTCTTCGAGCGGCGCGAGCAGCAGCGGGGGCGGTGAGGCATGAGCGAGGTCGGCCGTCGCGGAGCGAGAGCTCGCCCTGGCCGGGCGGGCTTCAGCGCAACCCCGTCGGCCCGCCGGCCAGACAGCGGCTGGCGACCTGCTCCAGCAGCTTCTCGGCCCGGGGGTCGTCTCCGGCCTTGAGTCGGGCCCGCAGCCGCCTGGCCGTGACCAGCGCCTCGGGACAGCTACCGGTCTGTGCGGCCGCGGCGGCCAGCACGGCCAGCGCCTCGTCGCTGGAGGGGGCGAGGCGCACCGCCTCCCGGGCCCGGGGGAGCGCCGCTGGGGCGTCGTCGATCGCCAGGAGACCACGAGCCACGCCGAGCAACGCGACCGGTTCACCGGGGGCGAGCGCCCCGGCCTTCCGGAAGGCGCTCACGGCCGCGACGGCATCACGGCCTTGCAGCGCCTCACCGAGCAGCAGCCAGGCACGCCAGTCATCTGGGTAGGCACCGGTCGACGCCCGGGCCGTGGCCGGGTCGATCGCCTTCTCGCCCGCAGCCAACCAGAGCGCCGCCGGGTGGAGTGGCGCCTCGGCGATGGCCTCAGCGGCTTCGGCTGCGTTCTCGGCAGCGCCTGTCGCCCCCCTCGCCTCCCGGCGGATCCGGATGCGCAGAAGATGGACCTCGGGTGCCGCAAGCGAACCCGACCTCCAGGTCGGGTCGACCGCAGCGGTCACCTCGCGGTAGCGGAGCTTCCCGGTGTCGAACCAGGCCTTCAGCTCCGCTTCGAGGAGCGCCATCTGGTCGGGGCGGGCCGGATCCCACTGGGGGAACACGGCCATCCACGCCGCCTTGCCGTCGACGCCCGAAGAGACCTGCTTCAAGAAGGTGACGTACTCGGCCGGCCGCGCCTCGGAGAGCCACCGGACCAGCATCCAGCCCGGAGAGCGCAACCCAAAGTTGCCGTAGGCCGGAGTACCGCCTGCGAGCGTGATGGAGAGCGTGTCGGGCACCTCCCAGGGCGGGCCGACGATCGCGCCCGGCAAGTTCCCGACAAAGTGGCGACCTCCGTCGTCGTAGAGGGCCAAGGTCTCCATGTACGTTGCGAGCCCCTCCCGAAGCCAGTCGGGTTGACCCGGGAAGAGGTAGCCGCTGACCTGCCAGCTGATGGCGTGGGTCAATGACGACAGGTAATCACTGCGCAACCTTCCCCAGGCGGGCACCACGGCGAGGAAGGGATCGGCCGACCGATTCTCCATCCCCATGGCAAAGGTCGCCACGGTATTGCGGCCTGCCTCCCCGGTGAGCTCCCAGAGCTCCCGGTCGGTACGGAAGGCCACCAGGTGGACCCGGTCCGGGAGCTGCGGCGGCTGCTTGAAGAGCGCCGCCAGCACCAGCGCGCGCATCTGTTCGGCGTCGCGCAGCAGCTCCTCGGCCTTGGCTTGCGAGAGGTCGGTCTGCAGGAGCACGTGCTCGCTCTTCAGCTCGCGCCACTCGACCCCGCCCTTCGCCGGGCAGGTGAACTTGTGGCTGACGGCGGCGCAGGAGGAGAGGAGTGTGGCGGCGAGCAGGATCGCGACATGGGAGATTGACGACATGGGTGCACCCTATCAAGACCCCAGCAGTTCGGGAGTCCACACCGACTCTCAGTCTGGACCGACCCTGCGAGCGGGCGAAGCAGGCTGACTCCCCCATTCGCGAGTTCTGACGTCAGAACTCGCCAAGGAGGGACCACGTCCGGGTGCGTATCGGCGCGCGCTGGGGAGCCACTTCCCCTCCGCCCTTCGCCGCGCTTCTCGGGGATAAGGCATTCAACCCACCATTCTCGTCCGATAACAGGAATTACGGTGACTCGGGTCTACTGGTTCAGCGTGGACAATGAGGCGACCTTCATGAACCAAGTTTCTGTTGTCACCACGGGCTTAGGTCGGTGCGGACTTGACTGAGTCGGGCAACGACCCTGTCGGGCTTGCCCACTCGGCGTCAATGCCCGC
>JANPOM010000605.1:0-1321 GCA_031427995.1 Anaeromyxobacter sp. | reverse complement strand
CCTCGTCGACGTAGAGCATGGCGCCGTGGCGGTCGCAGGCGTCGGCGAGATCGGCGAGCGGCGCGGCGTCGCCGTCCATGGAGAAGACGGCGTCGGTGATGACCAGCTTGCGGCGTGCCTTCGACGCGGCCAGCAGCGACTCCAGCTGGCCGGCGTCGCCGTGGCGGTAGCGGTGGAGTTCGGCCCGGGAGAGCAGCACCCCGTCGATGATCGAGGCGTGGTTGAGCTCGTCGGAGAAGATGGCGTCGTCCCGCCCCACCAGCACCGGCGGGACACCGGCGTTGGCGTGGTAGCCGGAGTTGAAGAGCAGCGCCGACTCGCTGCGGTGGTGTCCTGCCAGCGCCACTTCCAGCCGGCCGTGGATGGGGAGGTCCCCGGCCACCAGGCGGGAGGCCCCGGCGCCGGCCCCCTCGCTGAGCGCCGCCTCGGCGGCCGCCTGCATCACCCTGGGATCGCCGGCCAGGCCGAGGTAGTCGTTGGAGCAGAGGTTGACGAGGGAGCGCCCCCGCACCTCGACCACCGGCCCCTGCCTCGGCCCGAGCGGCTCCAGCGCCCGGCGCAGGCCGGCGTCGTTGAGCCGGGAGAGCTCCCGGTCGATCCAGTCGAGAGGGGCGCGGGCCACGAGCAGGGCGGGGGTGGCGAGCAGGGCGGGGCGGCGAGCGGGGCGGGGCGGGGGCGGGGCGGGGCGGGGCGGGCTAGCAGACCACCGGCAGGCCGCGCGGCTTGCGGGGCGCCGTGGCCTGCTCGTTCCAGTGGATCCCGCCGTCGGCCTGTCCGGTGTAGCTCCAGCGACCGGTGCCGGGCGGGCGGAGCGACATCCCTTCCCGCGCCACCATCCCGATCACCTGCTCGGGCGTGCCCCCGGCGCTGGTGAGGTAGTTGCCCACCATGGTGCCATCGGCGCCGGCCTCGAAGATGCGGTGCTGCAGCTCGCCGAGGTTCACCTCGCGCCCGCCCATCACGAAGATGTGGGCGGACGGCATCATGAGCCGGAAGACCGCCAGCGCCGCCAGGCACTCCTCCGGCGTGATGGCCCTGACGTTCTCCATGGGGGTGCCTGGGCGCGGGTTGAGGAAGTTGACCGGGACGCAGTGGATGCCGAGGTCGCGGATGGTCTCGGCGAACTCGACGCGCTGGTCGGGGGTCTCGCCCATGCCGAGGATGCCGCCCGAGCAGACCTGGAGGCCGAGGTCGCGGGCCGCCTTGATGGTGTCGAGTTGCTCGTCGTAGGTGTGGGTGGTGCAGACCTGGTCGAAGTGGCTGCGCGCCGTCTCCAGGTTGTGGTGGTAGTGCATCAGGCCGGCCGCCTTGAGCCGCTCCA
>JANPOM010000604.1:0-9687 GCA_031427995.1 Anaeromyxobacter sp. | reverse complement strand
TCGTCCTTCACCTCGATGACCCGTCCCACGCCGCTGGTGGCATCATCCACGCCCTTCTTGCCGTAGATGTATGTGACGTCGCGGCTCGCGTCCGGGTAGGCGATGCCAACGAGCTGATCGAAGTCGTACGAGTACTGGATCCACTTCCTGGACCCCTTGGATGCGTCGAGGTTCGCGTCGTACTTCTTCAGGACGTTGCCCGCAGGCGCCAGCTCGAACCGAAGCTCGCCGGCGTCGGGGTTGACGAGCTTGGTCCGCCGGCCAAGGAGGTCGTACTCGAGCCGCGTCGGGTTCCCCGCGGCGTCGAGCACCCGGAGCAGGTCGCCCACCGGGCTGTATTCGTATTGCGTGGTGGGTGTGCGCCCTTCGATCCGCTCCTCCACCGCGACCACACGAGCGGCAGCATCCTTGTAGGCCGCCTTCACGTGCCCTTCTGCGTCGGTCGTCGTGGTCTTGAACCGGCGCATCAGCGAGCCGGACGGCGTGCCGAAGGCGTAGGCCACGCGCGTCAGGGCGCCGTTCGGTTCCACCGTCTCGATCATCCGGCCGAGGTCGTCGTACAGGATGCGCGTCGAGTTCCTCGGCGTCCCCTCCACATACTCGGGCCTCGAGCTGAAGCTCGCGAAGGTCTGACCCTGGAGGTGGACGCGGCCCATGACGTCGAACACCTGGTGGCCGCTCACCGACCAGCCGACCCCAGCCGTCGTCTGGGAGGTGGCGAGCTCGGCGGTCTTCTTGGTCTGGATGATGCGCCCGAGGCCGTCCACGGCGACGACCGTGTCGACGGTCCCGCGGCGATCGCCCTCCTTCCGCGGCAGCAGGTTGCGCGTCCACGCGTAGGGCACCTTCGCGTCCGGCGCGTAGGAGATCCAGACCGTCGGCGCGTCGAGCGAGTCCCTCGGCCCAGCGAGCCGGTCCAGGCGCCCGAACGCGTCCACCCGGCGAGCCGTCGCCTTCCCGTTCACGTCGGTGGCCCTCGTGACTTCGCCGAAGCGGAGGTCGTACTCGGCGCTCGAGGTGTACTGGTGGGAGTCGCGGGTGGAGGTGACGTAGGTGCTCGCCACCTCGTCGTAGCCGTACCAGGTCTGGTAACGCTCGCCCTGGCCGTTGTCGGCTCCCTTCGCCCAGTCGAGCGTGCCGCGCGCCGGGCCCGTGGTGTTCCAGGAGAGCTCGGTGACCGCGAAGCGCCCGTTGCCGAGGGCCGCAGTGAGGGTCTTGAGGTTGCCGCCGTCGTCGTAGTCGGCCGCCCGGGAGCGGAGCAGGCTCCCGCCTCGGTCCTTCACCTCCACCGTCTTGGGGCGCGATACCGAGTAAAGATCGACCGCAGCCCGGTCATCGAGGAAGTAAGCGATGGTCGCAGAGAGATCGTCCGCAGGGTCGGCGACATCGCCAAGGTCGCGGAAGGCCACCACGTCGCCCTTGGCGTCGTAGTCGAACTCCTGCCGCGTGACGATCCCGGGCCTGGTCTCGCCCTCGTAGAAGGACTTCTGCACCGCGTCGAGCTTGGTGAAGAAGGACCCGCAGTACGAGTCAGGGTCGAGCAGGATCGGCTTGGTGCGCAGGCAGCCGTCGGCCGGGGTGCTCAAGCGGGCGGGATTCGACCAGGAGTTCACGGTTTCGACCCATACCTGTCGATCCGCTCCCGGCCGCAGGGGACCGAGCAGGCGCTCCGACTTGAGCAGTCCCTTCGTGAGCACGCCCTGGTTGTCGAACACCTGCTCGACCGACGTGCCGTCGGGGTTCGTGCGCGTCACCCTCTCGAAGCCGAGGAACTCGCGCTCGATGCGATCGTATCGGCCGTGCTGGTACGAGTAGGTGGTCAGAAGATCGTGCCCCAGCTCTCCGGGTGCCGCCTTCCGCCCGTCGTGAACGGTCAGGTCGGTCAGGACCCATCTGCTGTGCGGCATCTCGACGGTGTTGCCCACCCGCTGCCCGTAAGCGAGATCGATGCTCCCGCCGAGGGGTCGCACGACCCGGTTCAGCAGGTTTGACTTCCCGAGCTGGTTGAGCCGCGCCCACACGGGCTTGTTGTCGGACGTCTTGAGGACGTGGTCCGGGAGGCCGTCGCCGTCGATGTCCTGCAGCCCGAGCTCGAATCCGCTCACCTTCCTCGGAGAGGCGCTGAAGCCCACGCCGATGTGCCAGTACGGCGGCGTCGGGATGATGACGAGGAGTGGGAAGGAGAAGTTGAACGCGACGCTCACCGAGGGCCAGACGCTGTGCGAGCCGGTCGCCTCGAGCGGATCGATTCCCTGGCGCACGCCAGGCAGGAGCGCTTCCAGCACGGTGCCGCCAATGGGGTCGAGCTGCAGCCGGGGCCTGACCGCCGGGCAGTATGCGCTCAGTTCGGGCGGACAGCTCGTCCCCGCGGTCGGCCAACCCGCTTCTGCATGCCATGTCCGAGCCGGACCGAAGCCGTAGCCATAGTTCACCCGGACGATGAAGTCGTTCCCGTGGTTCGCCTTGTAGACGTAGTCGGGCAGCCCGTCGCCGGTCACGTCGACGAGGGCGACGTTGGTCGCGGTGAGGCTCGTCTCGGCCGAGACGGAGGCGCTGAACGCCTCGCTCGCGTCGGCCCCGCCCGCGAGCTTGAAGGCTGCCGCGATGTCCGCGCCCGCGCTCCCCTGGAGTGTGACGGTCGTGTTCTGGCGGAGCGCGTTCAGCCCCTTGACGCTGTTGAGCAGCGCCGTCCCCTTGCTGGTGTCTCCGTCACCGACATCCCCCGTCACCGAGAGGCTCCCGAGCCCCGAGTCCACCGGGAGCGGGCTCGGGTCGGCCTCGACGCAGTCCTCCTCGACCGCGAACGAGGTGCCGAGATTGAGGTGCACCCCGAGGCCGCTCGGGCACCAGGTCGTGCTCCGCCGGACGGAATCCGGCAAGCCGTCACCATTCATGTCCACCAGCTGCTCGACGACCGTTCCGACGGAGAAGGAGAGGCTCCCGCCGAAGCCGGGGAAGCGCGCGGAAACCGAGCGCGTGTCCCCCTTCGGCGTGAGGTCAATCATCCCGGGAGAGACCCCCGCGCTCACCGACCCCAATACGTCGTAGCTGAGCTGCGGGTACCCGTTCATCTGGACCACGCGCTGGGTGGCCAGCGAAACGGGGCTCGTCATTCGCACGTCGCTCATCGTGCGCCGGTTCACGAGGATGCCCGGGTCCCAGAACGCGCGATCCGCAATCCCTGGCATGCTGGCCGAAGCGACGACGTCCGGAATGCCATCGCCGTTCAGGTCGAGAACGTCGAGTTTTTGCTGCGAGATTCCGGTCGAGATCGAACCACCCACGCTGACCGGGCCGACACCAAACCCGATTCCGGCCGAGACGCTCACCGAGGCGCTGGAGCGGCCGATCTGCCCGATCTGGAACTTGAGCGGCGCGACGACATTGCCATCCGGATCGCGCTGGTCATTCGACGCGCTCTGTCCCTTCCGGCCGGCGTGCATGACGCCCGCCATGATGTAGGTGTTCCCGTCTTGGCTGACGAAGGCGTTCCCGTCGGCCTCGAACGCGGGCTGGTCGGGCTGGAACTGGGTCCCGGTTGCGCTCGGGACGAGAAGGCCGAGCAGCCGGAGCCGAACTCGCTGCGGGTCGTTCTCGTCCTTCATCCGGTCCTTCTGGTTGCGGCCCACGTCGCTCGGGTCAGCGTTGGGGTCCCAGCCCGACTGCGCCTCCACCTTGCTCGGCCCGCGGAACACCCACGGCAGGAACGACTCCTCGTCCCGTCCGTTCCACGCGCCGTAGCGCCAGCCGTGGTAGCCACCCGCGAGAATCGGCGCGTTCCCACCCTCCCATCCATCCGCGTTCCGATCCGTCGTGAGCATCTGTAGCCCCGAGCAGTCCTCGGCGGCGCTGCTGTCATCTGGGCGGAAGG
Organism: Anaeromyxobacter sp.; assembly: GCA_031427995.1. Lineage (GTDB taxonomy): Bacteria > Myxococcota > Myxococcia > Myxococcales > Anaeromyxobacteraceae > JADKCZ01. The sequence continues at coordinate 5,816 of JANPOM010000604.1, read as the reverse complement.
TGCAGGTCAGGGCCCACGTGGGGGATTGGCCATCGTCCCCTGGCTGGAATGACTGAACCGACTCGGAGTGCCCTTCGAAGAAGACCGACGTCCCCGCAGCAAGGTGGGCGCTACCCGACAGCGGTGTCAGGGCGCCAGAGACCGGCTCGATGGTGCCATGGCTTCCCGTTGCCTTGAAGAGGCTTCGGTCCGGTGTGCGCACCGTGAAGAAGATCGGAGAAACCCGGCTCGCACCGACCGCGCCAGACGTGAAGAAGATCGTTCCGGGCTTCCGTGGCACGTAGGGTTTCAGGATGAGGGCCGAAGGGCGCCAGACCCCATCACCCGTGGTCGCGTCCAGGGAGTCGTGGAGCGGCATGAACGGCGCAGGCCTGAACGAGAGGCTGGCCGCCTCGCCCGGATCCAGCGCCTGGCATCCGCCTGCCGGCGAGCCCTCGGCGCAGGTGTAGGAGCCTTCCGCGACCAGGCGGACACTCACTGGCCGAACGTCGATGGCCACGTCGGACTCGATGCGGACGAAGACACTCCCACCGGCGGCGACGTCGAACTCCGGGGAAGCAAGCGGCGTGGAAGAGGCCGCGGTGGCATCCGGCGCGAGTTCCGCGTAGTACGCGTCGGCCGAGCTGCACGGGGGCGGCCGGATCGGCGTCCCGCCCTGAGGCGGCGCCTGGTACTGGACGCAGAGCCGCAGGCCATCCGAGGTCGTGTTCTTGGCGAGCCTGAGTTGGACCCGCACTCGACCGCTGCGTGGCAGGGTGGCCGAGCCTTGCGGATGGCCCGCGAGGGCAAAGTCCTCGCCCGCATTGAACCGGAAGAGTTCACTTCCTCCCGGCTCCTTCATGATGCGCTCGCGATCGGATGCGCCGTAGGTGATCACCGGGGCGAACCTGACCAACTCGAGCGGCGCGACCTTCCCATCTGCGCCGCTCATCGGGAAGTCCTTGAGCGTCGACAGGACGAAGTAGAGGAGGATGCCTGGGCTCACACGAACGTGGGCGAGGTGCACCGGAGTCGCCGAGGCGTCCCCGGGCGTCTTCAAGTACTCGCCGAGTTGCTCCGCGGCCGCCTTGGGCGTGAACGGGTCGTAGCGGTAGACCCGCAGCCGCACGCCATCCCGTCGCTCGCCATCGCCGGGTGGCTTCACGAAGGCCAGGTCGGCGGCGACATCGACCGAGCCATTGAACGGCGCCGTCCATTCGAGGACGGCGTCCTCCGGCGTGAGCGCCTGATCCAGTACCTGGTTCGCGTCGGCCAAGGTCTGGTCACCCGTCACCAGACCGGAGGAGTCCCCCAGATCCTGCAGCGCCGGGACCGGCATGGATCCCTCGAGGAAGCAGAATCCCGAAGCAGGGCAGCATTCGTTCGTCGGGGTCCCGGGAGCACAGGTGGCTGACCGTGGCTGGTTGAAGTAGACCTTCCCTCCGTTCACCAGGTCCGGCAGCCCGTCGCCATTGGCGTCGATGACGAAGTCGCCCGACTTCGAGAGCGTGTAGTTGGCGCCGAAGTTGAGGGAGCCCCCGCCGTAGAAGGCCTGGAGCGACGCGTCGACGGAACTTCCGCTCTCCTTGCCCAGCCTGCGACCGTCAAGGTTGAGCGGAACCGTGGAGCCCCCTGCTGGGTCACCACTGGGGGCGGTGGCGTTGAGCGCATGGCCCGGCCCGTGGTTGAAGAGCACCCGATCGCCCGTCTTGGTCGGCTTGCCGTCGTAGACGCGGTCCGGGAGCCCGTCGCCATTCAGGTCGACCATCGACACCAGGGTGTCGCCGGAGCGCCGTCCGTAGCCGAAGCCAACGCCCACGGTCCCGCCGCTCTTCACCGGAGTAAGGCCAAGGCCCACGAAGCCGTGGAAGCCGTAGGAACTCCCCTGCGTACCGCTCAGCCCCCAGTCTCGCTCTCCCGCGATCCATGGAACCGGCGGCCCAAAGAGCGTGGTCCCATTTTGGTCCGCCGCCTTGCTCTCGTATTCGAATGAATGGGAGTAGAAGGCGCGTCCGTCGGCGCCCTGCACCTCGATCTTGTCGAGGAGTGACTTCCCGAGGTCGCCGCGCCGGTACCCAAGGACGTACCGGCGGACCAGCCCCGACGGCGCGCCAGACAGGAGCCGAACCTCGATGGTGCCCAGGCGCCGGCGAGTGAGGGTCTTGAACCCGCTCCGGCCCGAGAGCACCTCGTCGCTGCGCTGGCCCGGTTGGTGAAGGAACTCGACCAGATAGGGCCCGGGGCTGCCCGCTTCGAGTGCGCTCGCGGCTCGACGATCTGGGACGGTGCCCGCGTACGTGATCGAACGCAGGTAGATCTGCCGGAAGTTCTCCTTGTGGCGAGCGAGATCGGCAGGCACCGGGCTGTCGTGCTGGTAGGCGAACTGGGTGAGGTTCCCGTTCGCATCGACGACTCGCTCCAGGTACCACTCGCCGACGTCATATCCCGGTACGGTCAGTGGCCCCGTGCCGACTCTCGGGATGTAGGTCGCGAGGCGCGCATTGTCGCTGCGCCCGTATACGAAGAGCGTCCCGGCCTTGTCCGTGACCTGGAACCAGAATCGTGCCGGGTCACCTCCGCAGCGAAAGATCCTTCGGAAGTCACGCTGGACGCGAGCCGCGTACTCGCGCGCCTTCGCGCCGTCGAGGCAGGTCGTGGGCGGCGGCGGCAAACCGCTGGCCGAGGTCGTCGGCGGGTCGACCGGGACGATGACCTCTCCGTCGAGCAGGTAGCGCTCTTCGCCAGAGTAGTCGGGCACGCCGTAGCGCGTGTCGATCTGGACGCGCGGTAACGGCAAGTCCCATCCGACGCCAAGCCAGCTGTTCCCCGAGCCAGAGTCGTAGGACAAGGAGGCCGAGGGCTGGTACGCGCCACGTGACCTGGGTAGCCGGATCGGGAAAGCCAGCCGTGCCGTGCCCTGGCCGTTCCCTTGCGGCGGCTCGATGAGGTCGATCCCCGCGCTCGGATCGGCGGCCTTGAGATCCTTGATCGAGTTCGGGTTGAAGGAGGCCGGGCCCGGGTGGTCCGGGAGGACCATGACCGCATTGATCATGAACGTGAAGTGCATCGTCTCGCTGACGACCTGCTGCGTCCCGCGGCGCACCTCGCGACGCGCCAGCGTGAACCAACGGTCCTTCGCCTCGTCGAAGTAGTAGGTCTGGATCTCCTCCGGGGCCACTCCCTCGGGCAGGAGCTGGGGGTCGTAGGGGATCGCGACCTGGACAGGCTTCGCAAACTTCTGCCCCTTCGGCGTGAAGCGGTACGCGGAGTGCGCGGGCGCGGTCACGTTGATCATGCCGGCGTCGAGGCGAGGCATCGCTTCCGGGCCCTTGCGCATGATGCCGATCGCTGTGCGCGCGCCGACGGCACCCGCCGGCGCCTCGATGAAGACTTCGGTCCCGAGCCCGACCCTGCCACCGCTTGCCGGGTCGAACACGCCCGAGCCGGTTTGGTTCTCGCGCCCGAAGCGCAGCTCCGAGGACGCGGAGACGTCACTCGCCCGTGACGCGTCGAGCGTCTCGGCCTCGCGATCGTCGTCCAGGAAGAGCGTCCGCGTCACCTCGCTGCCGTCCGGGAAGCGCGCCCGGAGCGCCACGGGCCAGGAGCCCGTCGCCCCAACGTCCCGGCGAAGCACCCGCGAGAAGGCGCCACCCGCGTCCACGCGGGCGCCGTCGATCTCGACGGTCCCCGGACCGGCCGGGGACTCCGCCCAGCCGGAGACGAGCGCCTTCGGACCGAAGCGTTCCCCGATCTCCTTGCCGTCGCGGAGCGCGACCGTGGGATACGCGATCACGATTCGAGGCCCGCCGGTCCGTGGGCCGACGCCGCTCCCGACGACGGAGAGCTCGGCGACGCTCGCCGCCGGCACGTCGGCGCGCGCGCCGCCCGCGAACTCGAGACGGAGCGCGCTCGTCCGCCCCTGGAGCGGGAGGCGGCTCGAGATCTCCGTCAGCTCCAGCTCGGGCCCATCTCGCCACGCGGTGCCGTCGTTTCGTCCGAGCCTTTGGAGCCGCGCTGGCGCGTGCCCGAGCGTGAGCTCCGCGGCCTCGATGTCCAGCGCCCGGTCGAGGGCGAGCTCCACCTCTCCTCGCACGCCGGCGCTCGTGTCTCTCCTGCCGTCGAGCGCCTCGCCCAGCCGGAGCACGGCGTCGCGGTCGAACGGGCTCCGGCCATCGTCGAGGAGGAGAACTACCCGGACGCCGCTCACCTCGACGGCCCCGCCGGCGTCGTCGGGCAGACAGAGCAGCAGCTCGTCGCCGCCCCGCAGCCGTTCGGGGTCGATCTCCTCGACCAGCGTCCTCGCCTCGGTGCTGGTGGCGAGCCAGATCCCCTCGGTCGGCGCGTCGCCGCCGAACGCGTGGGCCAGGACCGCCGCCCGGGGCACGTTCGCCTCGAACACGAGGTAGGCGCGCCGGGCCTGCCGGGGATCTCCGCCCGGGATGCGCGCCCGCAGGCACGGCGTCCCTTCGCCCGCGCCCGGCGGCGTGAGCTTCCCGGACTCCGGCGTGGCGCGCAGCGCCCAGACGTTCTCGAGCTGCGGAGCGTCGGCCCGGAGGCTCCGCACCGCGAGCGCCACCGGATCGCGCGGGCCCATGTCCCGGCCGGCACCCCAGACCTCGAGCTCGTCGAGCTGCGCCCCCGAACCGACCGGCTCGATAGCGATCGCGAGCTCGCTCGTCGTCACCGGCGACGCCAGGTCGACCGCCGCCCAGCCCGCCTCGTCGGGGGCGCCGAGCTCCACCCCCGCGACCACCACCCGGACCCGCGCCGCGCCGTGGACCTTGACGCGCCGGACCTCGACGTCGTGACCGAAGTGGAGCGTCACCGAGACGGCGGCCGCGACGCTCACCGGCTCGGTCGTGTCTCGATCCACGAGCCGCGAGGCGTCGAACCCGGAGGCGGAGGCGGAGACCGACGAAAGCCGAATGCTCTCTCGCCCGTTCCCGGGCGGGCGCTGGCTGCACGCGGCCCCCGCCGCGAGCAGCGCGACGAGGACCGCCGGGGTCGAGCGACGGATCGAGCAGTGCATCATCGGGGTTCCCTACCCTTCACCGTGCGACGAAACGCGAGGAGTCGAAGACGTTCTCGGCCACCGACACCTGCGTCGGGACCGTGCCGAGGGCCATGTCCACGTCAGCGGCGGCGATGTAGACGTCGTACTGTTGCCCGGCGACGAACGTCCCCTGCGGGAAGCTTCCGCTCGTGCCGGAGAACCACGCGCTCGTCGCGAGCGCCCCGGACACCGCGTCGTACGCGCTCAGCAGGTAGCTCCGGGCACCCTCCACGGCGTCCCAGGACGCGCTCGCCGAGCCCTGGGCGCCGTCCGTTGCCACCAGCCCGAGCGGCACGGCAAGCCACGCTGGCGCGCCAACCACGAGTTGGGTGCTCACCGCCGTCGTGCCGCTTCGGGCCGTGGCCGTGTAGGTTCCCTGCGCGGCGGGTAGTCCGACCGACCACGCCAGCATTCTCGGGAAGTTCGCGTGATAGGTGAGCGCGAGCGGCGCCGCCGCGGGCAGATTCGGTCCGACCACCTCGACCTCCCAGGTCGACCTAGTCGCGCTGCCGTCGGGCGCCGTGATCGAGAGCCAGATCGCGAGCGCGCGCTGATCGACGCCGTCGTCGTACGCTCCACCGACGGCGCGCAGGATCATGGGCGCCGAGGCGACGCCACGGACCAGGCCAAGCCGGGAAACCGATACATCGAAGCGGTCCGGGAGCGTGGGCGAACGGGCTCCACTGGTCGCGAGGGCAGCGAGGTCGGCGGTGAGCGCCAGGATCTCGGCGCTGTAGCCGCCATCGGGAAGCGCCGACAAGTCGCAACTGGAAGCTGCCGTGCT
>JANPOM010000603.1:0-1375 GCA_031427995.1 Anaeromyxobacter sp. | reverse complement strand
CACGCCGACCCTCACGAACTTCGACCTCAAGGGCGGCATCACCTACACCATCACGCCCCCGTACAAGGTCCAGTTCACGGTAGACATCTTCAACATCCTCAACAACCAGGCGGCCACCACCGTCGATGAGAACTGGACCCTCAACTCGGCCCAGCCCATCATCAACGGCCAGTGCTCGAAGCGGAACGCCGCCTCGAGCTCCAACCCCATCGCCGCCGCGCTGGCCGACTGCCCGGACCTCCAGTTCATGAAGAGCACGGGTGGTCGCTCGGTCACCATCAACACCAACTTCGCGAAGCCGACCGCATACCAGGCTCCGCTGTCGGTCCGGTTCGGCCTCGAGTTGTCGTTCTAGGCCCGGGTCCCAGGAGAACTAGCCAATGAAGACCAATCAGATGAGGCACCTCCTCCCACTCGCCGCGATCGCGCTGATCGCGATGGCGTGTGATCCCTTCCCGGCCAAGCCGGGCGGGGATCCCCGGGTCGTCCGGGTAACCGCCCACGACGCCAACTGGACGGGCAACACGGTCACCGTGGAGAACACCGGGGCGTCGGCCGGGACGGTGGTCAACGCGGGCGCCTACCCGCTCGACGCGATCTACATCCAGTTCAACAAGCCGATGAACGGCCTGACGCTCCAGAAGTACCCGGACTACGACAGTGTCGGAAATCCAACCGTGGTCCCAGCCGTGGACGCGGCAACCGACACTTGCACCAGGCCAGCCAACTTGACCAGCAGCTTCCCGGCCGACAGCACGTTCTGCTACGACGGGTCGTCGGTCACTGACGGTGGGCAGCTGGTCGTCACCCCGGCCGTGGCGCTGGTGGTCGGCACCGTCTACACGGTGACCGGGACGGTCCAGGACTACGAGGGCAAGTCGCTGCCCATCAACATCACCGTCACGGTCGATCCGCTGCCGACTGCCACCGCGGTCGACGGGCTCGCCCATCCTGGCTACGGCGTTTCTTTCGCCTACGGCCTGATGGTCGACTGGTTCCCCAACGGGGCGACCAGCTACTCGATCCAGTCGTCGACCGACAACGGCACCACCTGGTCCGCCACCATTCCGGTGGCCACGTCCTCCTGCGGGACGGCCAGGAACTTCAACACCGCCTCCGGGACCCCGATTGGTTACGACGTGTGCGAGGTTCGCTTCCCGGAACTCCCAGCGTCGACCGACTACCTGTTCCGCGTCGGTGACGGCGCCACACCCAGCGTGTGGCGCGAGACCGGGGCCTCGACCCGGGGCCCGCTCCCCGTGACCCTCACCAACTTCGCGGCTACCGGTTCGCCTACGCTGGTTCCTGGCGCGGTCCAACTCGCTTGGGGCCGAGTCCTGCCGACGGCCGCGTGGGCGGGGGCTGGCGGCGTGGT
>JANPOM010000602.1:0-12427 GCA_031427995.1 Anaeromyxobacter sp. | reverse complement strand
CGGGCGGCGCAGCACGGCCAGGGGATCCGCACCGAGCTGGCGCAGGAGTTCGCACGGCAGAAGGGCGGCGACCCCGAGAAGTACCGGCGCTACCTGACCCAGCGGATCCGCTATGGCGTCGGCCCCTACGAGATGACCGGCATGGAGACCTTCCTGCGGCTGGCCGCCGAGAAGGGCTACCTGCCGCCCACCGTGGTCCGCTACGCCGACGACCACGTCACCCACCGGCGGGTCCGCCGGGTGGTCTCGCTCGACACCGCGCTGCAGAAGGGGGCGGACGGCGAGCGCATCGACGCCGACGAGGCCGAACTGCTCGACGAGAAGGCCCCGCTGCTGGAGCTTGGGCTGGCCGCCGACGCGCGCCGGCGCGCCCTGCACGGCGACGGCGTGGTCACCTACATTGTCTCGCGCAACGTCAACTACACCAACGTCTGCACCACCGCCTGCCACTTCTGCGCCTTCTACCGCCCCCGCGGCCACCGCGAGGCCTACGTGCTGACGCGCCAGGAGCTGGCGGTCAAGATCGAGGAGACCCTGGCGCTGGGCGGCATCGAGCTGCTGCTGCAGGGCGGGCTCCACCCCGACCTCGGCATCGAGTACTACGAGGAGCTCTTCCGCTGGGTGAAGTCGACCTACCCGGCCATCAGCCTCCACGCCCTCTCCCCCGAGGAGATCTGGCATATCGCCCGGACCAGCGAGCTGCCGCTGGAGCCGACCATCCGCAGGCTCATGGCGGCCGGGATGGACTCGATCCCGGGTGGCGGCGCCGAGATCCTCGACGACGAGGTGCGCCGGCGCATCGCCCCGCTCAAGTGCTCCACCGACGAGTGGCTGACGGTGATGCGGACCGCCCACCAGGTGGGGCTGAAGAGCACCGCCACCTTGATGTTCGGCGTCGGCGAGGAGCCGCGCCACCGCGTCAACCACTTCTCCCGCCTGCGCGACCTTCAGGACCAGACCCACGGCTTCACCGCCTTCATCTGCTGGCCCTTCCAGTCCTCCAACACCCGCCTCCAGGCCTCCGACGGCAGCGCCCACGCCTACCTGCGCACCAACGCGCTGGCGCGGCTCTTCCTCGACAACGTCCCGCACCTGCAGGCCTCCTGGGTCACCATGGGCGGCGGCGTTGCGCAGGCGGCGCTGCACATGGGCTGCGACGACTTCGGCCAGGTGATGATCGAGGAGAACGTGGTCTCGGCGGCCGGCACCACCTTCAAGATGGACTCGGAGGAGGTGGAGCGGCACATCCGCGACGCCGGCTTCCGGCCCTCGCGGCGCAACATGCGCTACGACCGGTTCCCGGGCCTCTAGTGCACCACCCCAGGCAAAATGCCTACTGCGAGCGCCGATCCTCTCGCTGCGGCGAGCGGCCTGGGACGGTGCACTGGTGACCCGGCTGGTCTCCGCCCCGTGGGTGCTCCTCGGGGCGCCCACCCTGCGCGGCGGCGCGCCGGTGGCGCTGCGCGACGGGGCCGTTGCGCTCGACGGCGACACCGTGGTGGCGGTCGGCCAGGCTGCAGAGCTCACCGCTCGCTTCGGCGCCCCGGAGCGGCTCGACTCCGTGCTGCTGCCGGCGCTGGTGAACGCCCACCTCCACCTCGAGCTCTCGCACCTGGCCGGCGCGGTCCCCGGCGGCGGCGGCCTGCCGGCCTGGATCGAGGCCTTGGTGCGGGCCCGCCTCGCCGCCGACGCCGCGCGGGCCGCCCCGGCCATGGCGCGCGCCGCCGCCCAAATGGTCGAGGCCGGCGTGGCCGCGGTCGGCGACGTCTCAAATACGCTCGACTCGCTGGCGCCGCTCACCGCGGCCGGCCTCTCCGGGACCATCTTCCACGAGGTCTTCGGCTCCGATCCGGCCCGGCTCGCCGCCACCCGCGACATCGCACGCGTGCGCCGCGCCGCGGTGCCGCCCGGCGGCCCGCTGCGCGTGGTGGAGAGCCCCCACGCCGTGTATTCCACCGACCCGGCCGGCCTGCTCGAGCTCCTCTCTGGACCGCCCGCCTCGCTCCACCTCGCCGAGGATCCGGCCGAGCGTGAGTTCGTCGCCAGCGGCGGCGGACCGTTCGCGGCGCTGCGCGCCCGCATGGGCGGCCCGCCCGGTCGGCCGGGTTGGGCTCGATCGCCGATGGCGCTGGCGGCACCGCACCTCACCGCCGGGTGGCTCGCGGTCCACGTCGTTGACCTCGACGAGGCCGACCTGGTGGCGCTGGCCGGCTGCGGTGCCACCGTCGTGCTCTGCCCACGCTCCAATCTCCAGGTCGGTGGTTCGCTCCCGGCGCTGCCGAGCCTGCTGGCCGCGCGCGTTCCGCTCGCCATCGGTACCGACTCGCTCGCCTCCTCCCCGTCGCTGGCGCCGCTGGCCGAGCTGGCCGCGCTCCAGGCCGCCTTCCCCGGGGTCCCGGCCAGCGCGCTGCTGCCCCTGGCCTGGAACGGCGCCGCGGTCGGGGCCCCCGGCGTGGGCCGGCTGGCACCCGGCGCCGCGCCCGGGCTGCTGGCCGCGCCGCTCGGTGGCGCCCACGTCCACGACCCCTTCCTGTTCCTCGTCACCGGTCCCGCGCCGCTCGGCCGCCGCGTCGAGTGGCTCAGCCGTCACCGTCCGGAGCCAACCACCGCATGAGCATCGCCGCCCTGGCCCGCATGGTGAAGCTGTCGCACTCGCTCTTCGCCCTCCCCTTCGCGGTGGCGGCGGTGGTGCTGGTCTCGCGCGACGCCAGGCTCGACGCCCTCCGGCTCGGCCTGGTCGCGCTCTGCGTGGTGGCGGCCCGCACCGCCGCCATGGCCATGAACCGGATCGCCGACCGGCGCTTCGACGCCCTGAACCCGCGGACCTCGAAGCGCGAGCTGGTGACCGGCGAGGTCTCCCCGGCGACCGCCTGGGCGCTGCTGCTCGGCGCCGCCGGCGCCTTCATCCTCGGCGCCGCGCTCATCTCGCCGCTGACCGGCTGGTTGGCCGCGCCGGTGCTCGGCATCCTGCTCGGCTACTCCTTCGCCAAGCGGTTCACCTGGGCCTGCCACCTCTGGCTCGGCGTGGCCCAGATGCTCGCCCCCATCGGCGTGGCCATCGCCCTGACCGGCGCCGCCCCCCTCCCTTCCGTCGTCCTCGGCCTCGGCGTGGGGGCCTGGATCGCCGGCTTCGACCTCTTCTGGTCGCTGCAGGACCTCGAGTTCGACCGGGGGGCCGGGCTCCACTCCATCCCGGCCCGCTTCGGCGTGGCCGGCGCGCTGCGCTGGGCCCGCGGCCTCCACCTGCTGGCGGTGCTGGCCGTCACCGCCGCCGGGCCGCTGGCCGGCCGCGGGCCGCTCTGGCTGCTCGGGAGCGCGGTGCTGGGAGCCGTGCTCCTGCTCGAGCACCGGCACGTGACGCCGGGCGGGACGCTCGATCCCTCGCGGCTCAACGTCGCCTTCTTCGACTACAACGCCTTCGCCTCGGTCGCCTTCGCCGCCTGCGCGCTCCTCGACCTCTGGGTCGCGCCCTAGAAGAAGGAGGCGCGGACGCCGATCTCGCCCCAGACCGGCTGGGCGACGGCGACCGGGACCTTGGTCGAGCCGGCCGGCGTGACCTGCTTGTCGTAGTTGGTGATCGCCAGAATGAAGAACCCGCCGAGGCGGAAGCGGCTGGTGGGTCGCCCCACCGGCACCTCGAACGAGGCGTACTCGAAGAGCGCCCAGCCATCGAGCCGCTGCACCAGCGCCCCGTTCCGCTGGATCTCGACCTGGTCCGTCCACCAGCCCAAGCCGAAGTTGAAGAGCGGGCCGAGCGCTGCGCCGTTCGTGAACATGGCGAGGCCGCCGACCTGCTTGCTCTTGCCGTCGCAGTTCCCTCCCGGGCAGGCCCCGCTGGCCACCCCCGGCGTGCCCTGCCGGTAGATCAGGGCCAGGCCCACCTGCTCCAGTCGAATCCCGGCCAGGCCGTGGAAGTACTTCCCGGCCTTGAACTGCGCAGCCAGGTTGCCGCCCTTGGTCTCGTCGATGGTGGTGGCTCCGCCCCAGCCGAGACCGAGGGCCAGGATCGGCCCAACGGGAGAGGGCTGCTCCACTTGGCTGAGCTTGGCGGCCTGCTCCGGCGGCGGGAAGTCCTGGCCCGCCGCGAGCCGCGGGGTGGCGAGGAGCGCGGACAGGACGAAGAGCAGCGGTGACCAGTGACGCAAGGTGAATCCTCCTGCGGGCGGGAGCGCCGGCCCGATGAAACATTCGGCTCGACTTTCGAGCCGATGGCAAGTCCCGCGAATGCGGGGCCTGCGCGTCCGCGCCGCACCCCCCGTCACGATTCGGCGCGTCGTGGGATCACGGGACGGCGGACATTCGCCAATGGTCTACGATGGCGGGTGGAGAGGACACCTCATGCGCTTGGGCCTTCCCATTTCCGCCGCATTCGCCTTCGTGCTCATCGCGACGCCCGCGCTGCCGGCGCGTGCGCAGTCGGCCTTCGACCAGCTCTGCTCCGCGGCGGGCGGCAACTGCTCCCCCAGGGTCCCCGACGTTCCGGAGCCGACCGTGGTCGACAGGGACCACGGCGACGAGCGGGCCCCCGCCAAGGCGCCGCGCCCCAAGCCCAGGCCGCCGACCCTGACGACCGAGCAGTTCGTGAAGGTACAGCTCACCGGCATGCTGCTGGAGGGGCTCTTCGCCAGCATCTTCGATGGCGCTGAGAATGACGCCGAGGCCGAGTCGGCCGCCGCGGCCGCCGCGCGCCAGCAGGCCGAGGCCGCCTTGCTGCAGCAGCGGGCCGCCCACGTGCTGCAGCAGCGCTCCCACCGCGAGAGCGAGAACGCCCGCAGCATGGAGGACATGACGGCGGCCCTCTCCGACCCCTGGGTGGGGCGAGGCGCGCCGGCGGGCCCGGCCGGGCCGGTCCAGCTCGGCGCCGGCCGGACGGTCGGGCTGTTCGACCCGCCCGCCAACCCCTTCCAGCGACCGAAGCCGCCGCCCACCGCGGCAGCGCTGGCCTCCGAGCGGTTGGCGCAGATGGCCGCCGAGAATGCCGACGTGGCGGCGCTGGCCGGCCGGCTCGGCGAGCTGGAGGCGAGGCTGGCGGCGGTGCGGGCCGAGGCGGTCGCGCTGAAGCGCGACATGAAGGGGGCCTCCCGCGAGCTCGACTGGTGGGGCGAGAAGGTCGCCGACGCCGTGGCCGACGCCAAGGAGCGCGGCGTGTCGATGGCGCTCGACGGCCTGCTCACGCTGGAGCCGAAGGCGCTGGCTCGGCTCGGGGAGGTGCAGTCCAACTCCCGCGCCTGGAACCGCATGACCGACCTGCTGCGCACCGGCGACGCCGCGGCCCACGGCGTCATCGACGCCTCCTCGGCCATCGGCGATCACCTCGGCGACGCCCAGCGGCTGATGGCCCAGCGCGACTTCAAGGAGGACGTCACCTACCTGGCCTCCCGGCTGGGCGGGAAATACGGCGCGGCCGGCGTGTCGATCGTCGCCTCCGCGCAGAACATCCGCGACGAGCTGCAGGGCTGGCGCGCCATCAACAAGGGGACGGCCGAGGTCGCCACCGGCCCGGCCCGCCTGGCCCGCATCCAGGCCGACTACGCCAAGCTGGTGGTCGACCTGAAGCAGGCGCGCGCCGCCGTCTCGGGCGCCACCGGCATCCCGGCCAAGGACCTGGTCCGCGGCGCCCCCGAGCCGGACCGCCCCACCTCCATCGGCTCCCGCGTCCCGCACCCGAACGACTGAGTCGCCCGCCTGCCCGAGGTCACCCCGATGCGTGCTCCCGCCTGCCTCGCCCTGCTGCTCCTCTCGGCCTGCTCCTTCCCCATCAAGGCCACCATCCCGCCCGAGGAGCAGGCGCTCCGCCGGCCGGAGAACCGCGCCGGCATCCTGGTCGGTGACGAGCTGGTGCGGGTGAGCTGGCTCCCGGAGCTGACCACCAACCCGGCGGTGCAGGCGGCCCGCACCCGGGCCTCGGCGGCGGGGGCGCGACGCTCCCCGGAGCTGACCACCAACCCGGCGGTGCAGGCGGCCGACCCGGCCCGCTTCGCCGACATCGGTGCTGCCGGCGCGCAGCCCTGGCTAATCGCCTCCAGGCTGGTCGAGGGGCGCGCCGTCATCTCCTTCGCCGGCCGGCCCGACGGGTGGGGGGGGGGCCTGATCAGCATGCAGGACAACCTCTGGCCGGCCCTGACCGCGGCGCGCGACGGCTCGGCCTTCCACGCACCCATCCAGGCGGCGATTGGCCAGGAGGTGGTCTGGGCCATCGGCGACCTGGTGCCGGTGGGGATGCTCCGTCCCGGTGGAGAGTCGCTGGCCACGGTCGAGCTCTACTCGGCCGACCCTCGCCTCGGCCAGCCGCGTCCGGTGGTGCCCCGTTCGATCTTCGTGGTGGCCCGCCGCGCCCCCAACGGCGACGAGGTGCGGCGTGACCCTCGCGACCTCGGACTGCTCTCCCGGCCCAACGGCTTCTTCCAGGTGGGCCGGGTGGAGCGGAGCGGCGAAGGCCGGCTCACGGGGCTGGAGTTCACCGCCTGGCGGCCGGACATCTCGGCGGTGATGGGTGGCCAGGTGGCTAGCGACGTGCTCGGCATTGGCCACCCCAACGAGCTGATGATGGAGCGGCTGCTCACCGACGCCCTGGTGGAGTGGAAGACGCGCCAGTTCCCGACCTGGATCGCCAGCGCCGACCGCGAGAAGCTCGACCAGGCGATCATCGGCGCCGAAAAGGGGATGCTCCAGCTCGACCTCAAGAGCCGGCTGGTGAAGGACGAGATCGACGCCGCGGCCCGGCAGGGCGCCGGCAGCCAGCCGGCGTTCACCGAGAAGGCGCAGATCTACGACCAGCGCAAGACGCTGGTGGTGGTCGTGCTGGGCTCGCTCAAGACGGCGCGGGCGCAGGCCCGGTAGCGGGTAACTCCCGCCCCGGCTGGTGGCCGGTGGCGGCCGCTTGCCGGGGCGAGCCGGAGGAGGGTAAACAGGCCCTCCCATGCTCTCCCCCGAGGTGCAGAAGAAGCTGGAGGCCATCGAGCGGCGGTTCGAGGAGCTGACGCACGCGCTCTCGGACCCGGCGGTGGCCTCCTCGGGCGAGCGCTTCAAGAAGGTCTCCAAGGAGCGGGCCGGCCTGGAGGCGAGCGTCGAGGCGCTGCGGGCCTGGCGCAGGCTCGACCGGGAGATCGCCGACAACCAGGCGCTGCTCGAAGACGCCGACATGCGCGAGCTGGCCAAGGAGGAGCTGGGACTGCTCCGTCCGCGCCTGGAACCCGCCGAGGCGCTGCTCAAGCTCCTGCTCATCCCCCGCGACCCAAACGACGACAAGGACGTCATCGTCGAAATACGGGCCGGCGCTGGCGGCGACGAGGCCGGCCTCTTCGCGGCCGAGCTGCTGCGGCTCTACATCCGCTACGCCGAGCGGCGCGGCTGGAAGGTCGAGCTGCTGGACACCTCGGCCGGTGCCGTGGGCGGCATCAAGGACGCCACCCTCACCATCTCCGGCGACGCCGTCTACTCCTGGCTCAAGTACGAGTCGGGCGTGCACCGGGTGCAGCGCGTGCCGGCCACCGAGGCGCAGGGGCGCATCCACACCTCCACGGCCACGGTGGCGGTCATGCCCGAGGCCGAGGAAGTGGACATCCAGATCAGCCCGGCCGACCTCGAGGTGGACGTCTTCCGCTCCACCGGCGCCGGCGGGCAGTCGGTCAACACCACCGACTCGGCGGTGCGCATGACGCACAAGCCGACCGGCGTGGTCGTGAAGTGCCAGCAGGAGAAGAGCCAGCTCAAGAACCGGGCCATGGCGCTCAAGATGATGCGCGCCAAGCTCTTCGAGCTGGAGACCGAGCGGCTGCGCAGTTCGCGCGACGCCGCCCGCAAGAGCCAGGTCGGTACCGGCGACCGCTCCGAGAAGATCCGCACCTACAACTTCCCACAGGATCGGCTCACCGATCACCGCGTCGCCCACACCCGCCACAACCTGCCGGCGGTGATGGACGGCGACGTGCAGGATCTCATCGACGCCTGCCGCACCTTCTACGCCGCCGAGGCGCTCAAGGAGGCCTCGCGCGGCGAGTCCAGCGGCGGAGCCGGCGACGGCGAGAGGCACGGTTAGTGCCCCGCCCCAGGCAGGATGACTACTGCGAGTTCCGGTCCTCTCGCTGCGGCAGGCGCTCTCGTCACATCATCATGCTTGGGTCGGGGCACTAGTGGCCGTTGAGTCCTGGACGCCGCTCAAGCTACTCGGCTGGACGCAGGGCTTCTTCGCTGGCAAGGGCGTGGACGCGCCGCGCCTCACCGCCGAGCTGCTGCTGGCCCAGGCGCTCGGCTGCGACCGGGTGCGGCTCTACCTCGACTTCGACAAGCCGCTCGGCGACGAAGAGCTGGCGCGCTACCGCGAGTTGGTGAAGCGGCGAGCCGGCGGCGAGCCGACCGCCTACCTCACCGGCGCCCGCGAGTTCTTCGGACACAGGCTGGCGGTCGACCCACGCGTGCTCATCCCGCGTCCGGAGACCGAGCAGCTGGCCGAGCTCGGGCTGGCGGCGCTGGCCGAGGGCGGGTCCGCGCTCGACCTCGGCACCGGCTCGGGGGCGCTGGCCATCGCGCTCTCGCTGGGCCGGCCCGGGGCCGCGGTCACCGCCGTCGATCTCTCGCCCGAGGCGCTCGAGGTGGCGCGGGCCAACGCCACCGCGCTCGGCGCCGCCGTCACCTTCCTGGCCGGCGACCTCTACGCGCCGCTGCCGCCCGAGCAGCGCTTCGACGTGATCGTCTCCAACCCGCCCTACCTGCCGACCGGCGAGCTGGCCGGCCTGCAGCGCGAGGTGCAGCGCGAGCCGCGGCTGGCCCTCGACGGCGGCGCAGACGGGCTCGACCTCCTCCGGCGGGTGGTGGCCGGCGCCCCGGCCCGCCTCGCCACCGGCGGCCTGCTGCTGCTGGAGATGCACGAGTCGCACCTCGAGTCCCTGCCGGCCCTCTGCCTCGCGGCCGGCTTCGCCAGCGCCGAGGTCCGGCGCGATCTCGCCGGTCTTCCCCGGCTCACCATGGCCCGGATGGCGGCCTCGGCCCCGGCCGCGTAGTATCGCCGCGCTGTGGGTGCTGACCCCGGCGCCACCAGACCAGACCATGGACAAGATCGTCATCGAAGGGGGAATCCCACTCCGCGGCGTGGTGCAGGTCTCCGGTGCCAAGAACGCCGCGCTTCCCATCATCGCCTCGGCCTTGCTGGCCGAGGGCGACCATGTCGTGCGCAACGTGCCCGATCTCGCCGACGTGCGGACCATGGGGCGGCTGCTGGCGCACATGGGCTGCACCTTCGAGCGCAGCGCCGACCACCACTCGGCCTCGATCCGGGTGCCGGCCACGGTGCTGCCAGAGGCCCCCTACGAACTGGTCAAGACCATGCGCGCCAGCGTGGTGGTGCTCGGACCGCTGCTGGCCCGCTGGGGGCGGGCCAAGGTCTCCCTGCCTGGGGGCTGCGCCATCGGCGCCCGGCCCATCGACCTCCACCTCAAGGGGCTGGAAGCGCTCGGCGCCAGCATCGAACTCTCCCACGGCTACGTCACCGCCACCGCCCCGGGCGGGCGCCTCAAGGGTGCGGTCTTCACCTTCGACGGCCAGACCGTGACCGGCACCGAGAACATCATGATGGCTGCGGCGCTGGCCGGCGGCCGCAGCGTGCTTCGCAACTGCGCCCGCGAACCCGAGGTCATCGATCTCGCCGACGCGCTCAACCGGATGGGGGCTCGCATCGAAGGGGCCGGCACCGGCGAGCTGCGCATCGAGGGCGTCACCTCCTTGAAGCCGCTCGACCACACCGTCATCGCCGACCGGATCGAGGCCGGCACCTTCATGGTGGCCGGGGCCCTGCCCGGCTTCGACGTCGAGGTGCGTGGCTGCGTGGCCAGCCACCTCGAGGCGCTGGTGGAGAAGCTGCGCGCGGTGGGCGCCACGGTCACGACGGTGGCGGGCGGTGTGCGCGTGGTCGGCGACGGCCGGCCGCGGCCGGTAGACCTGCGGACCTCGCCGCACCCCGGCTTCCCGACCGACATGCAGGCCCAGATGATGGTGCCGCTCTGCCTCGCCGGCGGCTCCTCCACCGTCACCGAGACGGTTTTCGAGAACCGCTTCATGCACGTGCAGGAGCTGCAGCGGCTCGGCGCCGACATCAGCACCGACGGCAAGACCTCGGTGGTGCGTGGCGTGACCTCGCTCTCGGGGGCCCCGGTGATGGCCTCCGACCTGCGGGCCTCGGCGGCGCTGGTGCTGGCCGGGCTGGCCGCCGAGGGGACCACCGAGGTGCTTCGGGTCTATCATCTCGACCGCGGTTACGAGCGGATCGAGGCCAAGCTGGCGCCGCTGGGGGCCCGCATCCGCAGGGGGAAAGAGTGACTGGCGAGCTGATCACGGTGGCGGTGCCCAAGGGGCGGCTCCTCGACGAGGCCTCGCTCCTCTTCGAGCGCGCCGTCGGCGTCTCGCCCAAGGTGCTCCTGACCGGGACGCGCAAGCTGCACGCAGACGCCCCCGAGGCCGGGCTGCGCTTCATCTCCATACGCGCCGCCGACGTGGCCAGCTATGTCGAGCACGGCGCCGCCTCGGTGGGGGTGGCCGGCCTCGACGTGCTGCGCGAGGAGCCGCGCGACCTCTACGAGCCGCTCGACCTCGGCATCGGCCGCTGCGCCGTGGTCGTGGCCTGGCCGCGCGGCATGAAGCCCCTCCCCAAGGGCGTGGCCCCGCGCATCGCCACCAAGTACACCAACCTCGCCAGGCTCCACTTCGCCGCCAAGGGGACCCCGGCCGAAATCATCCACCTGCACGGCTCGATCGAGGTGGCCCCGTCGCTCGGGCTGGCCGACGGCATCGTCGACATCACCGAGACCGGCGAGACCCTCAAGGCCAACGGCCTGGTGGTGGCCGAGGAGGTGCTCGCCGTCAGCGCCCGCCTCATCGTCAACCGGGTGGCCCTCAAGCTCCACGCCGAGCGGCTGCGCCGGCTGATCGACGCGCTGCGCCTCGCCGTCGGGGACGCCGGAAAGCAAGGGCGTTGATCGCCGCCGCCCTGTTCGACTAAGGTTCCCGCCAATACCAGCATTTTGAAGGCCTCACGCTTGAACCCCGACACCAACTGACTCGCAGTGCCCCACGGTCCCGAAGGAGGACCTGACACGTCATGGATTGCCCTCGGTGCAGCGTTGAACTTGCCGCCATCACGCAGGAGGACAGCTCCCTCAACCGGTGCGCGGAGTGTGGTGGCCTCTGGGTCGATGGTTCGGACCTGACCAAGATCCTGCTGCACGCCAACCTCCCGGCCCTGACCGCCATAGGCGGGCAGATCAACGTGGATGAACTGGCGGGCACCTGCCCGGCCTGCAGCGTGGACCTGGTGGTGGTCGAAGGCGGGGAGAAGCTGGCGCTCCACTACGACACCTGCGAGTCCTGCGGCGGTCTCTGGGTGGAGGGCGAAGACGTGGACGAGGTCCCGGCCACCAGCAGCTTCAAGGACGCGGCGGCCGAGCTGGCCGGCTTCTTCCGCGCCTTCGCCAAGAAGAAGTAGCGCCCCGCGCCGCGGGCGCGCCGCGAACCCCCTTCACCACATCCGGTCGTCGCGCCACGGGTGCGCCGTGTTGCTGTAGCCGCGGATCTCCCAGTAGCCGCGCCGGTCGTGGGTGAGGAACTCCAGGCGGTCGATCCACTTGGCGCCCTTCCAGGCCCAGAGCTCCGGCACCACCATCCGCACCGGCCCGCCGTGGTCGACGGCGAGCGGCTGGCCGTCGAGGGCGTGGACCAGCAGCACGTCCGGCTTGAGGGCCTCCTCGAGCGGCAGGTTGGTCGAGTAGCCGTCGGCGGCGTGGCACATGACGTGGGTCGCCTCGGGCGACGGCCGCGCCAGCGCCGCCAGGGTCTCGAAGCGGACCCCGCGGAACTTCAGGTCGAGGATCGACCAGCCGGTGACGCAGTGGAAGTCCTGCTGATCGTCCACCTGGGGTAGGGCCTGGAACTGGTCCCAGCCGAGGGCCTGCGGCCGGGCCACCGCGCCGTCGATGGTGAGCCTCCACTTCTCGGCGGCGATCTTCGGGGTCTGGCCGATGTCGAGCACCGGCCACTCGGCCTGCCCCGAAGAGGTTCTGTCCGGGCGGCTCGACCGGCATGCCATGGCGGTTGGGGCCGCCGTCGCCCCGCGGCTTGGGGTCGGTGCGCGCCGGGGTGGCGGCGATCCGGGCGGCCCAGCGGGCCTGCAACTCGGCCAGCCCCTCGGCGATCTCGCGGTCCAGGTCGGTCACGGTGCGACTCTAGCGCCGCCCCGGCCGCGGCGCACCGGGCGGTCCCGGGCGGCTGGTGGGACGGCGCGTGGACGGCGCGTGGGACCGGGCGCGGCAGGGGCCGATCTCCTTGACTCGCCCCCCGGTATCAAGGCAGATCTGTCGCCGCGACGCGGGAATAGCTCAGTTGGTAGAGCATCAGCTTCCCAAGCTGAGGGTCGCCGGTTCGAATCCGGTTTCCCGCTCCA
>JANPOM010000601.1:0-3950 GCA_031427995.1 Anaeromyxobacter sp. | reverse complement strand
TCGAGCTTCCGCTCGTGAAGGGACCCTGATGGAGCTCAGTCGGTCACGGCCCGCTTCAGCCCGGTCGCCATGTCGTTGAGGGCGCGGGCCTCGGAGGCGACCGACTGGATGTTGGACATGGTCTCCTGGGTGGCCAGGTAGATCTCGTTCATGGCCTTGAGCACCTGCTCGATGCCGTGGTCCTGCTGCTGGGCCACGGTGGCGATCTCGCGGGCCGCCTCGGAGGAGTCGCGCAGCGCGGTGGCCAGCCTGCGGATGGTGTCGCCGGTGCCGGAGGCCACCATCGCCCCCTGCTCGGCCCGGCGGATGCCGACCTCGGCGGCGGTCATGGCCGCCAGCATCGCCTTGTGGACCTCGGAGAGGATCCCCTTCACCTGGGCGGCGGCCCGCTTGGCGTCCTCGGCGTGGTGGCGCATCTCGCCGACCACCTCGGTGAACCCGCCGCTGGAGGTCCCGGCCGCCGCCGCCTCCTGCGCGGCCCGGTCGGAGAGCCGCTGCGAGCGGTCGGCGATGTAGTTGACCACCGAGGCGATCTCGAAGATGTCGCGCATGCGGGCGTTGAGGGCCTCGATCCGCTGCGAGAGCTGGCGCACCTCGTCGGCCAGCTTGGCCATCTCGGCCTGGCTGGTATCGACCGCCTTCAGGCCTTCGGTGGAGACACGGGCGCCGGCCTGCGCCAGCCCGATCACCGTCTCGGCGGTGAGGGCCGCCTTGGTGGCGGTCTGGGCCAGCTGTCCCATGGTGGCGGTGGTCTCGCGCACGCTGGCGGCGGTCTCGGCCGTCATGCTCGAGAAGGCGCTGACGTTGGAGAGGAGTGACTGGGCCATCGTCACCAGGGTCTTGGCCGCCTGCGTGAAGCCGTCGCGCTTGCCAGCCTCCGACCGCAGCACCTCGTCCTGGGCGTGGCCTGCCATGTAGGCGAAGGCGCCGAGAAAGAGCGGGGCGGTGACCACGATCAGCACCAGCGGCTTCTGGATGGCCAGCAGGATCCCGTCGCCCGTGAGCCCGGCGGGACTGGTCCCGGCCTCGATGATCACCCCGACGATGGGGAGGAAGATGCCGAGGACCACGCCGTAGATGGAGTACTTGCGCGCGTTCATTGAGTTCCTGGGGTGCTGCGACGATCCCGGGGGGTCGGGACGCCGATTGTGACGCAGGTGGCGGCCCCCCGCCACCCAATTGGAGCGCGCCGCCCGCGGTTTCACGGCGCCCTGCCCCAGGGCCCGGGCCCGTCGCGAGGCAGACGCCGCCGTAAGCGAGCCGGCTTTCTGGTACACCGGGAGGACCGGTCTTTCCGCTCCCGGCTCACCAGAAGGAATGGCATGCGACGCTTCGCCCTGCTGGCCGCCGCCTCGCTCCTCACCGCGCCCCTGGCCTCAGCCGTCGACATCAACGACGGCCAGCTGGCCATCCACGGCGACGGCACCTGGTCGTTCCAGAAGACCAGCAACCAGAACGCCTACCTCGATGCCACGCCGGAGGGGGATTACAATACCGCCTCCTTCAACCTGCTGCTGGCGGTCCGGCCGGCCACCGGGCTGACCTTCAACATCTACATGGAGTTCCACCCGGACCACGTCGGCCTGGAGTGGATGTTCGTGGAGTGGCGGGTGAGCGACCAGCTCCGGCTCCGGGCCGGGCGGGTCAAGCAGCCCATCGGCAACTGGGGCGAGCTGCAGTACGCCGGCACCACCCGCCCGTTCTACAATCCGGCCACCAGCATCTACGGCCCGGCCAACATCGCCGCCACCTCCTACCTGGGCCTCGGCGCCACCGGCCAGTTCTCCTCCGACTCGGGCTGGACGCTCGACTATGACCTCTATGGCGGCGCCCTCGAGCTCACCGATCTGGAGCCCTTCCGGGCGCTGGAGGTGCCGCCGAAGCCTGGCCTGGACAGGCCGGTGGCGGTCGACCGCCAGCAGGTCAGGGAGATCCTCGGCGGCCGCCTCTCGCTCACCACCCCCTTCGACCTGACCCTGCGGCTCTCCGCCTACGGCGGTCGAATCCAGAAGGACGGGGTGGAGGAGGTCACCTTCCTGGTGAGCGGACTCTCCGCCGCCTACCGGGTGAGCCGGCTCACGCTCAGTGCCGAGCTCTTCTGGAGAGACGAGGTGGCCGTCGAGCACTCGGTGGGGGCCGACCTGGAGGCCGCCTGGTTCTTCGACGACCACTGGCAGGTGGCGGCGCGGCTGGAGAGCTACTTCTCGAAGGTCCATTCCATCACCGTCAGCTCGCCCCTGCTGTACCACCGCGAAGGGGCGCTGGCCCTCAACTACTGGTTCACGCCGACGCTGGTGGTGAAGGGGTCGGTCCACCAGGTCATCGGCAACCGCTTCGTCTACCCCGACGGCGCCACCTACCAGGACCTGGTCACCACGCCGCCGCCAGCGCGGACCACCATGCTCCTCGCCGGCCTGCAGTTCGCGTTCTAGTGGCTCGCCCCATGCGACGACTGTTCACCCTCCTCGCCTGGTTCGCCGCCCTCGCGGCCGGCCCGGTGGGGGCCGTCGAGCCGGCCTTCGTGGTGGTGGCCCACCCGGCCGCGCCGGTCACCGAGCTGTCGCGGGCCCAGCTCTCGCGCCTCTTCCTCAAGAAGAGCACGCAGTGGCCGGACGGATCGCCAGCGCGCCCGGTAGAGCCGCTCGACCCGAAGCTGCGCGAGGCCTTCGTCCGGCAGGTGCACCAGCGGAGCCCCGCCGAAGTGGCCGCCTACTGGAACGTGCTCATCTTCTCGGGTCGCGAGCTGCCGCCGCTGGAGAAGGCCACCAGCGCCGAGGTGGTGGCCTACGTCCGCGCCACCCCGGGCGCCCTCGGCTACGTGGCCTCCGGTATCGACACCTCCGGTGTCAAGGTGGTGACGATGGAGCGGGAGCGCTGATGCGCCGCGGCCTCAAGTTCCGCCACCGCATGGTGCTGCCGACCCTGGTGGTGCTGGCGGCCGCGGCGGTGGCCAGCCTGGTGACGGCGCTGGTCTCGCGCCAGGCCTCGCTGGAGCTGACCCGCGTCGAGCAGCTCCACGCCCCGACGCTGGAGGCGTCGCGGGATCTGGAGACGCTGCTGGTCAGGCTCCACCAGCGCTTCGCCGAGACCGCCGCCACCGAGGACGCCAGCGGGCTGCTGGCCGCCGACCGCATCCGCGACCAGATGGTTGGGCGGCTCGCGGTCGGACGCGACGAGGGCGGGACGGTCCGGGCCCTGGCGGTGCTGCACCGCGAGATCGAGGACTACCACCGCGTGGCGCGCGAAGCGACCGGCCGGCTCATCAAGCGCGAGGGGCGCGAGGGGATCACGCCGCTCCTGGCCAGCATGAACGCCGAGTACGGGCGGCTCCGCGACGACCTGGCCCAGCAGACGGCCCGCTCCCGCGAGGCGATGACGGCCGGCTTCGACGCGGCCCGGCGGCTGCAGGCCCGCGCCACCGTGCTGGGCGCCGGCATCCTGCTGGCCGCGGCCTTCTTCGCCGCCGCTCTGTCCTGGTGGCTGGCGGCCGACCTTTCCCGGCCGCTGGAGGCGCTGGAGCGGGCGGCGCGCCGCATCTCCGACGGCGACCTGACCGTCCCGGTGGCGCTGGGCCGGAATGACGAGGTCGGGGACCTGGCCGCAGGCGCCGATCGGACCCGCTCCAACGCCGCTGCCTCGCGACGTCGTGTCAGCCAACTCGCGCTCGCCCCGCCCCGCCGTCGATCTCGCCAGCATCACCGACGACCGCCTCCGCGACGCCCTCGAACGCCTGCAACGCGGCATGGCCAAGCGCTAAACTGCGTAGGGCTCGCATTGCGGTTGCTTTCCCCGATCCCATTTATAAGCCATGTTGGGTCCGCGTGGTACGAGTTGAATCTATCGACGCATTTCGCTGATTGGGCACGGACATGAATACAGTCGTCCCGAACGCCATCGAGCAGCTCAACGCGGACTGCACCTGCGTCACGCTTGATCTCGACGCCCTCTGC
>JANPOM010000600.1:0-3617 GCA_031427995.1 Anaeromyxobacter sp. | reverse complement strand
CCAGCGATAGCCGGCGGGAACGGCGAACGGGAACCTCGCCACTAGACTGTCGTGCTCCTGATTCGTCATGGTCGTCACCTCGGAAGCCTCGGCGGTGTAAGCGTGCCCGTCGGCGGAAGTGGAGGTCGTTGCCCTGCAGCTCGGAACGCGGCCGCCTCTCCCCACGTCGTAGCACTGCCGAAACGCCCAGCCATGTTCCCTGGCAGCGCATCACCGGGAAGGTGCACACGTGCCGGAATACTCTCGATGCCAAGCTCAATCGCGACGGCCGCGCGCGTGTGGTCGACTGTCACGAGTCCGTCCGCCGTTCGAACCACGTCGATTGGGTCACCTGCGTACCCGCGAGCTGCCATGCTCTCACGCAGCCCCGTGGCACGACCGTTCCCTCCTGCCGTACGCTGTGTCCAGCGCAAGGCAGCAGGGGCCACCATCTCTACACCCCCTGCGGCTGAAGCCTCAACCCGCGCGACATCATCCCCATGCCCGGAGATCCATCTCGCGACCCGGCTCTCCCGCACCCGCGCCATGGCGCTGCCGCCGGCGCTCTTCGTCCAGCCCCAGGCCTTGCCGAGGAGCTTCGCGGCCCCAGCCAGAACGGCGGGCGCAGCGACGTTCGCGGCCAGCGTGATCTTGGCCTGCTCGATCTGCTCGGGCGTTGCTTCCTGGCCCCAGAAGGACTTCTCGGTCTCCAGCGTTGCGACCGCCGTGGCACCCGAGAAGACGAACTCTACCGCTGCCTGGACGACTGGGCGCGCCTTGCTGAACGCCTCGCCGATGGCCTTGCCGGTCTGTCGATGCGCTGCCAGGGCCTCAGCCCCAGCGTCCTCCGCGTCTCCCGGCGTTGCCTCGTTGGTGCCCGGCGCCTCCCGGTCTTCCTTGACTGTGGTCTCTGCTTCGCTTGTGCTCCTCTGGTTCTTCTCCTCCGCGCGCCGCTGCCGCGCACCTTCTCTGGTCTCGTCCGAGGTAACAGAGTCCCAGAAGGCGCCCGCCTCGTCGGCCGGGGAGAGATCGCACCCCGCGTCATCACCCTCCGTGCAGAACCCCGTCCTGTCCCAGTACCGCAGCGGGTTGCCCCAAGCGTACGCGAACCGATGCAAGCTCGGCGCATCTCCTAGCGTGCCCTCGAAGGAGTCCCTAGAGACGAACCTCCCGATCTCCGGGTCGTAGTACCTGGCCCTGGCGTAGATGAGCCCGGTCTCGGGGTCGAACTGGTGCCCCGTGAACCCGAGCTTCGCCTCCCCGGCTCCGGGCGCGGTTCCGTTCCGGTACCTGCCCCAGGCGTCGTACTGCCGCTTCGCCTCCACCTGGCCGGTGGTGCTGGTGAGGTCGGTGGGTGAGCCGAGCGCATCCGTCCCGATGAACCGCGCCCTCGCCCCGTCCACCACCAGGAGCGGCTCGGCCCCGTAGTGGTACCTGCGGTAGGCCGGGTGCTCGAGGATGTTGGCGTCGGCCTCCTGGAGGACATGGGTGTCGTCGAGGACGTACTCGACGTTCTCCGCCGCGGTCCGGCGCTTCACCCGCAGCCCGTCGGCGTCGTAGTCGTATCGGCCCACCTCGGTGCCGTTGTCCGTGACCGTCACCAGCGCGCCGCGGCCGTCCCAGATGAGCCGCCGCGTCAAGGTCGCGGTGGTCTTGGTGAGCAACTCCCCAGAGGCGGTCCAGCCGAGGGAGACAGCGCGGGCCGCGTCCTTGGCGTCGCTGAGCGAGAGCAGCCAGTCGGCCCGGTTGAAGGTCCCTGTGACGTCACGGGCCAGCGTCGCGCCCACCGGCGGCTCGAACGAGGTCAGCTCCGCGGCGGAGAGCGCCGCCCCGGACAGCTCCCGCTCCCCGGTCCGGTTGCCCACCGGGTCGAGCCTGTAGAGCTCCGCCTTCCCGCCCGGGTACTGCACCCCCACCAGCCGGTCGACGGCGTCGTACCCGTAGCTGGTCTCTTCGACCGCTCCCAGCGCCTGAGTGGCCGGGTCGGTCCGCCACTCCCGCTGCGTGAGCCGGTTGCCGTTGGCGTCGTAGCCGTAGCGGAACCGGCTCTGGTCCTGGAGGGTGTCTGGGCAGGTGTCGTCCACCGCCCCGGCCCGGGTCACGATCGCCGTCAGCCGCCCGGCCTGGTCGTAGCAGCGCCCCTCCGAGAGCCCGTTGGGCAGGCTGGTGGCCTTGCGCAGGCCGTCCGGCCAGTGGGCGTAGGTGGCCGCGCCCCGCGGCGTGGTGACGGTGGTGAGCCTGTTAGCAGCGTCGAAGTCGTAGGAGGTCTCGACCCCGTCCGGGTCGGTGACCTTCTTCCGGTTGCCCTTCGGGTCGTAGGCGTACTCCACCACCTTGCCGTCGTAGCGGTGCTCTCTCCAGAGACGGCCGAGGCCGTCGTGCTCCGAGCTGGTCACCTCGGTGACGGTGGAGTCGACGTCGAAGAAGGTCCGCCAGACCACCTTCACCTGGTTGACCGTCTTCACCCGCCCGTCGCCGTCGTAGGAGGTGGTGGTGCTCGTCGGCACCAGCACCCCGAGCGGCTTGTCGTGGGTGGTGAAGGTGACCGTGTCGAGCCGGTTGAGTGCGCCGTAGGTGGAGCCGCGCACGTCGCCCTTCGGCTCGGTCACCTGCGTGGCGTTGCCCGCGGCGTCGTACGCCACCTGCCAGTGGAGCGTCCCGGTGGTGAAGCCGGCATCGGGGAGGACGGTGGCCTGCAGCGCCGCCACCTGGCTCCTGCTGGTGAGCCGGGCCTGCGCTGCCAGCTGCTGCCACTCGTCGGTGCGGCGGTTGGCGCGGTCGTAGGCGTAGGTCGTCAGGTTGCCGTTGGCGTCCTGCTTGGCGATGAGGTTGCGGGCTTCGTCGTAGACGAAGGTGGTCGAGCCGACGGCGGTCTCCACCCTGGTGAGCTTCCCGAGCTCTTCGTAGGTGAAGCCGGTGCTGGCCGGCTTGCCGCAGGCTATTGCCTGCAAGGCGTCGATGGACCTGCCGGCCGCTCCGCCGGTGCCCAGCGGGTCGCCTCCCGAAGGCCGCAGCTCGCAGACCTTGTTGCCGCCCGCGTCGAAGGCCGTCGTCGTCACGGAGCCGGTGGCGTCCACCGTGCGGACCGGGCGATTGAGGTCGTCGTAATCCTGGTGCAGGTCGTAGGCCCAGGTCCCGCGAGGTCCCTTCACCTCGAGCCGGTTGCCGACCTTGTCGTAGGTGGAGGTTGTGCTCGCCGCGGAGGCCGTGCCCCAGGCGATGGTCTCGACGACCTTCCGCCCCAGCCCGTCGTACGCGTACCGGATGGCGTGGCCGTTGGCGTCGGTCTTCAGGGTCAGGTTGCCGGCGGCGTCGAACTCGCTCGAGTCAGCCGCCGACTGCTTCACTCCGTCGCCGCCCGTGCCCGAGCGCACCACCTTGACCACCCGGCCCAGGCCGTCGCGGGTGGTGAGCGTGGAGAGCCCCGCGCGAGAGAGGTGCTCCTCCTCGCGCGGCGCGTCCCGGTAGGTGGTGGTCTGCGTGTAGAACAGGCCCCCGCCCGGCGCGTGGTCTTCCTGGCCAGTGGGCCGGTTGACCGCGTCGTAGGTGAGCCAGGTCTCGTATGGCCAGTTCCATGCCGCCGCCCAATGCCGCTCCATTGACGGCCGCAAGGGTGGGAGCGGGCATCTTCTGCAAGC
>JANPOM010000599.1:0-1911 GCA_031427995.1 Anaeromyxobacter sp. | reverse complement strand
TCCTCTCGCTGCGGCAGGCGGCCTCGTCGGTCCGCTGCTCAGCGTAGATCTACTACGCTTCCGCTGCTCCCTCCTCGGGCGCCAGCCTCGCTTCGGTCTCGGCGCTCTCGTCGAGTCATCAAGCCTGGGTCGGGGCACTAGATGCCCGTAAAGGCGACCGGGTTCCGGCCCCGTGCTAGGGATCGAGCATGGCCGATCTGCGAAAGCTCAAGGACAAGGCCGCCGAGCTGGCCTCGAAAGGCAAGGTCGAGAAGGCGGCCGAGCTCTTTCGCGAGATCCTGCGTGCCGATCCGCGCGACGTCGCCTCGTGCCAGAAGCTGGCCGACGTGCTCCGGCGTGGCGGCCAGATGGCCGGGGCGGTGGAGCGCTACGCCGAGGTGGCCGAGCGCTACGCCCGCGACGGCCTGCTGATAAAGGCGATGGCCATCTGCAAGACCATCCTCGAACTCGATCCGGAGCACGTGGCCACGCAGCGACAGCTGGCCGACCTCTACGCCAAGCGCTCCATCGCCGACGCCGGACGTCCCCAGGCGCGGACCATGATGGCCATGCGGGTCGAGAGGGTGCCGTTGCCGCCGGGACCCGCGCAGGGCGACGCCATCGAGCTGCCAGCGGGGCCGGAGACAGACCCGGAGATCGAGCGCGGCGTCACCTTGCCGCTGCCGTCGCCGCCCGAGCTGGCGCCGGAGGAGGTCGCCGACCAGGGTCCGGGGACCGAGCCGAGCGACCTCTTCGATTCCTTCGAGCTGCCGCCTGGGGACGAAGCGGCCACCGTAACAGTTCCTCACCGGACGGCCTTCAACCTGATCGTGGCCGCCGCCGAGGAGGCGGTCCAGGCCGGCGTCGAGGACGACTTCGCCGTCGACGTCGATCTGGTCGATGTCGAGGCCCTGGAGTTGCTGGAAGTCGAGCTCCAGCCGGTCCCGACCGACGAGCGGCTCCCGCGGGTCCCCATCTTCTCCGACCTCGGCCCCGAGGCCTTCGTGGCCCTCACCGAGGCGCTCCAGGTGACCCGGCTCGCCACCGGGGAGACGGTCATCAGCGAGGGCGAGACCGGCACGGCCTTCTTCGTGGTGGCGACCGGCCGCCTGGTCGTGAAGAGGCGCGACGAGAAGGGCGACCAGGTGGTGCTGGCGCACCTCGGCGAGGGGGAGTTCTTCGGCGAGATGGCGCTGCTCTCGGGCGCCCCGAGAAACGCCTCGGTGGTGGCCGAGGAGGCGTCGGAGCTGCTGGTGCTGCGGGCCGAGGTGCTGCGCGACCTGGCCAGCAGCTACCCGCACCTGGCAGGCTCGCTGCGCCGCTTCTACCGGCAGCGGCTGTTGGCCAACGCACTGGCGGTCAGCCCGCTATTCCGGCCCTTCGGGCGAGAAGACCGCAAGGCGGTGATGGAGAAGTTTCGCGAGCGGACGGTCCACCCCGGCGAGGTGATCGTCCACGAGGGGGCGCTGGCCGACGGGCTCTACGTGCTGCTGGAGGGGGCCGTCGACGTGACCCGGCGGACCGAGGCGGGCGACCTGCTGGTAGGCCAGCTTCGCGAAGGGGACCTCTTCGGCGAGATGAGTTGCATGCGCAAGACCGGGGCCACCGCCACCGTGACCGTGAAGCGGGGCGGGGCGCTGCTCAGGCTGAAGCGCGGTGACTTCGACGCCCTGGTGATGACCTACCCGACCGTGCTCGAGCTGGTGTCTCAGCTCTCCGAGGAGCGGTCCCAGAACCTCGACGCCATCCTCTCCGGCTCGGCCGCGTACACCGAGGACGGGCTGGTGCTGATCTAGTGCCCCGACCCAGGCATGATGACCCGACGAGAGCGCCGAGACCGAAGCGAGGCTGGCGCCCGAGGAGGGAGCAGCGGAAGCGTAGCAGCGCTACTCTGAGCAGCGGACCGACGAGGCCGCCTGCCGCAGCGAGAGG
>JANPOM010000598.1:0-2579 GCA_031427995.1 Anaeromyxobacter sp. | reverse complement strand
GAGGGGGCTGGCGCCGGGAGCCGCTTCCTGCACCACGCGGTGCGGGCTCTCACCAACCTTCCCGGCGCGGCGCGGGTGATGGCCAGCGAGCAGGTGAAGTCGCGCTTCGTGAAGGCCGCGCTGGCGGGGTTCAAGGGCTAGATGGTGCCCGGCCCTCCGCCACACCGGGAGCGCTGCCTGCGCTGCCGGCGGCCCAAGCGGGCCTGCTGGTGCCTTCACCTGCGCCCGGTCGAGAGCGCCGCCAGGGCCTGCATCCTCCAGCACCTCGGCGAGCGCAAGACCGCCATCGGCACCGCCCGCATGGCCCACCTCTCGCTGCCAAACTCGGAGCTGCACCTGGGGGTCAGCTTCGTGGACCACCCGCGGGTGCGGGAGCTGGCGGCGGCGCCAGGGACGGCGCTGCTCTTCCCGGGCGAGGGGGCGCTCGACCCGGCCGCGCTGCGCCACCGGCCACCCACGACGGTGATCGTGGTGGACGGCACCTGGTCGCAGGCGCGCAAGGTCATCAAGCGGAACCCCTTCTTGCAGGCCTTGCCGCGCCTCGCCTTCCGGCCCGACCGCCCCAGCAACTACCGGATCCGGGCTGAGCCCTCAGCGGAGTGCGTCTCCACCATCGAGGCCCTGGCCCACCTGATGGGCGCGCTCGAGGGGGCGCCGGAGCGGTTCCGGCCGATTCTCGAGGCCTTCGACCGGATGGTAGACCTGCAGATCGCCGAGCGTGGGCAACGCATCGGCCCGCCGCGGCGGCGGTCCCGGCCGCGGGCCCAGCGCCCCCGCGTGGACCTGACGGTGGCGACGCTGCGGTCGCGTGCGGCCGACGTGGTGGCCATCTACGCCGAGGCCAACGCCTGGGCCACCGGCAGCGAGATAGCGGGCGAGGCCGAGCTGGTCCAGTTGGTGGCGGCCCGCCCGCATACCGGCGAGCGGTTCGAGGCGGTGCTGGCGCCGCGGCGACCGCTCGGGCCTGGCGTTTCCACGCACCTCGAGCTGCCCGAGGGGCGGCTGCTGGGCGGTGAGGCGGCGACCCAGGCCCTGGCGCGCTTCGAGGCCTTCTTGCGGCCGGGCGATCTCTTCTGCGGCTGGGGCCCGTACCCGCTCGGGCTGCTCAAGGCCGAAGGGGTGCCGGAGCGCGAGTTCGCCGATCTCCGCCTGGCCTGCGCGCGGAGCTTGAAGCGGCGTCCCGGCGGCGTCGAGCAGGCGGTGCGGCTGCTCGGCCGGGCCGAGCTGCCCCCTCCGCTCGGTCCAGGCCGCGCCGGACGCCGGCTGGCCTCGCTGCTGGAGGTCCACCGGCGGCTCTTGGTTCTGTAGCGCCGCCCTCGCGGTGGGGCTGGCCGCGGCCGATGGCGCATCTTGCTTCCCTTCTCCTCCCGGGGGATCGATGGTGGTCCAGCTCTCTCGTTCCGCTCCCAGGAGGCGAACATGGAGAAGGCCATCCAGGACCTCCTTCCAGGCAACCACTGCTGGGGGTGTGGCCCCGACAACCCGCGCGGACTCCAGATCAAGAGCCATGTCGAGGGAGACGAGACCGTCTGCCGGTTCCAGCCTTCGCCGGATCACATGGCGGGGCCGACGCATGTGGTCTACGGCGGCATCATCGCCTCCGTCATCGACTGCCACACCGTCATCACCGCCATCGCCGACCTCTACCGGGCCGCCGGGCGGCCGGTGGGGAGCTCCCCGCATCTCTGGGCGGTGACGGCGTCGCTCAAGATCGACTACCTGGCGCCCATGCCCATCGACCAGCCCATGGAGCTGCGCGCCCGGGTCCGCGAGACCAGGGGACGCAAGCGGGTGGTCGAGTGCACGGTGCGCTCCGGCGACCGCATCTGTGCCCGCGCCGAGGTGCTGGTGGTCGCGGTCCCCGCCGCCTGGACCACGCCGCCCGCGTAGTGCCGGGTGGGTCAGGACGCCACTCGCCTCGCCGCCGACCGCCGGCCGCTGGTTCAGGCCGAGGTAGCTGCCGCCCCAGGCCAGAGCGTCCGCACCAGCTTCGGCTTCACCCCAGCGGCCGCGCAGAGTTCCAGGAGCCGCGCCCTGGCCCGGGCGTCGCCGGCCCGCACCTTCTTGCCGAGGATCAGCTCGTTCTTGAGCGAGTGTTCCCAGCCGGCCAGCTCGGTCACGGTCACCGAGTAGCCGCTCGCCTCGAGCGCCAGCGCCCGCACCACGTTGGTCAGGTGCGAGCCGAACTCGCGCCGGTGCCAGGCGTGTTCGAAGAGCGAGGCGAGCAGCGGCGCCGGGTCCGGAGCGCGCTGGAGCTGCTCCGCCACCTCGGCCTGGCAGCAGGGGACCACCGCCACGTGGTCGGCGCCGTGACGGATGGCGAGCGCCAGCGCGTCGTCGGTGGCGGTGTCGCAGGCGTGGAGGGCGGTGACCAGGTGGACCCTCGGCGGCGGCAGGGCGGCGCCGATCTCGGCCTGCTCGAAGCGCATGCGAGTGAAGCCGAGCCGGGTCGCCAGCGCCCGCGCCTTCTCCACCAGCTCGCCACGAGCCTCGATGGCGTGGAGCGTCCCCTTGCCAGCGGCGGCCAGGAAGAGCTCGTAGAGCACGAAGCCGAGGTAGCTCTTGCCGGCGCCGCAGTC
>JANPOM010000597.1:0-2127 GCA_031427995.1 Anaeromyxobacter sp. | reverse complement strand
CCCGCGTCGAGCGCCTCGAACCACCTCTTGAACTCGGTCGTCGCCTCGACCTCGACCATGGCGGTATAATAGTGTCTACCATATATAGTGTCAAACAGATGCAAAGCGGGATCTGGCCAGGCCGATGTCCGGTATCGGTAGGGCGGCCACCCGGACGCGACCGCGGGGCCCCGGGTGGGAGCGCGGGGAGGGCGGGCGCGAGGCGGGGAGATGTCGGAGTCGTCTGTATACGGGACAGATGTTCGGCATCATTGACCAGGTATCCGCCCAAGACCACGATCCAGGTTGCGAAATCTGTACCACATGGCATATCCTTACATTCACTAAACCCGACGTAGTTCGTCGGTATACGCAAATGCCACGCCGATCACATGGCCCGCGGCTCTCTGAATTCCTCGACGCGCTACAGGCGCGCGGCCGCTACACTTTCGAGCGATCTGAGGCCCTCGCTGAGTTGCGCTCCTCGTCGGAGGCCTTGGAGGTCGCCGCGCGGCGGCTCGCCTCCAAGGGCCGGCTGGCGGTGCCTCGCCGGGGTTTCTACGTCATCGTTCCGGTCGAGTACCGCTCTTCTGGCGCACCGCCCGTAGACTGGTTCATCGATGACCTGATGCGCTTCGAGGGGAGGCCCTATTACGTTGCGCTGCTATCGGCGGCGGCCCTGCATGGTGCTGCCCATCACCAGCCCCAAGAATTCCAGGTGATCACCGACGCGCCCTTGCGCCCCACCACGGCCGGGCGGGGGCGGCTCCGGTTCTTCACCAAGCTCGCCCTGGCCGGCACACCCGTGCTGGAGGTCCGCACTCAGACGGGAACGATGAGGGTCTCGACGCCCGAGGCCACGGCGCTCGACCTGGTCCGGTATGCCCGCTGGTGCGGCCAACTGGGCAACGTGGCTACCGTCCTGGCAGACCTGGCCGAGAAGCTCGGTCCCGACCGCCTGGTCTCGGCCTGCCGCATCAGCGCCGAGCTGGCGAACGCGCAGCGGCTCGGCTGGCTCCTCGACAAGGGAGGGGAGGCTCGGGTCGCGAGGCCGCTTGCCGACTGGGTGGCTGCACGCCATCCACGGGTCGTGAAGCTGGACTCCGCCAAAGCTCGGGGCGATGGCCAGGCGGATCCCAGGTGGAGGGTGGTCGCCAACGCAGAGGTGGAGGTTGATCGATGATCCCCCGGTCACACATCACGGCCTGGCGCAGCCGGGCGCCGTGGGCTACCGACGCGCAGGTCGAGCAGGACCTCGCCCTCTCCCGCGCGCTCGTGGCGCTCTTCCAACAGCCGCTGCTCTACCGGTCGCTCCTGTTTCGCGGTGGGACCGCGCTCCACAAGGTCGTCCTTCCACCGGCTGCGCGGTACTCGGAGGACCTCGATCTCGTGCAGGCCGAGGCCGGACCGATCGGGCCGGTGATGGCCGCGGTTCGGGCCGCACTGGATCTCTGGCTCGGAAAGCCCAGGACGGAGCGGTCGGCGGCCTCGGTCCGGCTCACCTACCGGTTTCAGTCCGAGGTCCCGCCATTGACGCCGCTGCGGCTCAAGATAGAGATCAACACCCGCGAGCACCTCCACGTGCTGCCTCTTGAGACGAGGGAATTCGCGATTGAGACGGCGTGGTTCACCGGGCGCGCACACGTGCCTGTCTACGCGATCGAGGAGCTGCTCGGCACGAAGCTGCGGGCTCTGTACCAACGCCGGAAGGGCAGGGATCTCTTCGACATCGCGGACGCGCTTGCGCGGGCACCTGGCATTCGGCCGGAGGAGATCACCCGCTGCTTCGGCGCGTATCTCGCCGAAGCCGGGTCGCGGGTCTCGCGGACCGACTTCGAAGTGAACCTCGCGTCCATGCTCGAGGACCATCGTTTTACTGGGGACATCCCACCGCTCCTCACCTCGGAGGCCAGGAAGCGCTACGATCCCTTCGCAGCAGGTGAACTGGTCAGGCGGCTGCTCCTGCCGAACCTGCCAGCCTCCTGACCACCGCTTCAAGGAGCGAGATGAAGCGCTACTTCATGACCATCCCCGAGGCGAGCCAGCTGGTGCTGCAGGCCGGGACCGCCGCCCCTACGAGTGGGACCGGGTCGTGAAGGGGACCGACCGGCTCCTCGCCAGCTCCGGCCAGCCGGCCGCCGAGGTGCG
>JANPOM010000596.1:0-10022 GCA_031427995.1 Anaeromyxobacter sp. | reverse complement strand
GGTCCGCTGCTCAGAGTAGCGCTGCTACGCTTCCGCTGCTCCCTCCTCGGGCGCCAGCCTCGCTTCGGTCTCGGCGCTCTCGTCGGGTCATCATGCCTGGGTCGGGGCACTAGTCCAGTTTTTCGGACTCGACGTCCATGAACATGGATCGCCCCGGCCGGGGCTGGAAACAGCCGGATTTTGCCCATCCCCTTGCACGCAACTCCTTCGCGAAGTCCACCTTCCTGGAATTTCAACCAGGCAGCGAATGCTCTGGGACGGAATCAAGAGTCGGAGGTGGCTGATTTTGTTTCTGTTTGGCAAGTGACCTACTGGAGACGGCACTTGGCACACCCGCTGCTAGTTCCGAAAGGATCGTAAAACTTTTCGCGATCGGCCTAGATCTCGTGGCCCGAGAACGGCTGCAGGTTGATTCCTCCCGCAAGGAACGTCGGATGAAGGTCTTCGCTTCGGTGGAACAGGCTCTCGACGGTCTCCGCTCGCCAGAAGCGGCGCTCCGCCTCGCCGCCGGAGCCGCCGCGTGATCACCGCTTCAAGGCCCGAGGCGCTCCCGGCTGGCGACCTGGTCCTCGAGACCCGTGGCCTGACCAAGGATTTCCGCGGCTTCGTGGCGGTCAGCGGCGTGGACCTGAAGGTCCGGCGTGGCACCATCCACGCCCTCATCGGCCCCAACGGCGCCGGCAAGACCACCGTCTTCAACCTGCTCACCAAGTTCATCCAGCCCAGCGCGGGCACCATCCTCTATCGCGGCGCCGACATCACCCGGGCCCGTCCGGCCGACGTGGCGCGCCACGGCATGGTCCGCTCCTTCCAGGTCTCGGCCGTCTTCCCCAACCTGACCGTCCTCGAGAACGTGCGGGTGGCCCTGCAGCGACCGCTCGGCACCTCCTTCCACTTCTGGAAGAGCGACCAGACGTTGCAGGCCCTCCACGGACGCGCGCTGGAGCTCCTGGAGGCGGTCGACCTCGCCGCCCACAGGGACACGTTGGCGGTGGAGCTCCCCTACGGCCGCAAGCGGGCCCTCGAGCTGGCCACCACGCTGGCGCTCGACCCCGAACTGCTCCTGCTCGACGAACCGACCCAGGGCATGGGGCACGAGGACGTGGGGCGCGTGGTCGAGCTGATCCGCCGCGTCGCCGCGAAGCGGACCGTCCTCATGGTGGAGCACAACCTCTCGGTGGTGGCCGACCTCTGCCAGACCATCACCGTCCTGCAGCGGGGCACCATCCTCGCCGAGGGGACCTACGCCGAGGTCTCGACCAATCCCAGCGTGCTCGAAGCCTACATCGGGGTGCCCGAGTGAACGCTCCTCTCGCCTCGCCGCCGCTCGAGATGCTGCGGATCAACGACCTGCACGCCTTCTACGGGGAGTCGCACATCCTCCACGGCATGGACTTCCGGGTCAACCGCGGCGAGCTGGTGACCCTGCTGGGGCGCAACGGCTCGGGCCGGACCACCACGCTCAAGGCCATCCTCGGCCTCACCAGCCGCCGCACCGGCTCGGTGATGCTGAATGGGCGCGAGACCGTCGGCATGGCGACGCACAAGATCGTCCAGCTCGGCATCGGCTACTGCCCCGAGGAGCGCGGCATCTTCGCCAGCCTCTCGGCGGAGGAGAACCTGATGCTCCTCCCCGCGGTGGGGAGCGGCGGGTTCTCCGTCGAGGAACTCTACGCCATGTTCCCGAACCTCGAGGAGCGGCGCAAGAGCCCGGGCAGCAAGCTCTCGGGCGGCGAGCAGCAGATGATGGCCATGGCCCGCATCCTCCGCGTCGGGGCCAAGCTCCTGCTCCTCGACGAGATCACCGAGGGGCTGGCGCCGGTCATCGTCCAGGCGCTGGGCCGGGCGGTGGCCAGCCTGAAGGAACGCGGCTTCACGGTGGTGATGGTGGAGCAGAACTTCCGCTTCGCGGCCAGGCTCGCCGACCGCCACTACGTGGTCGAGCACGGCCGCATCGTCGACATGATCGAGAAGGACCAGCTCGAAGCGAGCATGGAGAAGCTGCAAGGATACCTGGGCGTCTAGTTGCCTCCCCCCGAGACGAAAAGAGGTTCGTGATGAGATCGTTCGCATCCCTCCTGATGGCCGCCGCGCTGCTCACCCTCCCCGCCTCGCCGCTGGCGGCCGAAAAGGTCTCCGACGGCGTGGTCCGCATCGGCGTACTCACCGACATGACCGGCTTCTACTCCGACCTGGCCGGGCCCGGCTCGGTGCTGGCGGTGCAGATGGCGGTCGCCGACTTCGGCGGCACCGTGCTGGGCAAGAAGATCGAGGTGGTCTCGGCCGACCACCAGAACAAGGCCGACATCGCTTCCAACACGGCGCGCAAGTGGTTCGACGAGGGCGGCGTGGACGCGGTGGTCGACCTCGTCAACAGCGGCACGGCGCTGGCGGTCATGCCGCTGGCGGCCGAGAAGAAGCGCCTCACCCTGCTCTCCGGCCCGGCCACCACCGCCATCACCGGCGAGAAGTGCAACGCCTACAACGTCCACTACACCTACAACAACTGGGCGCTCGCCAACGGCACCGGCCGCGAGGTCGTGAAGAACGGCGGCACCTCCTGGTTCTTCATCACCGCCGACTACGTCTTCGGCAAGTCGCTGGAGGCCGACACCGCCAAGGTGGTCGAGGCCTCGGGCGGCAAGGTGCTCGGCCAGGTCCGTCACCCGCAGAGCAGCTCCGACTTCTCCAGCTACCTGCTGCAGGCCCAGGCCTCGGGCGCCAAGGTGGTGGGCATGGCCAACGCCGGCGCCGACACCATCAACACCATCAAGCAGGCGGCCGAGTTCGGCTTGACCCCCAAGCAGACCCTGGCCGGCCTGCTGGTCTTCATCTCCGACGTCCACAGCCTCGGCCTCGCCGTCGCCAAGAACATGTACCTGACCACCGCCTTCTACTGGGACCGCGACGAGGCCAGCCGCGCCTGGTCGAAGAAGTTCCAGTCCCACCCCGACAACAAGAAGCAGGCCATGCCCACCATGGTGCAGGCCGGCCTCTACTCCGCGGTGACGCACTACCTCAAGGCCATCAAGGCGGCCGACAGCGACGGCGCCGACGCCGTCATCGCCAGGATGAAGGCCACTCCGGTGAGCGACTTCTTCGCCAAGGGGACCATCGGCCCCGATGGCCTCTTCCGCCACGACATGTACCTGGTCCAGGTGAAGACCCCGGAGGAGTCGAAGTACCCGTGGGACTACTACAAGATCGTCAAGACCATCCCGGCCGCCGAGGCCTTCCCGTCGGTCGAAGCCCAGGCCTGCCCGCTGGCCGTGAAGAAGTAACCGCCGAGGAGGAGGAGGAGGCCGCATGCAGGCGCTCTATGGACAGCTGCTGGTCGGGCTGATCAACGGCTCGTTCTACGCCTTGCTCTCGCTGGGGCTGGCCATCATCTTCGGCCTGGTCAACGTCGTGAACTTCGCCCACGGGGCGCTCTACATGACCGGCGCCTTCGTGGCCTGGCTCCTGCTCAGCAAGCTGGGCATCGGCTACTGGCCGGCCCTGCTCCTCTCCCCGCTGGTGGTGGGCCTGCTCGGCATGGTGGTGGAGCGCACCATGCTGCGCAGGCTCTACCAGCTCGACAACCTCTACGGTCTCCTTCTCACCTTCGGTCTCACCCTGATCGTGGAGGGGCTCTTCCACCACGCCTACGGCAACTCGGGGAACTCCTACCCGGTGCCGGAGGCGCTGCGGGGCGGGGCCGACCTCGGCTTCATGTACTTGCCCAGGTACCGGGCCTGGGTGGTGCTGGTCTCGCTGGCGGTCTGCTTCGGGAGCTGGTTCGTCATCGAGCGGACCAAGCTGGGCGCCTACCTGCGCGCCGGCACCGAGAACCCACGCCTGCTGCAGGCCTTCGGCGTCAACGTGCCGCTCATGATGACGCTCACCTTCGGCTTCGGCGTGGCGCTGGCCGGCTTCGCAGGGGTCATGGCGGCCCCCATCTACCAGGTGAGCCCATCGATGGGCTCCTCGCTGATCATCGTGGTCTTCGCGGTGGTGGTGGTGGGCGGGATGGGCTCCATCTTCGGCTCCATCGTCACTGGCCTGGGGCTCGGATTGGTGGAGGGCTTGACCAAGTACTTCTACCCGCCGGCCGCCGCCACCGTGGTCTTCGCCATCATGGCGGTGGTGCTGCTGTTCCGCCCGGCCGGGCTGTTCGGGAGGGAAACATGAGCGGGCCGCCGGGGATCCAGGAGACCCGCGCCGCCTGGCGGGCCGGCGTCATCACGCCGGGCCGCAAGCGGGCCTTCTTCATCGCCATGGGGCTGGTCGGGCTGGCCCTGCCGCTGGCCGTCTACCCGTTCTTCCTCATGAACGTGCTCTGCATGGCGCTCTTCGCCAGCGCCTTCAACCTGCTGCTCGGCTACACCGGCCTGCTCTCCTTCGGCCACGCCGCCTTCCTCGGCAGCGCCGGTTACGTCACCGGCCACGTGCTCAAGGTCTGGGGCTGGCCACCGGAGGCCGGGCTGCTGGCCGGCACCCTGGTGGCCACGCTGCTGGGGCTCATCATCGGGGGATTGGCCATCCGGCGCTCCGGCATCTACTTCGCCATGATCACGCTCGGCTTCGCGCAGATGATCTACTTCCTCGCCGTGCAGCTCCCCTTCACCGGCGGCGAGGACGGCCTGCAGGGGATCCCGCGCGGCACGCTCTTCGGCCTGGTCCCGCTCGATCGGCCGATGACGCTCTACTACGTGGTCTACGCCATCTTCCTGCTCGGCTTCTTCGTCGTCTACCGGACCATCCACTCCCCGTTCGGCCACGTGCTCCGCTCCATCCGCGAGAACGAGCCGCGCGCCCTCTCGCTCGGCTACGACGTCGACCGCTACAAGTTGGTGGCCTTCGTCATCTCGGCGGGGCTTTCCGGGCTGGCCGGCTCGACCAAGGCGCTGGTGCTCCAGTTCGCCACCCTCACCGACTCCCACTGGCACAAGTCGGGCGAGGTGGTGCTGATGACGCTGCTGGGCGGCATGGGGACGGTGATGGGGCCATCGGTGGGCGCGCTGGTGGTGGTGACCATGGAGAACTACCTCTCGGGCGTCGGCGACTGGGTCACCGTCATCATCGGCAGCGTCTTCGTGGCGTGCGTGCTGGCCTTCCGGCGTGGCCTGGTCGGCGAGGCCCTGCGCCTGGCCCGCAGCTTTCCGTTCTAGTGCCGCGCGGAGGACCGGCCATGACCCAGCCTCAGCCACAGCGTGTCGCCTTCATCACCGGCGCGGCCGGCGCCATCGGGCTGCAGGTGGCCCTCGATCTCGGCCGGCAGGGGGTGCGGCTGGCGCTCTCCGACCGCCCCGGCCCGGTGCTCGACGCCGCGGTGGCGAAGCTGGCGGCGCTGGGGATCGAGTCTCTGGCCCTCCCCTGCGACGTGACCAGCGAGGCGGAGCTCAACGCCGCCATCGACGCGGCCGCCGAGAAGTGGGGCCGGCTCGACATCCTCGTCAACAACGCCGGCCTTCAGCACGTCGCCCCCATCGACGAGTTCCCGGTCGAGAAGTTCGAGCAGCTCCTCAAGGTGATGCTGGTGGCGCCGTTCCTCGCCATCAAGCGGACCTTCCCGCGCATGAAGCAGCAGCGCTGGGGGCGCGTCGTCAACGTCGCCTCGGTCAACGGGCTGGTCGGCTTCGCCGGCAAGGCCGGCTACAACTCGGCCAAGCACGGCGTCATCGGCCTGACCCGGGTGGCGGCGCTGGAGGGGGCGGCTCACGGCATCACCGTCAACGCCCTCTGCCCCGGCTACGTCGACACCCCGCTGGTCCGCAACCAGCTGGCCGATCTGGCCCGCACCCGCGGCGTGCCGCTGGAGAAGGTGCTGGAGGAGGTCATCTTCCCGCTGGTGCCGCAGCGACGGCTCCTCTCCATCGAGGAGATCGGCGCGGCGGTGGTCTACCTCACCAGCGAGCTGGCCGGTGGCGTCACCGGCGTGCCGTTCATCGTCGACGGCGGTTACACGGCACAGTAGGTGCGCCGCGCTGCTAGCTGGACGGCGGGAGCGGGCGTTGCGCCCGGCGCCGTCTACGGGAACAGCGTCAGCCTGAGGCCGACCTGCCCGGTGGTGTGGGTTCGGCGGTCGAGCGGAACGGACCCGGTGAGGACCTTGTACTGATCGTACTCGCCGAACGCGAAGGTCGCGTACAGGCCGAGCCCGAGCAGCTGGTTCGACCGGAAGTCCATGCCCGCGCCGAACCGCAGGTACTCCCGCCCCGAGTAGGTGAGCAGCCGGGAGTTCCGGTCGCGGTGGCCGGCGTTCACGCTTCCAGCCTCCCAGCCGGTACCGAGGGAGAGCCACCTGGATCTCGGCGAGAGCGGGTCCCAGGTGTGCCGCAGCAGGACGCCGATGCGGCCGGTGGCGCCCATGCAGTCGATCAGCTGCGACCGGCACTGGTCGCGGATGCCAGCCGCCACGTCGCCGCCGCCCATGTCGCCGTAGACCCCGAGTGCGAAGGCAGGGCTGAGCCGCAGGCCAATCTCGCTCGACATGTGTCCTTGCGTCTCGAAGATCTGCTCCATCGACAGGCCGCGCTTGGCCTCTCCGCCGAAGAAGGTCACGCCGGCGCCGAGCGCGACATAGATCGGGTTGAGCCGGGGCCTGCCCTCGGTGGGCTGCGGCAGGGGAGGCGGGGCGCCTGCGGCCGGCCGCGCCGGAGGTGGCGAGGGCGGAGGCGTCTTGCGGCGGGAGATGGTTCCGTTGGCGTACTCGATGCGGACCAACTCTTCGCGGGAGAAGGTGCGGAGCGAGCCGTCCAGCAAACGGATCCGCACTCCGGTGGCCGGGTTCTCCTCGATGACGGTGCCGCGCACGCGGCCGCCGCCGAGGAAGTAGACCGTGTCGAGCGGTCCCGCGGAGAGATGCGCGGGAGGTGCGGCTACAGGTTCGGGTGCAGGCGCGGCCAAAGGCGCGGCTACAGGCGCGGCCAAAGGCGCGGCTAAAGGCGCGGATACAGGCGCGGCTACAAGCGCGGCTACAGGCGCGGGTGCCGCCGCGGGGGCTGGCGCAGCCGGGCGAGGCTCCGAAACGGTCCCGTCCGAGAATTCGATCCGGGCCACCAGCCCTGCCGCGATTCGACGGACGGCGCCGTCGGACGTCTGGATGGTCACCCCGGACGACGGGCCCTCCTCCAGCACGGTTCCGACGACCCGGCCACCGTCTACGGTGAACACGGTGTCGGCCGGGGCAGCGGCTGCCAGCAGAGCCACGACGAGCACGTGGATCATGCGACTCCTCTTGAGATGACCGGGGATACCATTGCCGCTCTCTTACGCGAAGATCATGCCACCACCATTCCGCGTATTTCCTGGGGATTGTTGGGCCCGCGGCAGGTCGTTTCGCCGGCTGCCGCGCACACCTGTGGCAGGAACTTCACGGCACCGGGGGGCCCGGTCGGGCATGCCGGCGTCGCGGCACCGCGCTAGAGAAGATGGGTGGGCCAGGAGAGCTGCCAGTACTGTGGGGTCGACCTCGACGAGGTTCCGCCGGGCGAGGAGGTGGGCTTCCTCTACGGCGTGGAGTGCGCCCGATGCCCGCCGGCGACGCGGCGATCGCTGATGCTGGCTAGAACGGTGCGCGTCGCCTTCCTCGATTGCCCGGGTTGCGGCGCGCGGCTGGAGCCGGCCGAGCACCACCCCGACGTGCTGGTGGTCAAGCAGATGACCTACCAGACCTGCGGCGCCTGCGGCGAGCGTTGCGGCGTGGCCCGGGTGAGGAAGCTGCGCGACATCTCCGGGGGGACGATGTGAGAACCATCGCCGCGGAGGGGCCGCGGCGGGGGGTTCGGTCAGCTCTCGCCGGCAGGCTCACTCCTCAGCGCCCGGCGGGCAGGAGCGGCCTGAGCTCGCGTTTCGGCCTGCTCTCGGCCTGGCGCGCCCGGGCCTCGGCGGCGCGCGCCCTCTCGGTGAAGTCCTGGCGAGCGCAGAAGGCGGCCAGGCGCCGCCAGCCTTCGGGCCGGCCTGTGCTGGCCTCGGCCACGAGGCGCAGTTCCGCCTCGGCCTCGGTGAGCCGCCCCGCCGCCTCGTACCGCTCGGCCAACAGGACCCGCGCCGCCGAGTTGATCGGTTCCGTGGCGCGCAGTCGCTCCAGCTCCGCGATGGCCTCGGCATCGCGCCCCAGCCGCTCCAAGGCCAGGGCTCGGCCCAATCGCGCCTCCGGGTCGTCCGACACCGCCTGGCGGCGGGCATGGGCCGCCTCGGCTTCCGCCGGGTCGTCGCCATGCTCGGCGAGGCGCCCTGGCGCGGCGCCGGGACCGCCCGGGGTGACGCCAGGGGCGGGCCGGCCGGGCCCGGACCGGTCCGGCGGAGGCGGAGTTGGCGCGCCGGCGCAGGCAGCCAGCGCGGCGAGCGGGAGGAGGCAGGCGAGTCGGAGGCGCTTCACCGGGCCATTCTAGTGCGCGGTGGCGCGGCGCCGCCAGACGGGGTAGGACCCGTGCCCTCACGCCATGAGCCACGACCGCACCCTGGCACAGCTCGGCTGGCCCGAGATCCTCGCCGCCCTGGCCGCGCGCTGCCGGCTCCCCGCCGGCCACCGCCGCGCCCTGACCCTGGCCTTCCTCCCCGACGCCGCCGCGGCCCGCGAGGCGCTGGCCCGCGTCGACGAGGCGCGGCGGCTCTCCGAGACCGGCACGTCGCTCCCGTTCGGAG
Organism: Anaeromyxobacter sp.; assembly: GCA_031427995.1. Lineage (GTDB taxonomy): Bacteria > Myxococcota > Myxococcia > Myxococcales > Anaeromyxobacteraceae > JADKCZ01. Next base: position 1,394 of record JANPOM010000596.1, on the reverse strand, counting down.
GGCTCGCCGACGTGGAGGGCTCTCTCGACCGGGCCGCCCGCGGCGGCGTGCTCGAGCCGCTGGCCCTGCGCGAGGTGGCGGCGCTGGCCCGCGCCGTGGCCAGGACCGGGGCGGCGCTGCGGGCCCGCGCCGTCGAGGCCCCGCGCCTGGCCGCGCTGGCCGCGCCGCTCGAACCGGACGAGCTGCTGGCCGACCGGATCGAGCGGGCCATCGAGCCCTCCGGGACCATCTCCGACCGGGCCAGCGCCGAGCTGGCGGCGGCCCGCGAGCGGGGCCGGGGCCTGCACCGGGCCCTCAAGGTCCAGGTCGAGACCTACCTCTCCGACCCGGAGATGGAGCGCCACCTCCGCGACCGCTACTTCACGATCCGCAACGAGCGCTACGTGCTGCCGGTGCTGGCCAGCGCCCGCGCCGCCGTGCCCGGCATCGTCCACAACGCCTCGCAGTCGGGCCAGACCCTCTTCGTCGAACCGAACGCGCTGGTGGAGCTCGGCAACGAGCTGGCCATCGCCAACGCCACCGCCGCCGAGGAGGAGCTGCGCATCCTGCGCGAGCTCTCCGGCGCGGTGACCTCGCGGGCCGCCGCGCTGGCGCGAGCCCTGGCGGTGCTGGCCGAGCTCGACGCGCTGGAGGCGGCGGCGCGGCTCGCCTCGGACCTCGACGCCCACGCCCCGGAGCTGACCGCCGAACGCGACGGCTTCGAGCTGCGCTCGCTGCGCCACCCCCTGCTGGCGCTGCAGGGGAAGAAGGTGGTGGGTAGCACGGTTCGCATGGAGGCGCCGGCCCGGGCCCTGATCGTCTCGGGGCCGAACGGCGGCGGCAAGACCGTGGCCATCAGCGCGGTCGGGCTGGCGGCGCTGATGCTGCGGGCCGGCCTGCCGGTGGCGGCGGAGGAGGGCTCGCGCCTCCCCTTCTTCCTGGAGGTCAAGGCGGCCATCGACGAGCGGGGCGACCTTCACCAGGACCTCTCCACCTTCACCGCCCACCTGACCGCCGTGAAGGAGATGCTGGCGGGCGCCATCCACGGCTCGCTGGTGCTGGTCGACGAGATCGCGGCCGACACCGATCCTCGCGAGGGGGCGGCGCTGGCGGCCGCCATCCTCGAGACCCTGGTGGCGCGCGGCGCCACGGTGCTGGTAACCACCCACCTCGACGAGCTCAAGGCGCTGGCGCTCACCGACACCGTCTACGCCAACGCCCGCGTCGGCTTCGACGCCGAGCGGCTCGCCCCGACCTACCAGCTCCACCTCGGCTCCCCCGGCAGCTCATCGGCCATCGAGGTGGCGGCGCGGGTCGGGTTGCCGGCCGCGGTGGTACAGCGGGCGCGGGAGGCGCTGGGCGGTCATGGGGGGGCGCTGGGCGAGGCGCTGGCGGCCCTCGAGGCCGAGCGGGCC
>JANPOM010000595.1:0-1496 GCA_031427995.1 Anaeromyxobacter sp. | reverse complement strand
CCGCGTTGATCGCAGCATGAACGGTCGCCACGCTGACACCGAGCTGCTTGGCGACCGCGCTCACTGGGAGGAGATGCTCGGGTCCTGCGGCGCTCGGCAGAAATAGTCCGGTAGCGCTCTGGAGTCGACGCCGATGGGGCCTGTGGTTCGCCAATATACCGTCCGTCCAGGTCGGAGTGACTTCAGATGCTCCGGATATATGGGAGCGCGAGGCGCTTGCGGGCCGCGAATCCACAAGATGGACGACCGACTTGAGTTCTGGGCAAGGCTCTCGGGTCCGATCGCCCGAGGCGATCGGCAGAGCGAGGTCGCCGGTTGGATGATCGGCTACGCCGCCTGGCGCCAGGCGTAGCGGTGATGCAGGCCGCCGACTCGGGGGAGGCTGACGACGTTGGATGTCGATCCGGCGGGACGGTGCTCGACCGGACGCCCGAGCGGGGAGTCCTTGCCGAGGCCGAGACGGGTCCGGTCCTGTTTGTAGTGGTCGATGAAAGAGTCGAGCAGGCGGCGGAGATGGTGCTTGTTGGCGGCGATGCCGTCTCGGTGGTTCCGGAGGAAGGTCGTCCAGGTCTGCCCAGTTCTCGGGGCGCGAGGCAGGGTGCGCAGGTAACGCGTGACGCTACGCTCGGAGATCTCGAAGCCGAGGCAGAGCAGTTCTCCGTGGATGCGGGGCGCTCCCCAGGAATTCTCCGTGGCCATCCTCCGGATGAGAGCTCGGACCTCGCGCGGGAGGGGAGGGCGGCCAGAGCGCCTGCCGCGCCTGGACAGCCAGTTCCAGTAGATGCGGAAGCCGGCGCGGTGCCAGCGCACCACCGTGTCCGGTTCGACGATGGTGAGGGTCTCGACCCAACCGCTCCAGAGGCGGCGCAGCAGGACCCAGAAGGGCCGATCGGCGGGCCGGATGTCGGAGCGTCGTCGACCGGCCAGGGTCACGAGCTGTTGGCGGAGGGCCAGGTTCTCCACCACCAGGTCGCGTCGGGAGCGCATGGCCGAGCGAACCGTCGGCAGGAGGGCGACGAGGAGGCGAAGCATCGAGGCGGGGAGAATCCTCGTCCTTGGCCGCATCGTCAATGGTTTCAGCCAGGACGGAATTATGGTGAGGCACGGGCGGATGAGGCAGAGAGGGAAGGCGGAGAGGATGTGTCCTGAGCCATGCCCGCCGCACGGCGAGGCCCGCGGTGGCCTCGGGGCGCCGCGTAGCACAGGGGCGGGAGCGGACCCGAGCCGTCGGGCCTCGCGGCGGCGCCTTCGTGAGAGGCTTCTCCAAGCTTGCGTCGGGCCGCTAGAAGCCGGCCCCGACGCGATTAATCCACGCAGGCCGCGGCGCCACTTCGGCTCACCCGGCAGCTCCCGGCGGCCGGGTCCAGGGCGAGGCAGCGGTCGCAGGCGGCGAGCGCCTCGGCGCAGCGCCCCAGCCGGACCAGGGCCAGGCAGAGGCCATGGGACCGCTCCGCCGACGGGGCCAAGCCGGCGGCTCGCCGGTAGCCGCGCTCGGC
>JANPOM010000594.1:0-5442 GCA_031427995.1 Anaeromyxobacter sp. | reverse complement strand
TCCGCATCCACCGTCAGTGAACTGACCGGCCCGGCCCAATCAGGAAACAGGCGCTGTTCTTGATCTTGGACGGAAGTCGCGTCCTTGAGCAACTGAAGAGTGGATTCGGCCTCCGGATGGGTTCGACCGTCCAAACCAACTCGCACAGGGATGCGTTCGCCAGACGCGACGTGGAACTGAGGCTGAGAATTGCGATCGGACCCGGGCGGCGCATCCGCGGCGGCAACTCCGGTTGCGAATAGTGCGGAAACCATGGCCGATAGGACAGGGATTCTGTGGAGCACGAGGACTCCTTATTGGTTCGCTGCAGTTGGGTTGTGGCAAGGGGCTTAGAGTGATGGGCAAGGGTAGACGCGAATGAGACTCTCCTGACCATCCGTCACAGTCACAGTTGCGTCAGCAGGCCCAATACCCGGCAACCCAGCCGCCGTTACTTCCCTAAACGTGTACTGACCTGACGCGAGAGGCCCAATGACAATTTCGCTCAAGGGCGCGCCTGCAACGGATTCAACGAGCATGGGTCCGTCTCCTTGAATCCTCAGCGAGCTTCCAGCAGACAACGGTTCGCACCAGCGATAGCGAACAGTCCCGCCGCCCGGTGGCGCGGTGACCATTGGGAGCAGAGCCGAAACCGACTGGGAGTACCAAGCCAACTGTTGGCGCCGTGCCGACACTTCGACGCCGCCTGAGTTCAACAGCCTGGCCACTACTGCGCCAGCGGGACTGCCATCGGTCGAGGGGAGAAAGACCGCCGAGGGAACGGACGCCACTCCAGAGGCACACGTGACGTCGACAGAGGGATTCACTCGGGGACCTAGAATCTCGAGTCGAACGGTCGTCGCACCGACGGCGGCACAACCAGCCGCCGGCAATGCTCCGTCGATAGTCCAAGTGAACGAAACGTTCGTATTGGTGAAGGGAGCCGTGCAACAGGGTTCGCGCTTCCCGCACCCAGCATGAAATGACCAGGCGCTGGCAAGGAGAAAGAGCGCCCCCGTAGGTCGAAAGAGAAGTCGGCGAAGGGTTGACATGGTGCTCCTCTTGCTTTGATGGAACATCCAAACCACCGAAAAGAGGTAAGGAGGCAATGCCAACTCCTCTTGGGGGCGACCGAGTGTCTCGACGACGTCAGGTACTTTGGCCCCACGTGAGGGCACCACTCTCGTTAGACGAATAGTCCGGCCATACGTGACGTAAGCCGCGCCGTGGTAAATCGTCGCAGAGACTAAACAGTGAGTCCCGGTCGAGAGCCAGCTATGGCGCCTGTTCAGCCTAGCAGAGCACACGCGGCGTGAATTCCGAAAGGCACCACCCAGGCTTGGCATCGGGCCTTCTTCCAAGTGGTGTCGGTTTCCAGAAGGTATTGACCCCGGGTGCGTGAGATCTTCAGAAGCATTCCCCCCTTTGGGCGTGAGGGATTTCCAGAAGTATTCCCTCTCCCGCTGGCGTGACCTAGTAGCCAGGATGCACCGGTCCACGGACGGAGGCGGCGACGGCGTTTCACGAGGTCCGGCTCACCAAGGTGCGCAAGCTGCTGGGCCGGTAGGGGGTCGACGTCAGCTACGAGACGCTGCGCCGGTTCGCGCTGGAGCAGCTCAGGTTCGGCCACTCGCCGCCGTCCGTCCCGGTCGCCGACGGCGAGCCGGGCGCGGAGGTCCAGGTCGACGCCGGCTGGATGACGATGCTGGAGCCCAAATTGCTCGGGCGCCGCCACCGCTTCCGCGCCTGGATCTTCACGCCCGGGCTCTCCCAGCACCGCCTCGTTTACCCGGTGCTGCACAACATCAAGCCCATCCACAACGAGAAGCAGCACGGGGCCGCGTTGAAGGAGATCGAGCGGCTCTGGGCCGCCAGGCCCGGCACGCCCCAGCACGATCGGCTCGAGGTGCTGGCGACGCTGGTCGAGGACTACGAGGAGAAGCACCTGCCGATCTACCCGCCCGATCCGGTGGCGGCCATCCGCTTCCGGATGGAGCAGCTCGACCTGGACCGGAAGGCGCTGGGGCCAAGCATCGGCTCGCGAGCCCGTGTCTCCGAGGTGCTCTCCGGACGGCGGCGGCTCACCCTCGACATGATCCGCCGGCTCCACCGGCAGCTCGGGATCCCGGCCGAAGTGCTGCTGGCTTCGTGAGCAGATCGGCCGGCGGCGCCGCTGCGCCACCTGGGCTATGGGAACCCAATGACCATCGACACACAGGCGCTCGGCAAGCTCGACGTGGTGGACGTGACAGGCGCAACGGTGCGCATCGGCAGCGCCTGGGCACAGGGCCCGGCGGTGCTGGTCTTCCTTCGCCACTTCGGTTGACTCTTCTGCCGTGAGCACGCGGCGGAGTTCCGCCCGCACGAAGAGGAGTTCCGGCGGCTCGGGGCGAAGCTGGTCTTCGTCTCCACCGGCACGCCGGCCATGGCCCGCGCCTTCCAGGCGCAGCAGGGCTTCGGAGCCACGACCTGGGTGGACCAGCGGCGACGGACCTATCGTCACCTGGGCTTCAAGCGGGGCCCCGGCTCCACGCTTCTCAACCTCGCCACGTTGCGCCACGCGCTTCGGGCCTGGCGCAAGGGCTTCCGCCAGGGAGCCACCCGAGGCGACCCGTGGCAGCAGGGCGGCGTGCTCGTGGTGCGGCCCGGCGGCGAGGCCGTCCTCTGCTTCGCCTCCGAGGAAGCCGGCGACCTGGCGCCGACGGCGGAAGTGATGGCGGCAGCGAGGCGTGCCGCGCAGCCGTGGACCGGCTGATCTGCCAGAAGAGGCCTGGGGGGGGAGGCGACCGTCGAAGGACGGGATTCGCCTCCCTGGAAACACGAAGCCCCCTCGACTCGCGTCACGGGGGCTTCTCTCTACTTGCGGGCCCTACTGGGATCGAACCAGTGGCCTTCGGATTCGAAGCGGGCCAGGACGGATCGTCAACAGGGTGCAGCCCCATGCAAGCCCCTGCAATCACGGCAGATGCCGCGCGCCGGCAAGGCTGGTTTGTGTCGCCGGATGCAGGTGAATGCAATTTCCTTGTTACATCCTTGCTACACACGGACGTTACGGTCAGTGAACGACCCAGGATGTGCCTGCCACTCCTGTCGGTGCGGCAAGTGGCGGGGAAGCTCGGGGTCTGCACGGCCACGGTCTACGCGCTTTGTGCCAAGGGAGTGCTGCCGCACGTCCGCCTGCTCAACGCGATCCGAATCGAGGTGGGGGACCTGGAGGCGCTCGTGGAGGGTCGGCGTTCAAAGGCTCCACGACGTGAAGCCAGGCCAGAGTAAGCTATTCACCGTATGCCTAAACGGGTATATCCCACCATGCAGGGTAAGGAAGAGCCGATGACCCGTGCCGCCAAGACGCCGTTCACCAGGAGCAGCGGCAACGTGTTCGAGGACCTGCTGGTCCCGGCACCCTCGGAGGCGCTGGCCAAGTCCGAGCTCGCCGCCATCATCGCCGTTGCCCTGCGGTCCCGGAGGCTCACGCAGACCGCCGCCGCCCAGCTCCTGGGCATCGACCAGCCCAAGGTCCGGAGCTGCTCCGCGGGCGGCTGACGCGCTTCTCGACGGAGCGGCTCCTGGTGTTCCTCCTCCGCCTTGGCCGGGACGTGGACATCGTGGTCCGCGGCGCGCGTGCAGGTGGCCGGGGAGCGGCACCGGGCCGCATCCACGTCCGCGCCACGGTTGGCCGCCGCCCACCTGCGGCCGCGGCCCTGGCGGAGGCAGGCGCCGAGTTCCGTACACCACGCAACCGGACGCTACTCATCGGGCCTTAGGCAGCGGCTGGGCCCGGTGAGAAGCTGAAGACCCGCGATCGCCCAAACGCGCACTCAGTTACACGGATTGCTCACACACTTCCCCGCAACGCAATCCTGTCCAGCGTAGAACCAAGTATGGTCCGGTTCGAAGCACTTGATCCCTGACCCCGAGCACTCGCCGCAACTCACCGATCCGCACCTATTGGAGACCAACCCACAAGCTTGACCACTGGCTGCACCACAGGGAGGAAGGTTGCACACCGTATCGTCTGGGTCGGGCGTGGAATAGCATTTGGACGGGCAGGTTGAAGGCTTCGGTCCGGTACCCCAATTACAGTAATTGTCTCCGTCCAGATCTTCGCACTTGACCTGGGGAGCAGTGGCTCCCAAGGGATACATCCTGACAGGAGCCTTTAGCGAAACGTCCGTCAATCCACAGGACTGCCAGCCGACGTCCGCCAGATTGAGCGTGGTCTTGACGTATCCGTCCGCACCGAATCCCGTTCCCCAACTATTCTTTAAGATCCACCGCGTACCGCAAGTGTACTCCTCGTATCCGGTGATTACCATGCAGTGAGACCACGCGTCCAAGCACACTGCAGTAGGTCCGCGCGTCAACAGGTCCTTTACGCCCGCTTCCGAACGCCCGACCCCTTCAATTCCTGCGGCCATCCAACGCGGGGTGCCTGCGGCCACGGCGCGAGAACTCGCGCAGATACTCGAATTGTCGGTCGCCAAGTAGGGCATGTTTGCCGTCAATGGCAACCCTACGCTGGTAAGCATTTCATAGGTACCCTGCGGCCAACCTCCAGCGCAGCCGTCCGCGTAGGTCGCATACAGCGGAATCACGACACAAATCCCTTCGTAGTGGTTGTGGCCCGTCACGCACACAGAGTCCTGCTCTGCCAAGTCTACGTTTAGGAACGAGTCGTTGTAGTAAGTTTTGACACGAGCTTCCGCCGCGCCAACCGCAGCGAACGCCCAGCAACTACCGCAACTCCCCTGGTTCTTAACGGGTGTCATGTAGTTCTTGCCGTGACGTGACCGCCAATCGAACACCCTAGTCGGAGTGCCGCAATTCATGTTGGTATCGGTGACTGGTATACCGGTGCTCGCTGCGCTCGCGCCGGCTGCATCGAAAATACCGTCTACATAATACTCAAAGCCCTGTAGATTCGGGAGAAAGAGTGCCTCCTGCCACCCAAGAAACATCCGGCGCTTCTGCATATAGGTTAGCTCGGACACGCCGGTGTCACCCGCGCTCCAACCGGCGGCGATCCCATTAATCCGGTCAATCCGGTACCGACGCTGATCAAGAGTTCGGCTAATGGTAGATTCGCGGCGCGGCTGCCTACTCCCGCCTACATTGTCCACAACTATTCTGCCACCGATGGCTTGAAGCCGAAGTTCGGCCAAGACAATGCCGTCCAAGGCGCACGTCTCTTCGCATACTCCAACCACGCGAAAGCGCGACTGTCTCTCAAGCAACGGGTAGGCCTCGTACGCTAGGTATTCGACTCCATGATCATCCACAACAACCACTCGCACCACTCCATTCGGGTGGTCGAATTCAACGTCCGCATCCACCGTCAGTGAACTGACCGGCCCGGCCCAATCAGGAAACAGGCGCTGTTCTTGATCTTGGACGGAAGTCGCGTCCTTGAGCAACTGAAGAGTGGATTCGGCCTCCGGATGGGTTCGACCGTCCAAACCAACT
>JANPOM010000593.1:0-3862 GCA_031427995.1 Anaeromyxobacter sp. | reverse complement strand
GACAGAGCTGCGCCGGGTAGTTCACCAGCCCGTCATTCCAGCCGATGCTGAGCTGGCGGCCCTGGTAGCTGCCGTCCACGCCCAGCAGCACGATGCCGCTGCCGTTCTGGTCCACCAGGAAGAACCGCGCCTTGGCGACGGTGAGGTAGGCAGGGAAGCTCATCTTCTCCTTCAGGTCCTTGACCAGCAGCTTCACCTCCGCGGCCCCCTTGTCGGCCACCCAGACCGCGCCCCCCACGCCGTCCACCGCGTAGAGGGTGCCGGCCAGGTCGACCGCGATGTCGGTCACGGTGCCGCTGGCGGCCGGCAGCTTCACCTGCCGCGTCACCTTGCCCTCGGCGTCGAGGACCAGCACCCGCCGGCCGGCGATGTCGAGCAGCCAGGCGTTGTTGCTGGCGTCGAGCTTGAAAGCGCCGATGACCGGCTCGCCGGGCCCCTCCAGCCCCTTCGGCTCGAGGAGGCCGCCGAAGGTCCCGTCGGCCGCCACCTTGACGATCTTGCGGGTCTTGCCATCGAGCGCCAGTAGCTCGCCCTTGCTGGTGATCTGCAGGCGTACTGGCGAGGTGAGCTGCGCCAGCTTCACCTCGGTGCCGCCCTCGAGCCGGCCATCCCTGTAGGTGTAGTGGAGCAGCCGGTGGTTGCCGGTGTCGGCGACGACCACCGTGCCGTTGTCGGCGCAGGCCACGCCCTCGGGCGCCAGGAGCGGCTTCTCCTTGGCGTCGATGTAGATGGAAGCGTCGTGGACGAAGGCGATGCCCTCGGCCAGCGCGGCGGCCGGCGCCAGGCAGAGCGCCGCGGCGAGGAGGTGCTTCAGCGGGTGGGTGATCGTCACGGTCATCACCTCTTGAACTTCTCGTGGCACTTGGTGCAGAGGTCCGAGGTCGAGGGGTAGGGCATGAGGTGCTTGTACTCGGTGCCGTGCGACCGGTGGCAGCTCAGGCACTGCACGCGCAAGTTCTTGTTGCGCGGGTCCACCACCTTCTCGCCCATGGGGTGCGAGGAGTGCTTGAGCCAGTCGTGGCAGGTGCCGCAGGTCTCGATCACGTCACCCTTGGTCAGCGCCAGCGGGACCTCGGACGAGTGCGGGTCATGGCAGGCCGTGCACTGGCCAGTCTTGACCGGCTCGTGCTTGGTCGGTGAGAGGTCCTGGCGGCGGATGGTGTCGGCGTGGCACTTGCCGCAAGTCACCACCATGTCGTCACGCACCAGCCCCTTGGTCCTGGCGGCGTGCGGCGAGTGGCAGGCCAGGCAGGAGCCCTCGGCCACCGGCCGGTGGACGCGGCTCTTGCCCATGAACTCGGCCATCTTGGGGGTGTGGCAGGCGCGGCAGAGCTGCGCCCCCTGGGAGCGGAGCGCCAGCGGGTCCTTCGAGCCGGCCGGCTGGTGGCACTGGGCGCACATGCCCTTCACCACCGGCGGGTGGACGTTGTTGTAAAGCAGGCCGCGCTTGTCCGAGCCGTGCGGGTCGTGGCAGCTGGTACAGTGGGCCTTGGCCACCGGGTAGTTGAGGTGGGCCTTCTGGAAGATGGCCTTGTCGGGCTTGTGGCAACCGAGGCAGAGCCCGGGCACGCCGCTCTTGAGGAGCGCTTCGCCCCTGGCCGAGCCGTGCGGACCGTGGCAGACGGTGCAGCCCTCGGCCACCGGCTTGTGCTTGAACTTGGCCTTGGCGGCGGCCTCGGCCACCGGCTTGTGGCAGCCAGCGCAGAGGTCATTGCCGGGCCGAACCAGGTTGAACTTGTTGGCCGAGGCGTGCGGGTCGTGGCAGTCGGTGCAGCGGCCGGCCGCCACCGGCTTGTGCGTGCTCTTGGCCTCGGCCGGCACGGTCCTGGCGTGGCACTTCAGGCAGACCGCGCCGCCCTCCTCGGAGAGGAACTTGCCGTGGTTGGAGGCGTGCGGGTTGTGGCAGCCGGCGCAGTTCCTGGCCTTGACCGGCGTGTGGACGAAGGCCTTCTTGAGGTTCTCCTCGAAGCCGGAGTGGCAGTCGAGGCAGAGCTTCCCCTCGGCGCCGGCCTTGAGCCGGAAGGCCGGGTTGGGGGCGGGGGCGGCCGCGGCGGCCAGCGGGGCGGTCAGGGCGAGGAGCAGGATGGCGAGTCGAGTGGTCATGGCGTCGGCCCCTACTTCTTCGACGGCTCGTGGCAGCTGGAGCAGTCTCGCGCCGCGAACGGCGGGTGGACCGCCGCCTTGAAGAACTTGGGGTCCTTCGAGGCGTGGGGATCGTGGCAGTTCATGCAGTTGATGACCTTCGGGTCGATGCCGAGGTGGGCCGAGGTGAAGGCCTTGTCCTTGAACTCGTGGCACTGGCTGCAGAGTTCCTGCACCGGCGACACCGCCAGCTTCGGCTCGGCCGAGGCGTGCGGCTTGTGGCAGGTGAGACAGTCGTCCACCGGCTGGTGGGCCTTCTGCGAAGCCACCCGGGCCTTGATCTCCTTGTGGCAGGAGGTGCAGAGGTCGGGGCTCTGCGCCAGCAGCAACGACTTGAGCGCCGACTTGTGCGGGCTGTGGCACCTGGAGCAGTCGCCCTTGGCGAAGGCGGCGTGGACGCTCTTGCCTGAGCCCTCCTTGGCCGTCTTGACGTGGCACTTGAAGCAGGTGGTCTTCTGGTCGGCCACCAGCATGCCCACGGTGTTGGAGCCGTGCGGGTCATGGCAGCCGAGGCAGTCGCCCTTGGCGAAGGGCGGATGGGTCGAGGCGGTGCCCGGGTCCTTCATGAGGGCGGCGTGGCAGCCCTGGCAGAGCTTGGCGCCCTCGGCCTTGAGCAGCTTCTTGTTGTCCGAGCCGTGCGGCTCGTGGCAGGCGTTGCAGTTGCCGTCCAGCACCGGCTTGTGGGTGTGGGTCTTGATGAAGGCGGTCTCGGCCTCGGGGTGGCACTGGAAGCAGGCCTGGTCGACCCGGCTCTTCATCATCCCCGGGAAATTGGAGCCGTGCGGGTCGTGGCAGGAGCCGCAGTCGCCCGAGCCGGCCGGGTCGTGGACCACCTTCTTCTTCTTGGCGGTGTCCACCACCTTCTGGTGGCACGAGGCGCAGTTGTCGGCCACGTCGGTGTCGAGGAGCTTCTTCTTCTTGCTGGCGTGCGGGCGGTGGCAGGTGGCGCAGCCGGCGCCGGTGGTGACCGCCTTGTGGGCGGTGGCCACCCCCTCGCCCTGGGCCTTGTGGCAACGGACGCAGAGGGCGTTTCCGGCCAGGTAGGTCAGCTTGGGGCCGTTGGCGGCGTGGGGATCGTGACAGAGCGTGCAGTCGCCGTTCTTGAAGGGGAGGTGCTCCACCGTCCCGCCGGCGGCCAGCGCCTTGGCCTCGTGGCAGTTGAGGCAGAGCTTGGTCTTCACCTCGGTGAGCGCGAATGGCTTGGGCGAGCTCTTGTCGGCGTGGCAGCTGTCGCAGGCGCCGTCGGCGAGGGCCGGGTGCATGCCGGCACGCAGCAACCGGGGCGAGTCGGAGGAGTGGGGATCGTGGCAAGTGGTGCAGGACTTCGTGTCCACCGGGTAGCCGCCGTGGACCTTCTTGAACTTCTCCTCGCCGGCCTTGTGGCAGGAGAGGCAGAGCCGGGTCGGCTCGGCGGTCAGCAGGTTCTTCTGGTCGGAGGCGTGGGCCAGGTGACAGCTGGCGCAGCCCTTGGCCGCCAGCACCGGGTGGACCACCTTCTTCTGGAAGGGCTCGCGCTTGTGGCAGGCGTAGCAGGCCTCGACCCCCTCGGCCTTGAGCATGTGCGGGGCGTTGGAGCCATGCGGGTCGTGGCACTTGGCGCAGGAGCCGCTTAGCAGCACGCGGTGGACGTTCTTCTTGTCCATACCGATCGACTTGCGCTCGTGGCAGGAGTAGCAGAGGGCGTTCCCCTGCTTCTTGAGCACCAGGGCCGGGACGATGC
>JANPOM010000592.1:0-1862 GCA_031427995.1 Anaeromyxobacter sp. | reverse complement strand
AGCAAGGCACCGCCGCCTGCCAGCACGATGCCGCGGTCGGCGATGTCGCCGGCCAGCTCCGGGGGGGTCCGCTCCAGGGTGACCTTGACCGCCTCGACGATGCCGTTGATCGGCTCGGAGAGCGCCTCGCGGATCTCGCTGGAGCCGATGCTGAGCGTGCGCGGCACGCCGGCCACCAGGTCGCGCCCCTTCACGTCCATGGTGAGCTCTTCCTCGGTGGGGTAGGCGGTGCCGATCCCCATCTTGATGAGCTCGGCGGTCCGCTCGCCGATGAGCAGGTTGTAGCGCCGCTTGACGTACTGGATGATCGCCTCGTCCATCTTGTCGCCAGCCACCCGCACCGAGCGGCTGTAGACGATCCCGCCCAGCGAGATGACCGCGACGTCGGAGGTGCCGCCACCGATGTCGACGATCATGTTGCCGCTCGGCTCGGTGATGGGGAGCCCGGCGCCGATAGCGGCCGCCATGGGCTGCTCGATCAGGTAGACCTCGCGGGCCCCGGCGCTCTCGGCCGCCTCGCGCACGGCGCGCTTCTCCACCTCGGTGATCCCCGAGGGGATGCCGATGATGATGCGCGGCTTCACGAAGGAGCGCCGCTTGTGGGCGCCCTGGATGAAGTGGCGCAGCATCGCAGCCGTCACCTCGAAGTCGGCGATGACGCCGTCCTTCATGGGCCGGATGGCGACGATGTTGCCCGGCGTGCGGCCGAGCATCTCCTTGGCCTCCTTGCCGACCGCCAGCACCTTGCGGCCGCCGCGGGCGTCCTGCTGCACCGCGACCACCGAGGGCTCGTTGGAGACGATTCCCTCGCCGCGGATGTAGATGAGGGTGTTGGCGGTGCCGAGATCGATGGCGAGATCTCGGGACATGATGTTGTGGAGCCAGTCGAGCACGGGGCGGCAATCTAGCACGGCGACGGGTCGGGACAACCCCCGTCGCGGAGCGTCAAGGACGGGTGGTGGATGCGGGCGACGGGGTCAGGTGGCGGTCGATCCAGCCAAAGACCTCCCCGTGGAAGCGGCGCGGGCCTCGCGCCGTGAGGATATGGAGAGGGCCGGTCCGCGCTGGACCGGCCCCCATTGATAATCTCGGCGTCGCGAAGCGCGAGGCTACTTCTCGGCCACGACCTTGACCTTGGCCTTGCCGACCACCTCGTGGTGCAGCTTCACCGGCACCTCGAAGTCACCGACCGTCTTGATCGGCTCGGCCAGGTCGATGGCGCGGCGGTCGAGCTGCAGGCCGCGAGCGGCCAGCGCCTCGGCGATGTCGATGGCGGTGACCGAGCCGAACAGCTTGTCCTGCTCGCCGACCTTGCGCTGCAGCACCACCGGGGTCTCGGCGAGCCGCCTGGCGATCGCCTCGGCCGAGGCCTTGAGCTTGGCCGTCTTGGCCGAAGCCACCGTCTTCTGGTGCTCCAGCTCGCGCACGTTCCTGGTGTTGGCCGTGACCGCCAGCCCACGGGGGAGCAGGAAGTTGCGGCCGTAGCCCGGCTTGACGTCGACCAGGTCGCCGCCCTTGCCCAGGTTCTCCACGTCTTCACGAAGGATGAGCTTCATGTCGGCCTCCTACGGCGTCCCGGCCGAGTAGGGCAGGATGGCGAGCATGCGGGCGCGCTTGATCGCCGTTGCGATCTCACGCTGGTGCTTGGCGCAGTTGCCGCTGATGCGGCGGGGGATGATCTTGCCGCGCTCGGTGAGGAAGTACTTGAGCGCCTGCTGGTCCTTGTAGTCGACCTTTAGCGCCTTGTCGGCGCAGAACCGGCAGACCTTGCGACGGCCGAAGCCGCGACCGCGGCCCTCTTCGCCGCCGTGCTCGCCGCGCTCCTCGCGGTCGCCGCCACGGCCGCCGCCGTAGCCGCCGCC
>JANPOM010000591.1:0-8533 GCA_031427995.1 Anaeromyxobacter sp. | reverse complement strand
GTCGTCGGGGAGCGCGCCGCGCGCGCCGGTGCCTGCGATGACGTCCGAGAGCCGCATCTAGTGCCCCGACCCAGGCTTACTGACTACTGCGAGCGCCGATCCTCTCGCTGCGGCAGGCGGCCTCGTCGGTCCGCTGCTCAGTGTAGATCTACGACGCTTCCGCTGCACCCTCCTCGGGCGCCAGCCTCGCTTCGGTCTCAGCGCTCTCGTCGAGTCATCAAGCCTGGGTCGGGGCACTGGGAAAGGATCTCACGCGCCTGGAGGACCGGCCAATTTCCGGCGTCCGTGCGCGAGGGTGGGTGGTCCCGGGCCCGGTCGGGCTCGGGGCCGGGGAAGTGTACGTCAGCCCGGAGGGGCGAGGGTAATCTTGACGCGGGCGCCGCGATCGACGACGCGGCCCGGCGGCGGTACCTGCGAGACCACCCGGCCCGAGCCGGTCAGGTCGGCGCCGAGGTCCAGCCCCTCGAGGACCCGGATGGCCGAGCGAGCCGGCAGGCCGGCCAGGGCCGGCACCGCCACGCTGCCGGTGGTGCCGGCGCGGCGGCGGGCCGCCAGCTCGACCGGCGGGGGGTGGACCTCGCCGGACTCTCCGTCGGTGGCCGGTGGCGGCGGGACCGGGCGGAGCGCCACCGCCGCCGCCGGGCCCGGAGGCGAGGAGGGCTGGACCGGGAGGCCGGCGGGCGGACCGTCGGGCGGAACGCCGAGCATCTTGAGCGCGTACTCGGCGATCTCCCGGAAGGGCGGGGCGGCCACCTCGCCGCCGTAGATCTCACCCTTCGGCTCGTCGATGAAGACGCCGATGACCACCCGCGGCGACTCGGCCGGCGCGAAGCCGACGAAGGAGCTGAAGTGGCGGTCGGCCGAGTAGCCACCGGAGACCGGGTCCGACTTCTGCGCGGTGCCGGTCTTGCCGGCCACGCGCCAGCCATCGGGCTTGGCCCGCTTGCCGGTGCCGTCGGCGTCCTCGACCACCCCGGTGAGCCAGCGGGCCATGGTGGCGGCGGTGGCGGCCGAGACCACCCGCCGGACCGGGGTTGGCCTGGCCTGGTCGAGCACCGTGCCGTCGGCCGGATCGATGACCCGCTTCACCAGCAGCGGCCGCATCAGCGTGCCGCCATTGGCGATGGCGCCCATGGCGGCCACCACCTGCAGCGGCGTGGCGGTGAGCCCCTGGCCGAAGCTCTGCGTGGCCAGGGTGATGTCGGCCTTGGGGAAGGGGAGCTGGCCGCGCCGCTCGCCTGGCAGGTCGATGCCGGCCCGCTCGCCGAAGCCGAAGGAGGCGAGCACCTCGGAGAGCCCCTGCTTGCCGAGGCGGGCTCCGATGCGGGCGGCGCCGACGTTGGAGGAGGAGGCCAGCACCTTGGCCGGGCCGGCCCAGCCGATGGTCTTGTGGTCGTGGATGACGTGTCCACCCACCGTGTACCCGGCGCCGCAGTCGATGGGGTCGCCGGCCTTGAGGACGCCGCGGTCGAGAGCCCCGGCGATCGTGAAGGTCTTGACGGTGGAGCCGGGCTCGAAGGCGTCGGTGACCGCCCGGTTGCGCAGCTCCTGCCCGCTGCGCGGGGCGTTGGGGTTGACGGGCGGGTCGTTGGCCATGGCCAGCACCTCGCCGGTGGCCGGGTCGAGCGCCACCGCCACCCCGGAGAGCGCCCGCGAGCCGCGCACCGCCGCCGCCAGCGCCCGCTCGGTGGCCAGCTGCAGCCCCTGGTCGATGGTCAGCTCGACGCGGGCCCCCTCGCGCCCGCGGGCCGAGCCCGGGGCGTCGAGCAGGGCCACCCGCCTGGCGCCGTCGCGCTGCGAGGGGACGCGGGTCGACTCGCCGCGCAGCAGGTCGTCGAGGGCCAGCTCCACGCCGTCGAGCCCCGAGCCCTCGTCGCCAGTGACGCCGAGCAGCTGCCCGGCCAGCGTGACCTTGGGGTAGTAGCGGCGCGTCTCCGCCACCAGCCCGACACCGGGGAGCCCGAGCTTTCGCACCGCGCCGGCCTGGGCCGGAGAGATGCGCCGTTTGGCCCAGACGAAGCGGGCCCCGCGGTCCACCTTCTTGCCGAAGGCCCCGGGCTCGAGGCCGAGGGCGGCAGCCAGCTGGCGGATCGCCTGTGGCACCGAGGCGGCCTTCTCCGCAAGCTGCTCGGGATCGACGAAGACCGACTCGGCGTCGGCGCTGCCGGCCAGCAGCAGGCCGGCCCGGTCGGTGACCACGCCGCGCCGGGGCTTCATCACGAACTGGCGCAGGTACTGGTCGCGGGCCTCGGAGGAGAGCTTGTCGCGCTGGACCACCTGGAGCTGCACGGCGCGCCATGCCAGTCCGGCGAAGCCGGAGAGGAGGGCGAGACCGACCAGCCCGATGCGGAGCGCGATCCAGCGGGTCGCCCTCGGATCCGGCCCGGCGCGCATGTGCCCCCTAGCGTCCCGGCGAGGTCACCCGCGACGGCCCCCGGAGCGCCACCTGCCGCGCCCCGGGGACCTCCGCGTCCCGCCCGGCGTTCGCCGACGCCGTGCGGGCACCCGCCGCCGCCCGTCCAGACCGTTGCTCCACCGCCGGCCGCAGCGCGGCCGCGTGCACCGCCTGGACCGCGCCGGGTGCCGGTGGAGCCATCGAGAGCCTTGTCCGCGCGTACTTTTCCAGCGCCGCCGGCGCCTTGAGCGCCTCGACCTCGAGCAGCAGCCGGTCGTGCTCGGCGGTGAGCCGGGCGTGGTCCCTCTGGCGCTGCCCCAGCTCGTAGGCGGCGCTGAGGGTGCGCGTGCGCGACCAGGTGAAGGCCACCAGCATCGCCGCCAGCAGGGTGACGAAGAGCGTGGTGCGTAGCACCGGGCCGGCCACGGCGGGCCGCCTGGAGGCCGATCGGATCACTTGAGCCGCTCCACCACGCGCAGCCGCGCGCTGCGCGACCGAGGGTTGCGCGCCACCTCGGCCTGGCTGGCCACGGCCGGCTTGCGCGTCACCGGCCTGAAGCTGGCGCTGGCGCCGCAGCCGCAGACCGGCATGCCGGGCGGGCAGATACAGGACTGGCAGAGGGCGCGGAACTTCTCCTTCACGGCCCGGTCCTCGAGGCTGTGGAAGGCGATGGCGCCGGCCCGGCCGCCGGCGCGGACCATCTGCGGCAGCCCCTCCAGCCAGGCCGCCAGCGCGCCCATCTCGTCGTTGACGGCGATGCGGAGGGCCTGGAAGGTCCGGGTGGCCGGGTGGATCCGCTTGGGCCAGGCCTTGCGAGGGATGGCGCCGCCGATCAGCTCGGCGAGGCTGGCGGTGTCGAGCGGCTGGCCGGCCTCGACGGCGCGCTTGATGGCGCGGGCGATGGGCCGGGCGAAGGGCTCTTCACCGTAGCTCTTGAGGATGTGTGAGAGCTCGCGCTCGTCGAGCCTGGCCAGCAGGTCGGCCAGCGTCTGCCCCTCCGGCCCCATGCGCATGTCGAGCGGGCCGCCGTCGCGGAAGGAGAAGCCGCGGGAGGGATCGTCGAGCTGCGGAGAGGAGACGCCGAGGTCGACCAGCGCGCCGTCGACGCCGTCGAGCCCGAGGGCCGCCAGCACGTTGTGGGCGTCGCGGAAGTCGCCGCGCACGGCGCGGAAGGCCTCGCCGTAGCGGGCCAGCCGGGCGCTGGCGGCGGCGAGAGCGCGCGGGTCCTTGTCCATGGCGATCACGCGCGCCCCCGCCTCGAGGAAGAGGGACGAGTGGCCGCCACCGCCGAGGGTGCCGTCGAGGAAGACCAGCCCGGGCCCGGGACGGAGCAGCTCCACGACTTCACGTGCCAGCACCGGCTCATGGACGAACCCCTCGCTCACGCGGCCCGGATGGCGGCCTCGACATCGGCGAACATCTCGACGTATCCGCCGGCCCCGCCGGCGTGGACCAGGTCGCGCACGTAGCGCGTGGCACCGGCGGCGCGCAGCCCCGGGATGGCCTTGAGCAGCGCGGCTCCGGCGTAGTGGAGGTGGGTGACCCGCTTCAGGTCGATGACCACCGTCCGCCCCAGGGCCCGCGCCTGCGACGCCACCCCGGCGATGCAGGCCAGCTCCGCGCGGGTCAGCTCGCCGACGCCCCGGATCACCGTCACCTGGTCCGCCTGCCTGGTCTCGTACATGGCCACGCCCTCCACGCCCTACGCCTTGAAGAAGTCGACTCGCTGCTCGGCCGGGAGCTCGGCCGCCATCTCCGCCTCGTAGGCCGCCTGGTCGTAGAGCTGGATGTAGCCGCCCATCCCGACCCAGACGACGTCCTTCACCAGCCCGGCCCCCTCGCGCAGCGCCGGGGGAACCAGCACCCGGCCGTGGACGTCGAGATCGACCTCGTGCGCCGAGGCGACGAACCTGAGGACGTTGCGCTGCATGAGCGCGTCGAAGGGGGAGGCGGAGGCCACCTTCCTGGCCAGCTCGGTCCACTGCGACTGCGGCAACGCCAGCAGCGACCTGGAGTGAGAGTTGCGCAGCAGCACGATGCGCGGCTCGCCCGCCGCCGCCAGCGCGTCGCGCAGCTTGACCGGCAGGCTGGTGCGCCCCTTGGCGTCGATGGTGTGGTTGTAGGTTCCGAAGAACACTGGCGGGTCGATCCTGCGCTGGAGATCCACTTTCTGCCACTTTTTACCGCGAAGTGGTTCGGATCTAGTGGGATCCGGGCCTCGATGTCAACGGAGCCCCACGTTGCCCGATCCGGGTGCTGCCAGGATGTTCAGTGGAGGCGGTGCGGCGGAGAGCCCTATTCCTTGCGGTCGCGGATCGCTTCTGCTCTCCTGACCGGCAAGGAGGTCGTCCATGCGCCGCTGGTTCGCCGCCCTGGTCTGCCTGGCCCTCGCCGCTCCAGTGACCCGAGCCAAGGAGACGGCCCCTCCTCCAGGTCCGCCACTACCGGTTGCAGTTCCAGTCGCAGCTCCGGTCATCGTGCCCACGCTGCAGCCCGGCCAGGAGGTGGTGGTGGTCTTGAAGGACGGCCAGAGGCTCAGGGGGAAGCTGCTCCTCCAGGACGCCAGCGGCGTCACCATCGAGTCCTCCGGCGCCCGCCTGCAGCTCCCGGCCTCCTCAATCCAGCAGCTGGCCCTGCCCGGCAGCGACGCCGCCGAAGGACCCTGGCCGCGCGATCCCAACCGGACCCGCTACCTCTACTCGCCAAGCGGCTTCATGCTGCGCCAGGGCGAGGGCTACCTCTCGCAGACCGAGCTGCTCTTCACCTCGCTCGGCTACGGCCTCACCGACTGGTTGACGCTGCAGGTCGGCACCATCCTGCCCTGGGTGTTCTACGGTCCCTCGACCATGCCCTTCATCCTGGCGGTCAAGGGCGGCGGCTCGCCCAGCCGCTACCTGCACCTGGCCGCCGGCTTCCAGACCCTGGTGATCCCCGGGATCAAGGAGATGCCGGCGGTCGGCTTCCTCTTCGGCACGTTGACGCTCGGCACCGAGGACCTGCACCTCGGGATCTCGGGCGGTCCGCCCTTCGCCTTCAACAAGAGCAGCAGTCAGCTCGGCGCCGCCATCTTCTCGATCTCCGGCAACATGCGGCTGGGCCGCTCGGTGGCGCTGGTGAGCGAGAACTGGATCGTCCCGGTTGACGGCTCCAGTGAGGTGATCGGCAGCCTGGCGGTCCGCTTAATCGGCGAGCGGCTCGGCGTCGACGTCGGCTTCGTCTTCGCCAAGGGCATGACCGTGCCGGTCCCCTGGCTCGACTTCACCTGGCACTGGACAGGAGCCTGAGTCCTTCGAACTCCTTGCTGTGCCCAGGGCTCCGAGTCGCTCCTCCTGTCTTGCGGCGGCGCCACCAGAAGCCGGCGCCGTCGCGATTATGCCGGCACCTTGGGCAGGTGGGCCAGCGACTCCTTGACCTTCTCGGCCGGGTACTCGTAGTCCACCAGCTTGCCGGCCAGGTAGTCGTCGTAGGCGCTCATGTCGACGTGGCCGTGGCCGGAGAGGTTGAAGAGGATGGTGCGCTCCTTCCCCTCGGCCTTGGCGGCCAGCGCCTCGTCGATGGCGCCGCGGATTGCGTGCGACGACTCTGGCGCCGGGATGATCGCCTCGGTGCGGGCGAAGGTGACGGCCGCCTCGAAGCAGGAGAGCTGGCCAACGGCGCGAGCCTCGATGAGGCCGTGGTGCAGCAGCAGCGAGACCAGCGGCGAGGCGCCGTGGTAGCGCAGGCCGCCGGCGTGGATCCCGGGCGGCATGAAGTCGTGACCGAGCGTGTGCATCCTGACCACCGGCGCCATCCTGGCGGTGTCGCCGAAGTCGAAGTCGTAGACCCCCTTGGTCAGCGTAGGGCAGGAGGAGGGCTCGATCGCCAGCAGCCGGACCTGCTTGCCGGCCGCCTTGTCGGCGATGAAGGGGAAGGCGATGCCGGCGAAGTTGGAGCCGCCGCCGTGGCAGGCGATGACGACGTCCGGGTAGTCGCCGGCCTCCTTGAGCTGCTCCTTGGCCTCCAGGCCGATGACGGTCTGGTGCAAGCATACGTGGTTGAGCACCGAGCCCAGGGCGTACTTGGTGTCGTCGTGGGTGGCGGCATCCTCGACCGCCTCGGAGATGGCGATGCCGAGCGAGCCCTGGTTGTCGGGATCCCGGGCCAGGATGGAGCGGCCGGCGTTGGTGCGCGGGCTGGGTGAAGCCAGCACTTCGGCGCCCCAGAGCTGCATCATCGAGCGGCGGTAGGGCTTCTGGCCGTGCGAGACCTTCACCATGTAGATGGTGCACTCGAGGCCGAACATCTGACAGGCCAGCGCGATCGAGGAGCCCCACTGCCCGGCACCGGTCTCCGAAGCGATCCGCTTGGTGCCGGCCAGCTTGTTGTAGTAGGCCTGCGGCACCGCGGTGTTGGGCTTGTGCGAGCCGGCCGGGGAGACTCCCTCGTACTTGAAGTAGATCTTGGCCGGCGTGCCGAGGAGCTTCTCGAGCCGCCTGGCGCGGATGAGCGGACTGGGTCGCCAGAGCCGGTAGATCTCGCGGACCTGGTCCGGGATGGCGATCCAGCGCTCGGCCGACATCTCCTGCTCCAGCAGCTGTGGCGGGAAGAGCGGCAGCATGTCGGCCGGGGTGACCGGCAGCAGCGTCCCGGGGTGGAGCACGGGGGACGGGGGCGCCGGGAGGTCGGCGATGACGTTGTACCAGTGAGTCGGAATGCGGTTCTCGCCGAGCAGGAACTTGGTCTGCATGGGTCTCCTCGCCAACGGGGAAGCCGACAATTAGGCCGGGCGCGGTGGGCTCAGTCAAGACGCCAACGCGCTTCTTTCGGCCTGGATCTTCGAAGCAGCGCGCCGTTCGCCCGAACGGGCCACCAGGAAGGGGCGGGAAACCGGCGGCGAAAATTCGCCCCGGAAGGGCTGTCGGCTAGGATGCGGGCGTGTTATTCGCTCGGCGTTCGCCGGGGGATTCACGGGAGTCGAGATGTCCAGGGAGCGCCGAGCCTGTCCCCGATTTCCACTTGTCCTGACGGTCAAGTACCTCGACGCCGACTCGGTGCCCGACTACACCGAGAACCTCTCGGCCACCGGCCTCTTCGTCCGCACCGAACGGCTCTTCGCCCCCGGTGAGAGGACCAGCCTGGTACTCTCGCTCCCACAGCTCCTGGAGCCGGTGGAGCTGACGGTCGAGGTGGTCCGCTCCCATCCGGCCGAGGGAGATCGGGCCGCCGGCGTGGCGGTGCGCGTCCCCGACGATCTGCCCGATCATCGCGCCAAGCTGGCCGAGGTGACCCGCTTCGTCACCAACCTCTCCCGGGGCCCGACCCCGACCTGCCGCATCCTGCTCTGCGAGGACAACGGGCTGGTGGCCAACATGTACGCCGCCGCCCTGCGCCGCATGGCCGAGACCGACAAGATGGTGGGGCTGGGCGTCGAGGTGGTCAACGACGGCGCCGCCGCATGGGACCGGCTGCTGCGGACCCCGGCCATCGATCTGCTGGTCACCGACGTCTTCATGCCGGAGGTCACCGGGATCGACCTGGTGGGGCGGATTCGGGGCGAGGCCAGCCTGGCCCAACTGCCAGTGGTGGTGATCACCTCGGGCGGGGAGAAGGAGCGAAACGAGCTGGCCGCCCTCGGCATCACGCTCTTCCTCCAGAAGCCGATCAAGTACCTCGATCTCGCCGACACCATTCGCTTCCTCCTCAAGGCGCGCCAGGGGCTGGTCACCAGCCCGCCCCGCGCCGCGGTGGTGGTCTCGACCGAGCCGAACCCCAAGGCGCTCAACGAACCGCCACCGGCCAGCGCGCCTGCCCCGGCCAAGCCGGGCCCCGGGAGCTGAGCTTCGGCCGTCAGCTGGAACTTCGCCCGCCGGGAATGACGCCGTGGTGGTCAGCCGCGCGCGGAGCGGCTAGCCTGAGTCCAGCCCCACACCCCCTGGAGGAGCACCTCATGGCCGAGAAGTTGGCAGCCCACATCACCGGCACCGTGGTTCGCGTCGAGAAGGCGAAGGGCGACGCCGTGGCCCCGGGCGAGGTGGTGGTGATCCTCGAGTCGATGAAGATGGAGATGCCGGTCGAGGCGCTGGTGGGCGGCACGGTGATGGAGATCCGCTGCGTCCCCGCGCAGGCCGTCAACGAGGGCGACATCCTCGTCATCCTGGG
>JANPOM010000590.1:0-9529 GCA_031427995.1 Anaeromyxobacter sp. | reverse complement strand
GGGCGCGCTGCTGCTCGACAGCGAAGGAGAGGTCGTGGTGCAGGCGGGGGCCGGCGATTTCCGGCACCGTTTGATCGGGGCCTACCAGGGGATCGCGCTCGCGATCGCGCGCCGGATCGGCACCCGCCACGGCGTCGGCGCCGTGGAATCCCTGACCTGCCGGTACTCAGGGGCGGCGCTGGTCCTGCGCCCGCTCAAGGACGGCTACTATTTCATCCTCGCGATGGCGCCCGGCGGCGGCCTGTCGGATGCGGTGCGCCGGTCCGAGAGCACGCGCCGCCGCATCGATCAGGAGCTTTAGTCCGCATGGCTACGCCGACGTTCCTCGACAAGTTTCGCAAGGGGCTCGAGCGCACCCGGGACATCCTCAACGCCGACGTGGAGGACCTGGTCCGCGGCCGCCGGCCGCTGAAGCCCGAAGACCTCGATGCGATGGAAGAGGCGCTGATCGCATCCGACTTCGGGATGGCGGCGACCCACGACGCGATGGAAGTGCTGCGGGACCGGAGCTCGCAGGTCTGGACGGGCGGCGTCCCGGCCATGCGCGAGCTGCTGCGGGCCGAGATCCGCAAGTCCCTCGACCGGCCGCTCACGGTCCGGCCGTTCGGGACGAAGCCCTGGGTGGTCTTCGTGGTGGGCGTGAACGGCGTGGGGAAGACCACCACCATCGGGAAGCTGGCGCGGGCCTGGAAGGCGGAGGGCCGCACTGCGCTCATCTGCGCCGCCGACACGTTCCGGGCCGCGGCGGCCGAGCAACTGGAGGTATGGGCGCGGCGCACGGAGTCGCCGTTCCACCGCGGCGCCGACGGGGCCGACCCGTCGGCCGTCCTCACCGACGCGCTGCGCGCGGCGCGCAGCCGCGGCTACGACGCGGTGCTGGTCGACACCGCCGGCCGGCTTCACACCAAGGGCAACCTGATGGCGGAGCTGGCCAAGATGGCCCGTGTCGCGGCGCGCGAGGTGGAGGGCGCGCCCCACGAGACGCTGCTGGTCCTGGACGCGACGGTGGGATCCAACGGCCTCATTCAAGGGCGCGAGTTCGCAAAGGCGGCGGGAGTCACCGGCCTCGTGCTCACCAAGCTCGACGGCACCGCCAAGGGCGGCGTCATCATCGGCATCTGCGACGAGCTGAAGCTCCCGGTCCGCTGGGTCGGCCTGGGCGAGACGGTGGCCGACCTGAGGGCCTTCTCCCCGGCCGAGTTCGTCGAGGCCCTCTTCGAATGATCCCGTTCGCCGCCTACCTTTTCGACATCGACGGCACCCTGCTGCGCGCCGGCGGAGCCGGCCGCCGCGCCTTCAACCAGTCCATGGCCGATCTGACCGGCCCGGTCGTCGAGGGCGTGACCGAGATGAAGTTCGATGGAATGACCGATCGGCTCATCGTGCGCGAGGCGCTGGCCCTCTCCGGCCTCGCCTTCGAGGAGAAGCTGGCCGACGCCATCCTGGTCCGCTACCTCGAGCACCTGCCGGGCCAGCTCGACTCACCGGGCTTCCGGGTCCTCCCCGGGGCCGCCGCCACGCTCGGCGCGCTCCAGGCCCGCGGCGCCGTGCTGGGGCTCTGCACCGGGAATCTCGCGCTCGGGGCCCGGCTCAAGCTGCGCCACGCCGGGCTCGACACTTTCTTCGACTGGTCGCCGGGTGGACTGCACGGCTTCGCCGAGGACGGGGAGGTCCGGGCCGACCTGGTGGCCGCGGCGGTGGCGCGGGTCTCGGCGGCGCTGGGCCGGACCGTGGCCCCGGCCGAGGTGCTGATCATCGGCGACACGCCGCGCGACGTCTCGGCGGCCCGCCAGGTCGGTTGCCGCGTGCTCTGCGTCGCCACCGGGAGCTTCGACGCGGCCACCCTCGCCGCCATCCACCCCGACGCGGTGGCCGAGTCGCTGGAGCACCCCGAGGCCCGCCGCCTGTTCGGGGTCGAGGGCTGAGCGGCATGGACCCTACCGCGCTGGCGGCAACGCCCCGGCTCGGCGTGGTCGAGGCGACCCGCGCCGAGGTTGCGGCCCTGCAGTCCTGCCTCGACGGCTGTCCGGACTACTTCGAGCGCGCCGGGGGGACCCGTGCCGGAGAGGTGGAGGCCTCCCGCCTGCTCGACGAGGCCGAGGCCGACCCGCTGCGGCGCCTCTACCTCTTCACGCTCAAGCGCGACGGCGCCCCGGCGGCGCTGCTCGACCTCTGGCTCGACCAGCCCGAGCCGGGCACGGCCCACCTCGGCCTGCTGCTGGTGCGCCAGGCGCTGCAAGGCCAGGGTCTGGGGCGGGAGGTGGTGACGGCGCTGGAACTGGCGCTCCTGGCGGCCGGCGGTGACCTGCTGCGGCTTTCGGTCGCCGACGAGAACCGGGAGGTCGAGGGGTTCTGGGAGCGGCTCGGCTTCGCGTCGGTGGGCCGCCTCGAGGGCGGCGTCACCGTGTACGAGAAGCCGCTGCGCGGTTGAGGCGCGGCGGTCCGACGGCGCCGCTACTCGGCGCTGGCCGCGGGCGTGAAGACCCGGACCCAGCGGATGACGGTGCCGCGCAGCCCCTCGAAGATCGAGGAGAGCGCCACGTAGCCGAACCCGACCTGGAATAGGACCAGGAAGGGGATCGAGTAGTAGACCTCGCGCTCGATCAGGTAGGCGATGCCGTAGGTCATGTAGGCCGCCAGCCCCAACTCGACCAGGGGCTGGAAGGTGGCCAGGGCCCGGTAGGCCCCCCGCGAGGACTTCCTGGCGGAGCCGCTGACGCCGGCCTTGGGGGTGCGGACGAAGCCGGTCTCGTAGCCCATCAGCGCCTCGACCACGGCGCGGGCGTTGTTGACCGAGAGGCCGATGCCGAGGGCCATCACGAAGGGCAGGTGCTTGACCCGCTGCCACCAGCCGGCTCCCTGCTCGGCCTGGCTGATGGCGTAGAACATCAGCACCGAGAGGGTCGCCAGCACCGCGAAGGGCAGGTCGACCAGCAGCACCTCGAACCAGCCGTGGGAGACGCGCACCACGCAGGAGACGGGGAGCAGGATGGTGAGCGGGATCATCACCACCCAGGCGATGTTGGCGGTGAGGTGGAAGAAGGCCTCCTTCCGCTGCTCGGGTGGCAGGCCGGCCTTGCGCAGCATGGGCCAGAGCTTGAGGGCCACCTGGATCGAGCCCTTGGCCCAGCGGTGCTGCTGCGCCTTGAAGGCGTTCATGTCCTCGGGCAGCTCGGCCGGCGCGACCACGTCTGGCAGGAAGACGAAGCGCCAGCCCTTGACCTGGGTCCGGTAGGAGAGGTCGAGGTCCTCGGTCAGGGTGTCGTGCTGCCAGCCGCCGCCGTCGATGATGGCGGCGTGGCGCCACATGCCGGCGGTGCCGTTGAAGTTGAAGAAGCGGCCCGAGCGGCTGCGCGCCGAGTGCTCCACCATGAAGTGGCCGTCGAGGAAGATGGCCTGGGCCCGCGTCAGCAGCGAGTGGTCGCGGTTGATGTGACCCCAGCGCGCCTGCACCACCGCGACCTTCGGGTCGGTGAAGTGGTGGATGGAGCGGAGCAGGTAGTCGGCGGCAGGCAGGAAGTCGGCGTCGAAGACGGCGACGAACTCGCCCTTGGAGGTGGTGAGGCCATGCTCCAGCGCCCCGGCCTTGAAGCCCTCCCGGTTGACGCGGTGGACGTAGACGATGTCGAGGCCGCGGGCCTTCCAGCGCTCCACCGCGGCAAGGGCGATCCCCTGGGTCTCGTCGGTGGAGTCGTCGAGCACCTGGATCTCGAGTCGATCCCGCGGGTAGTCGAGGGCGCAGGCCGAGTCGATGACGCGCTCGGCGACGCAGAGCTCGTTGAACATGGGGAGCTGGACGGTGACCCGCGGCAACTCGGCGAATCGCCCAGCCGGCGTCGGCAGGCGGTACTTGTGCCGGTAGTGCAGGTACGCCATCTGGATCCGGTGGGACCCGTAGATGGAGAGGACCAGCAGCAGCAGCGAGTAGGCGACGAAGACCGACAGCTCCAGAGTACTCATGTATGACCCATGCGTGACGGCTCGCCCCCGCGGCCGACTAGCTCATTCCTGTTGAGATTGGGTGTGGCGGCGGCCCTCTCGACGGCAAGACCGAGGCGGCGCGTACTTTACTGATCCAGACTGAAATGTCAAACGCTCAACTGGCTGAGTTTCCTGGCTGTTTTTACAGTCCAGCCGGCGCCTGCTCGCTGCCCTTGACGGGATCGACCGCCTTCAGATAGTCGAGCGCCGTCCGGAGTTGGTAGTCCTCCCCTCGGGCTGGCGCCGAGGCATCGGCCACCAGCACATCGGGGGTGATGCCGAACTCCTGGATGGAACGGTGGTGCGGCGTGTAGTAGCGGGCCACGGTCAGCTTGAGCCCCGACCCATCCTCCAGCTCGATGATCGACTGCACCGAGCCCTTGCCGAAGGTCTGCGTCCCCATGATCACGGCGCGCCGGTGGTCCTGCAGCGCGCCGGCCACGATCTCGCTGGCGCTGGCCGTCCCCTTGTTGACGAGCACGATGAGCGGATAGTTGGGCTCGGTCTCCTTCTGGTGCGCCCTCTCCACCTCGACGGTGCGCCGGTTGCGCCCCTCGGTGGTGACGATGACGCCGTTGTCGAGGAAGGTGTCGGCCACCCGGACCGCCTGGTCGAGCAGGCCACCCGGGTCGTTGCGCAGGTCGAGCACCACGCCACGCAGCTCTCCCCGGACGGCGCCGCGGGCCTGGTCGAGCGCCTTGCGCAGGGCCCGGTCGGTCCGGTCCTGGAAGGCCTTGACGCGCACGTAGGCGTAGCGGCGCGAGCCGTCGAGCACCCGCCACTCGACGCTCTGCGGGCGGATCCGGTCGCGCAGCAGCGTCAGCTTCTGGGGCGAGTTGAAACCGTCGCGCATCACCTCCAGCACCACCTTGCTGCCGGCCGGCCCCTTGAGCCGCCGCCCGGCCTCCACCAGCGAGAGCTCGCGCGTCGAGGCGCCGTCGATGGAGAGGAGCCGGTCACCGGGGAGGATGCCGGCCCGCTCGCCGGGCGAGTCGGCCATGGGCGAGATGACCAGCAACTGCTCGTTGCGGATGGTCAGCTCAAGCCCCAGCCCGTCGAACTCGCCGCTGGTCTCGTCGCGCACGGCCCTGAAGAGCTCGGGGCGCATGAAGACCGAGTGCGGGTCGAGCCGGCCCATCATCCCTTCGATGGCGCCGTAGACCAGCTCCTGCTGGCTCACCTCCTCGACGTAGCCGTTCTCGACGTGGCCGAGGACGGCGGCGAAGGTGTCGAGCGGCCGGGACCGCTCGGGCTTCGGCGCCGCCTGGGCCACCTCGTCAACGGAGAGTCCCAGCAGGAAGGCGGCGCCGATCGGCAGCGCGGCGAGGAGGCCCCGGAGCAGCTTGTTGCGCATTCTAGAAGTGTAGAGCACTTCGGAGCCCGGGTCAGTTGGCCAGGCGGGTCAGGGGATGGGCTCCATCCAGGGGCGCGGATCGACCGGGCGCCCCTTCTCGCGCAGCTCGAAGTAGAGGTACGGCCCCTTCAGGGACCCGGAGTCGCCCACCGTGCCGAGCAGGTCGCCGGCCGCCACCTCCTCCCCCATGGCGGTCCGCATCGAGGCCAGGTGAGCCACCAGCGTGTGGAAGCCGTCCCCGTGGTCCACGATGACCAGGTTGCCGTAGCCCTTGAACCAGCCGGCGTGGACCACGCGGCCCGGCGCCACCGCCACCACCGGAGCGCCGGCCGGGGCCTCGACGTCGAGACCGTGCTGGACCGTCACGGTGTTGAAGCGCGGGTTGACCACCTTTCCGAAGCCGACCGTGATGGTGCCTGAGGCCGGGAGCCGCAGCGTCCCCCGGCTAGCCGCGAAGGCGCCACCCGCGCTGCGCACCTCGGCGCGCGACGGCAGGGTGGCCACGAAGGCGGCCAGTGCCCGGGCCTGGGTGGCTGCCTCGGCGGCGGCCCGCTCGTGGAAGCCGCGCGCCGTCCTCAACGCCTCAAGCAACGTCTCCCGCTCCTCGCGCCGGGCCCGGGACTGCTCCCCCAGCTCTTGCAGCGAACCGGCCAGCGCCGCCAGCCGCGCCGCCTCGGCCTGGCTCGCGGCCCGCGCCTGCTCGCGCTCTTCCCAGGCCATGCGCGCCCCGGTCACCAGCCCGGCGTCGCGCCGCAGGATCCGGTCGAAGAGGGCGCGACGCTTCACCAGCTCGGCCAGCGAGGGCGCCGAGAAGAGCACCGCCAGCTCACCGGACCGCCCCAGCCGGGCCCGGGCCGCCAGCCGGGGCCGCAGCTCGTCGAGCCGGCCTCGCAGCCGGGCCGCGGCCTCGCCTTCGGCGGTGGCCGCCGAGGCCTGCGCCCGCTCGGCGGCGTCGCGCTCCATCTCGACGCGGAGCAGCTCCTGCTGCGCCCGGACCACCGCCTCCTCGGCGCGCTGGAACTCGTCGAGGACCGAGCGCTCCTGGTCGGCCAGCAGCCGCGCCGCCGCGGACTCGGCCTCGCGCCGCCGCTCCAGCGCGGAGAGCTGCGACCTCGGGTCGATGGAGAGCAGCAGGGCGCTGATGGCGGCGAGCGCGGGTGCGATCACGGCTCAGGCCCGGCGCAGGAAGCGGAGGATGGCCAGGCCACTGGCGAGCAGGCCGATGGCCGCGCCTCCTCCCACCAGGGCGAGCAGCAGGGCCGGCGGCAACCCGGCGCCGGGCGGGAGGGCCGCCAGAGGGCCGAGCAGGGCGGCGAGGCGAGGCAGCAGGGCCGCCTGGATCCCCAGCAGCGTCGCGGCGGCCAGGCCGCCGGCCAGCCCGCCCTGCAGCACCCCCTCGAGCAGGAAGGGGGCGCCCACGAAGGCGTCGGTGGCGCCGACCAGCTTCATGATCTCGATCTCCTCGCGCCGGGCGTAGACCGCCAGCCGCAGTGTGTTGGAGACCAGCACCGCGGTGGCCAGGCCGAGCCCGAGCAGGAGGGCCAACCCGGCGCCGCGGGCGCGGCGCAGGAAGAT
The DNA here is from genome assembly GCA_031427995.1 of Anaeromyxobacter sp. GTDB lineage: Bacteria > Myxococcota > Myxococcia > Myxococcales > Anaeromyxobacteraceae > JADKCZ01. The sequence goes on along the minus strand of JANPOM010000590.1, from coordinate 2,619 downwards.
CTCGAGCCGCTCCAGCCAGGCGGTGCCGAAGTCTACGTCGGCCACGCCGGCCACTTCGCGCAGCCGCGCCGAGAGGGCCCGGGCCTCCTCGAGGGCCATTCCGGGAACCCCCACCTCGACGCAGTCGGGGATGGCCTCCGGTCCGACGCCGTCGAGCAGCTTCCCCTCCTCCCCCAGCCCCAGCGCCAGCCGCCGCAGCCCCTCGGCGGACGGGATCGCCTCCACGGTCCGGCCTGGGGCCAGCGCCGCCACCGCCGCCGTGGCCGTGGCAAGGTCGGCGCCCGGCGTCAGGTAGACCGAGAGCCTCACCTCGCCGGCCCATGCCTGGAGCAGCCGCTCGCCGGTGCCGAGCGCCGCCGCCACCAGGCCGATGGAGAGAAGGGCCGCGAAGATGGTGCCGGTGCCGACCAGCGTGAGGTACGGGCTCCGCACCATGGCGGTGAAGGCCCGGCGCAAGGCCTCGACGGGGCGGCGCATCATCGGCCGTGCTCCGAAGCCTGCCGGATCGAGTCGCCGTCGGAGACCAGCCGGCCGCGCTCCAGCGACACCACCCGGCGGGTGTAGCGCTGCAGCAGCGAACGATCGTGGGTGGCGATGACCACGGTGGTGCCGCGCGCGTTGGCCGCCGCCAGCAGCTCCATCACCTCCAGGGTCCGATCGGCGTCGAGGTTGCCGGTCGGCTCGTCGGCCAGCAGCAGCGCCGGGTCGGCGGCCAGCGCCCGCGCCACCGCCACCCGCTGCTGCTCGCCGCCGGAGAGCGAGGGCGGGAACTTGTCGGCCCGGTGCTCCAGCCCCACCGAGCGGAGCAGCCCCTGCACCTTGCGCCGGATCTCGCGTCGCGGCAGCGACCGGACCTCCAGCGGCAGGGCCACGTTCTCGGCGATGGTCCGCTCCGCCAGCAGCTTGAAGTCCTGGAAGACCACCCCGATGTGGCGCCGAACCCAGGGGACCTCCCGGGCCGCGATGCGCGCCACGTTGCGGCCGAAGAGCAGCAGCTGCCCGGAGCTGGGGGCCTCGGCGCAGGAGAGGAGCCTGAGCAGGGTCGTTTTGCCGGCGCCGGAGGGGCCGGTGAGAAAGACGAACTCCCCCTTGCCGATCTGCAGGGTCACGTCGGAGAGCGCCGGCGGTTCGCCCGGGTACTCCTTGGTGAGGTGGAAGAGCTGGATCATCGGCGGCCCGGGGGCCTCGGACCGGGCGCCGGACTACCTGCGATCGCCGAGGTCCTCGGCCAGGTAGGAGAGGATCACCTCGTCGAGGCTCTTCTCGCTGATCAGGTCCTCGCCGAAGAGGGTCTCGGCGCCGTCGTTGCGCAGCACCGGGGCCGGCTCCTGGCGGGCCGCCAGCACCTCGGGCGGGAGCGGCCTGGCGGGCGGCGGCGGGGCCGCCACCGGCTTCATGCCGCCGCGGGTCTCGGCGCGCATCGACGGCGCCATCTGCACGGTCTTGCCGTCGGCATTGATCTCTCCCGGCTGGAAGGACTTGGCCTGCGCCGCGTAGGCCTCGTCGACGTCGTCGTAGACGCCGTTGATGAGGTTGCGCAGCATCTCCTTGTGCTGCTCCTCCATCAACTCGCGGACCACGGAGGCGAGGTTGTCGGCCCCGATGATGTCGGCGTATGAGGTCTTCTTCGAGGCGAGGATGTTGCCGCCGACGAAGAGGTGGGTGATCAGGTGGGGGTTCTCCAGGCCCGAGTCCTCGGTCTGGATGTGGTACATCTTCCCCTTGTGCTTGATGTTGTGGTTGAACCCCACAGCCATCTTTTTCGCGTCGCCGGCCATTGGTTTGGCGACTGTAGCAGCGCCCCCGGGGTCGCGCCAGACACTGGCCCAGTGAGGTGGAGCGGCGTCAGACGTCGACGTGCTCGGCCGTCTCGACCGGCCGCCCCAGGAAACGCCCCGCCACCGCCAGGAACTTCTCCGGCGTGTCGGTCACCAGGAACTGGTGGGTGGCGCTCCGCCCCGCCGGCGCCGGCAGCAGCGCCTTGACCTCGGCGGCCACCGTCTCGGCGGAGTCGACCAGCGTCACGCCGGGCAGCGCCTCGGCGATGGCGTCCCTGAGCAGCGGGTAGTGGGTGCAGCCGAGCACCAGGGTGTCGATCCGCCCGGCCGCCAGCGGCGCCAGGTAGCGCCGCACCACGCCGCGCACCACCTCGTCGGAGGGGTCGGTCCAGCCCTCCTCGGCCAGCGGCACCAGGAGCGGGCAGGCCCGCGCCACCACCACGGCGTCGGCGCGCAGCGCCAGGATGGCCGCCTGGTAGGCACCCGAGCCGATGGTGCCGGCGGTGCCGATGACGCCGATCCGGCCGCTCCTCGAGGCCCGGGCGGCGGCCCGCGCCCCAGGCTCGACCACGCCGAGCACCGGCACCGGCAGCGCCGCCCGCAGCGCCGGCAGCGCCACCGCCGAGGCGGTGTTGCAGGCGACCACCAGCAGGTCGATGCCCCGCTCCTGGAGCACCCGGGCGTTGCGGAGCGAGTAGGCGGTGACGGTGGCGGCCGACTTGGTGCCGTAGGGCACCCGGGCGGTGTCGCCGAGGTAGATGGTGTCGGCGCCGGGCAGGGCCTCGAGCAGCGCCCGCTGCACGGTCAGGCCGCCGACGCCGGAGTCGAAGATGCCGATGCG
>JANPOM010000589.1:0-2325 GCA_031427995.1 Anaeromyxobacter sp. | reverse complement strand
CGGGGCGGTGGCTTCGGCGTACGTGTGGGAGCCGAGCACGACTTCACCGATGTTGGTGGTCCTGCTCGTTGCGCCGACGTTCCCCAGGCCGGCCCGCCCGACGGCGCCTCAGTGGGCGCCCCGACTACCTCCGCGGGGCGCCTGCGCCACATGTCGCGCTTCAGCTCGGTGAGCATGCGGCCCATCTTGGACTCCGGCTCGAGCTCCCGCTCCCCGATGCCCATCTCGTGCACGAAGGTGGCGAGGTTTGGCCACCTGCCAGCGTGGTCCATGGTCCCCTCGGTGCCCAGGTACCTGAACTGGTCGCTCAGCAAGACAACGGCGCGATGATAGCGAGGGGCGGGCCCGAGGTCCTTGGCCCTGAACTTCTCCTCCTCGTGGGTCAGGCTCCCGGGTCGCCAGGCGAGCCGCTCGCCCACCCGCTCGTAGATACAGTCCCAGCGGTGGCGGAACTCGGGGCGCTCGTAGTACTCCCCCGGCCTCGCTAGCTTCTCCGTGACCTCCGCTACGTAGATGAGCCGCTCCCCCCGGTTCACCCGCCGAGACCGGCCCGAGAAGCCGAAGATCACGTCGCCCACCACAGCACCCTCACGGATGCGGGGCTTGCAGATTGCCAACGACAAGAGCCCACCGCGGGCGTGAGGTGCGGCCCCGGTGTCGTAGGTGAGCTTGTAGACCCAGTAGGTCATGGTGGCTCCGTCAGGTGTTCGACGCCACCAGCTCCCCACCTGCACGCTCAAACCAGGCCAGGAACCGTTCCGGTTCGGTCAACCGCGGGGGCACCGCGCTGCGCTGGATGAAGCCGTCCCTGCAGGAGAGGCCGCCCCACGCCGAGAGCAGGTCTCGGCGCACGCGGTAGGCGCCGTCGCGGAACTCGCCGACGGGGATGCACCGCCGCAGCCGCCCGCTGCGCCCTGGCTCGGCGTGGACCACCACGTCGGTGGGCCGCGCACCCAGGCGGCGCAGGTGTGCGTTCTCGTTCCACCTGGACCTCGGGAAGTCGGCGACCCGCGCTACCGAGGCCACGCGGTAGAGCCCCACGAGCGCGTACACCAGCCGGTGCGGGCACGGCGTGACGGGGCGTAGACCGGCGTAGAACACCAGCAGGTCGCCCTTCTCGAACGTCGTGATCACCTTCCCTCGCCGCTCGCCGTTGTCGCCGTACGTGAGCTGGTCGAAGTCTGGGTCCAGGTGGGTGGGCGCGCCGGCCAGGGCGGCAGGGAGGTTGACGAGCTGCGCTGCGACCCCGGCCCGGCGGGCGGCGAAGGTCGCGAGCGCCGGTGCGACGGTCGCGTAGGTCGTCGCCAGCGCTGGGTGCTGGGGCGCCTTCGAGCCCTCCGGGATCGGCACGTAGACGAACTCGTTGGTCTCGGGGTCGACCGGGGCGTTCCAGGAGCCGTAGGCCTGGTCGATACCGACTCGGACGAGCGTGGCGCGCATGGCTGACCTATTCGAGCCGAGCGAAGGACATGGGACCCTGGTGCCTACCCGACGATCTTCTGGAACTTGGCAGGATCCAAGACGTGGAGGCGCGTCGCGAACTCGTTGACGTAGTAGTGGTCCGGCGAGAAGCGCTGGGCCCGCACCCGGATCGAGAACTTCACGTCCTTGTCGGACGGGTCGAAGAGCACGAAGCCGACGCCGAACAGCATGCAGAGGGCTTCGAGGCGGCTCTCATCCTCCTCGCTGATCGTGCTCGGCATCACAACGTAGGTGCGGGCGGCGAAGAGCCGGTAGGCGATCGCCTGGCCGAAGGCCACGACGGGCTGCGCCGAGTCGAGCTTGATCTCCGCGGCCACCAGCTCCGGGCTGAACTTGATGAGCTGGGCCGCCAGTGGCCGGTAGACCCCGACGACGTCGGGGGTGCCCCACTTCGTCTTCATGCCCGAGCCCCCGAGGGGCACGGCGTCGGTGGCCTCTCCCAGGTCGTTCTTGAGGTAGTCCGCGAACGGCTGGTAGAGGTCCTCCTCCGAGCCGATGGTCGGAGGAACCGGGACAGGCACGGGAACCGGGGTCGCGTCGTCCCCGAGCGGCTGGTACAGCCCCCTCGACGGCTTGGCAATCTCCTTCGGGTAAGACGCGACGAGGTGGTTCGCGACCTGGGTCGTGATGCTGTTGTGCGCGGCCTCCGGCAGTGCCTGACGGATGAGCGCCACGAGCGGAGCGTATCGGATGCCCCCGGGGTGCTGCTTCACGATGTCCCGCCCCACCTCGCGGATCTGCTTCAATGTCGCTGCCATGGTGCCCCCTCAGGTGCCTCGTGTTCCTCAGCTCATTAGCAAAGCCCAGGCGTTCTGAATCACCGTCGGCCCCACGCCCCGCACC
>JANPOM010000588.1:0-6797 GCA_031427995.1 Anaeromyxobacter sp. | reverse complement strand
CAACTCCTCGAGCCGCACCGCCCCGGCCACCGCCGCCAGCAGCGCCAGCCGGGCCAGGGCCCGCTCGGCGTCACCGCGCGGCTGCAGGGTCCACATGCGGAGGATGCTAGCGGACGGCGAGGGCGGCGCAAAGGGCGGCGCAGAGGGCGGCGCAGAGGGCGGCGGCAGGGGCCTTCCGCTGCACGGCGGGCCTGCGCTACGGTCGTGCCTCCCCTGGAGGCAAGGACCAGCCCCCTGCACGACGCGGCTGGCCTGCGGAGGGCGCGCCTTCAGGGTCCGCGCCTCTCCGAGTCAACGCGAGTATCCGTACCCGCCGGTGACGATTCGCGCCAGCTTGCCGGCCTCGAACTCGAGCCGCCGGGAGTTGGCCTGGGGACCGAAGTCGTAGGTCCAGATCTCCACCCGCACCGTCGTGAAGCCGATGGGCACCGAGCTCCGCTGGCCCATCGGCGCCTCGACCACCACCTGGCCCATGCTCTCCTCGCGAATCGCCGGCTCCCCGCAGCGAGCCAGCACGTCGAAGGTCGAGTCGCCGACCCTGAACCCACCAAGGTGGTTGCAGCGGGCACGCGGCATCCGGGCCGGCGCCGGCCGAGGCTGGCCCAACTCGTAGCCGTAGCCCCCACGTTCGATCGCCTTCACGACCCCGACCTCGAGGGTGACGTACTGGACGAAGGAGCGGGGGCCGAAGTTGTAGGTCCACCGCTCCTGCGCGACGAGGGCTCGCGGTGCGCCCGTCGAACCGAAGACGCCGGCCACGGCCGGGACCTCTTCACGGAGGGTGGGGAGGTCGCACTTGCCGAGCAGGTCGAGCTTCGAGTCGCCCACGGCGACGAGCCCCCCCTCGCAGCGGAACGAGTCGGCCCGCGCCGGGGCCGGCGCCAGCAGGGTGGCGAAGGCGAGGAGGGCGATAGAAGTGGTCGGCTGGAAGGACATCTCGGCTCCCTGGACGGGTGGACCACCATGCCGCGGAGCATATCCCGAGGTGGAAGGCGCCGCCTCGTGGACGGAGACCAACGCCCGTGACGCGTCGTCCCGAGACTCCAGGCCGGCCTCCAGCCCGAGAAGCCGGGAAGAGGCGCGCGAACCGATGCTGAACTAGTGCGTCCTGTTCCTGGGGTGGCGCGATTGGACTCGCTGCGTCACGTTCCAGGCGCCTCCCGGAATACCTCGCCTGCACCCATCTAGGTCCTCCCGCGATGCCCTCTCGGAATTAGGCGATGTGCGTGGAGTTCGACGCACCCCCCAAGCCAAAGGAAACCGCATGTCCAACCAGGTCAGGTTCCCGGCCGCCGCGGCATCGCTGGCGGCCCTCATGCTGTTGTCGGCGGCGCCAGCCGGCGCCACCCAGGCAGCCAAGCAGACCGCCGAGTCGGCGGCGAAGGAGGCCGACGAAGCGCACCATGCGGCCGCCGGTCAGAAGGCCGCCATCGACGGGGCCGGGCGCCTCCGGCCGGTGACCGCGGAGGAGGCTCGCAGCCTGACCGCTGGCGTGGCCCGGAGCGTGGACCAGTCGAGCGAGGGTCTCACCGAGCGGTACCACCAGAGCGGGGCGGTCTCCATCGACCTCGAAGACCGCTTCCAGTCGGTGTCGCTGGCCCGTGTCTCCGTCGACGGCAGCGTCGCCACCCGGTGCGTCACCACCGTCCCCGAGGCCGAGCGTTTCCTCGGGCAGGCGGAGCGTACTCCGGCTGGCGTGACGGCCAGGGCGAGCACCACGACCGCCGTGACCAGCGCGGCCAGGGAGCAGCGCCAGGCCCCGCCGACGGCGAAGACCCGGCTGACCACCACCCCCGCCCCCATCGAGGAGAAGTGACCATGCAGCCACGCCTCCTCTCCTCCCTGCTGGCCCTCGCCTTCGCCCTTCCGGCCGCCGGCGCCACCACGATCACCGTCATCAACAACAACGCCCCCGGGGTCGGCTTCAACGATCCGACCCCGGCCGTCCCGGTGGGCGGCAACACCGGCACCACCGTGGGTGAGCAGCGGCGCATCGCCTTCCAGTTCGCCGCCGACCTCTGGGGCGCGACGCTCGACTCCGCCGTCGAGGTGCGCGTCCAGGCCACCTTCGAGCCGCTCACCTGCACCGCCACCGCCGCGGTTCTCGGCTCGGCCGGCACCACCCAGGTGCTCCGCGACTTCCCCGGCGCGCTCTACCCCGGCACCTGGTACCACACGGCGCTGGCCAACAAGCTCGGCTTCGAGGACTTCATCCCCGGGCCTCCGGGCACCAGCTCCGACGACATCCGGGCCCGCTTCAACGCCAGCATCGGGCAGCCGGGCTGCCTCACCGGCTCGGGCTGGTACTACGGCCTCGACACCGGCCACGCGGCCAACCAGATCAACCTGGCCACCGTGCTGCTGCACGAATTCGCTCACGGCCTCGGCTTCTCCAGCTTCACGAGCGTGAGCTCCGGCGCCCTGCTGGCGGGGCTGATCGACGTCTACTCCAAGTTCTACGAGGACAACAGCACCGGCCTGGCCCGCGAGGCGATGACCGACCTGGAACGCAAGGCCTCGGCCATCAACCCTCGGGGCGTGGCCTGGAACGGCCCGGCCGTCTCGGCCGCCGTGCCGCTGGTGCTGGCGCTGGGGACACCGCTGCTCAGGGTGAATGGCCCGGCCACGGTGGCCGGCGACTACCAGGTGGGGGCGGCCAGCTTCGGCCCCAGGCTCTCCGCCCCGGGGCTCACTGGCGAGCTGGTGCTGGCCTTCGACGACGCCAACCTGTCGGGGGCGTCGACCACCGACGCCTGCACGACCATCGCCAACGCCGCCGAGGTCCTCGGCCGCGTGGCGCTGGTCGACCGCGGCACCTGCGGCTTCGTGATCAAGGTGAAGAACGCGCAGAACGCCGGGGCCGTCGCGGTGGTGGTCGCCGACAACGCGGCCGGAGGCCCGCCGGCGGGGCTCGGCGGCGTCGACCCGACCATCACCATCCCGGCGGTCCGTATCACCCTGGCCGACGCCCAGAAGCTCAAGGCGGCGCTGGCGGGCGCAACTGTCAACGTCACGCTGGGAGTCGACCTCTCGGTTCGCGCCGGCGCCGATCGCGGTGGCCGCGCGCTCCTCTACACGCCCAACCCGGTGCAGGCCGGCTCCTCGGTATCGCACTGGGACACCATCGCCTCGCCCAGCCAGCTGATGGAGCCGGCCATCAACGCCGATCTGAAGCTGGCGGTGGACGCGCCCACCGACCTGACCCGGTCGCTGCTGCGCGACGTGGGCTGGTACCCGGACCGCGACCTGGACGGCAACCCCGACGACGCGGGCGACCAGTGCCTGGGCTCGGACCTGCGCCCCACGGTGGTGATCGACACCTGTGACACCGGCGTGCCCAACACCTACTTCACCAATGGCTGCACCATCCGCGACCTGGTGGCCGCCTGCAAGCCGCCGCCTGCCGTGTCCCGCAAGGGCCAGAAGAAGGCGCTGGAGGCCTACCAAGACTGCGTGGAGCAGCTGCTCCAGACCCTCGCCCACCAAGGCTTCATCACCGAGCGGCAGGAGGAACAGATCGAGAGCGCGCTCGGGTTCGAGGACGCCGAGGACGGAGAGAACGTCTGCGTCGGCGTGGGGGTCGGACAGGGCGGCTGACCGCCGGCTGGCCGGGTCGCCGTCCTCGCGCTCCGCGATGGCGGCGGCCCGACGGTCTCGGGCTACACCGTGGCGCCCTCGTCCCCGGCCGGCCGGGCAAGCTGCTCCAGCATCCTGGCCAACCCCGGCTTGTCGAGCCGGCGCTCGGCGATGGCGATCATGGCGTCGTAGAAGCGAGAAGGCGGCTCCTCGACGACGTAGCCGTTCAGCTCCAGGAACACGACGGCGGCCAGGACGCCGGTTCGCTTGTTCCCGTCGACGAAGGCCTGGTTCTCCGCGATGTGGAAGGCGTAGGCCGCCGCCATCGCGAAGAGGTCCTCGTGGACGAACTGGCCGCCGAAGGTCGCCCGCGGCATCCCGAGCGCCGACTCGAGGAGCCCCTGGTCGCGCAGGCCGGCCGACCCGCCGTACTTGTACAACTGCTCCTCGTGGATGAGGAGCACGTCCTCAAGGTCAAGGAACTCCGGGTCGGTCACTTGGCCAGCTTCTGCAGGCTCTCGTCGTGGGCGACCATGGCGCGCGCCAGCGACGCCTTGACCCGGTCGCGCCTGGGCTTCTTCACAGGGGCGATGATGAGCCGGCCGCCCTCGGTGGTCATGTCGAGCTCGGTGTCACGGGTGATGTCGAGCAGCTCGAGGATGGGCTTCTCGATGACGATGCCGAGGCTGTTTCCGATGGCCGAGAGCTTCTTGCGCATGGGTGGCTCCGTTCTTACCTATGTATAACTCCCTCTGCTCGGCACGGCAAGGCCCGGTGCCGCTGGGCAGCGATTGGCCAGCCCGGGTGGCAGCGGGGAAGCCAACCGATCGATGCCATGAAGGAAAACGCCGGAACCGCCCTGTAAGCCGGGAAGTGAAGTCACTGAACGTGACCGATGAGGTGGAGGGCGCAAGGGCGCTGGATGACGGGACTTCCGGGGAGAGCCGGGGTGCGGGTGACCCGGGCGAAGCGTCGGTTTCGAACGCAGGTAGGGCGCTGAATGGGATCGCGGCGGTGGCGCAGCTGGAATTGCCGGCGGTGACGGCGGAGTTGTTCGTTGTGGCTGGCGAGGCGCCGGCTAGGCTGGCCGCCATGTCTCTGTCGGGAGCCGAGCAGGTACCGAGGTTGCTCCAGGACGCTGCTGCCCAGGCGGCCGTGGCGAGGCTCGACCGGGGCCGGCGGTAGCGGGGTTATTCGCCCAGCTTGCGCAGGCTCTCGTGATGCTCTGCCATCGTCCGCACGTCGGCCTCACTCCGGGAGCCACCAGACCGGGATACGAGCGTGGTTGTACTGTCGCCGATACCGGGTCGCCATGGTTCGCGCCTCCGCCCAGGAGACGTGACCTCGATCCACAAGCTCTCCGACCAGTCCATGGAACGACAGGACCCGCCCGCGAAGTTCCTCGATGCCACGGCGAACTGCCGCCTTGTCCTGAAGCACTGCGATGGCTTCAGGGTGGTGGTGGCAGTACGCAATTACCGAGTGCTCGCCGGGCCCTTCGGTCTTGGGAGCCTCCTGGAGGGCGACCAGCGTGGCCGCCTCGGGGGAATCGGCCACGAGAGCGGTGATGGCACCTGCGATGGCCTTGGCGAACTTCTGGGCGCGTACCTCGGTGTCGCCTGGCGCCTCCAACTCATCCCACACGACGTCTGTGACAATGACCGGCAAGGTTCCACGCGACCCGAGTTCTAGACCGCTGCCGGCCTTCTCGAGCGCGATGACGACGTCGGTGTCGATGACGAACCGGATCACAGCGATTTCGCCAGCGCCTCCGGGTCCATGCCACCGAGGAGTTCGCGAGCTCTACCCCGCGAGATGCTCTCCTTCGCGTAGGCCCCCAGCACCCGGCGCTCGAGCCCATCGAACCGGGTGTCTTCCTCGAACCCGGCCAAGAGGTCCGCCTCGGGTTCAGCGAGGAGTAGCGTCTCGGCAAGGCGCTGGTCGAAATAGCCGAGGTTGTGGAGGTGCCAGGTTGTCGCCGAGTAGCCCATGCCCACGCAAGCACGAACGCGATCGACCATCCCCTTGGCCTCGTCGTACGCCGCAGTGCCTCGCGGCTGGCCGGTAACTTCGGCTACGGCAGCCGCGGGCGCCAGGAACATGGCAGCGAATGCATCGGCCCGCTTCTCGGCCGGCTTCTTCTCGAACCATGCCAGAGGCCCGCGTTCTGGGACCTCGTCAGCAGTCACGCCCGTCGCTTCCAGGTCGAGCAATTGGTGTCCGAGTTCGTGCGCGAGTGCGAACCGGCGTGTCGTTTCGACAGCGACGCCGAGATTCACCGCGACAAGTCGCGCCGATCCCGACCTGCACGCTGCCCCGAGCACTCGCGCATCAACGAAGCGGTGCCGGAGGACGAGAACATCGAACTGATCTTCAAGAAGGCGAGCCAGATTCCGCAGGGGACCAGTCCGAGCGAGCAAATTGCGCGCAGCGGTCGCCGCCGCGTAGCCAGGCCGGTGAGCGTCCCGCTCCGGAGCTGGACTGGCCGTGAATCCATCAGCCGGTCGGGGCGACTGGAGTAGTTCCCCGGCCTCGGTGAACGCACGAGCCCGCCGCAGCCCCTGAGCAAGCGCCTCTCGGTCCGTCTCGGTCAACCAGGCGGCACCAACGCCCTTGAGGACGATGCTGGGTTCGACGGGCGCTTCCACGACGGGAGCATGACTGTGAGCGAACGAGGTCAGGGGCACGCCAAGCTCACTCGCAATCCTCATCAGAGCGGCGACGCCGAGCCCGCCGTGGCCAGCCTCGAAGGCCTCCAGCGCGCTGGCCGCGACCCGAGCCCGCTTAGCCAGCGTCGGCGCGTCTAGGCGAGCCTCCTCGCGCCGGGCATGAAGCCGGCGACCGAGTTCTACGACACCTGTGGCAGGGCTGCCCATTGGGGGAATTATCCTATTCGATCGTCGGGCCTTTTCTCCATCCCCAGCCGACCACATACCCAGACCCCTTTGGGGTGACAACTCCCGCCGCTGGGCAAGCCGCCAACTGGGGGTGGACCGGGCTGCGTATTCCGCTCGCGACTGCCAGTGGGTGATGTCGGGCGGCAGCATCGAGAAGCTGAAGGAGCGCCTCGGCCACAACTCGGTCAACGTCACCGAGCGATATGCCCACCTGGGCTCCGAGCCCTTCACGGCTCGCGACCTCGCCACCAACGACGTCGACCTGAGCGCGGGAGCGCCCGATCCCACGCCCTTTCGGACCGAGATTGGGCACAGAATGGGCAC
>JANPOM010000587.1:0-1147 GCA_031427995.1 Anaeromyxobacter sp. | reverse complement strand
GGCGTCAATGCCCGCCTTGATTCGGGATAGCACCGCCGCCTGGTCGCCGCCGTATCTCTGGCAGTACCCCCGCGCGACCTGCCGCGCAAGATCCACAAAGAGCAAACCCCACGCGGCGGGATCACTCCATACATCAGGACGCGACGCGAAACCTTGCGCGTCCCCGTTGAGCCAAACACGGAGTATTTCACGGGTATCGGAGTCGTTCGACACATATTCGGGTATCTGCAATTAAATCAAAGCGGGTGCTCCGTCGGGGATAAGGCATTAAACCCACCATTCTCGTCCGATAACAGGAATTACGGTGACTCGGGTCTACTGGTTCAGCCGTCGCGAGGATCGAGACCTTCGACTTCATCGAGGTGTTCAACAATCCGCAGCGCCGTCACTCGTCCCTCGGTTAAGTCAGTCCGGCAGAGTTTGAGAGGCGGTATCGGAAGTGTCTTGCAGCGTAGTCAAACTGTCTGCGAGATCGGGTCAAGCCCAACCGCCCCGGGGCCGCTTCCCACCTCATCGATCAGACTACTCTGGGACGGGATCCCGCTTCTCCGCGACTGGGTTCCGGTACGTGACAACCACTTGGGCACAACCGGTCTTCTTGTCGCTCACTGATTCAATGCATCCCCAAGTGTAGGAGGCCGCGCCGTTTTCGATTCCATATGCCGTTGCGAGCCACTCGTCATTCCTCTCCTTCGCTGCCGCCAACTCAAGGTCCGTGATGTCAGTCCACTGCCTGCGGTCTCCGCTGAGGAGAACGAGCGTGACCATTCGGAGATCCTCGTCCACGAACGAGAGGTTAGCGAAGACATTGCGTCCCAGCGCTACCGTTGGCCCAAGAGTGTAGGTACGGTACCTGTCCCTCGCCAAAACTCCGTCCGAGCTGAAACCAAAGACGAATCGGCCAGGGACCAGGAATCTCCCCGGCTTGAATCTTCGCCTCCTCTTAGCACTCCAGACGACCAGTATCTCGACCATGCACTCCAGACGCGACCTCGTGGTCGAGAACCTGGCCCTTCGCCAACAGCTCGTCACCCTGGCCGGTCGACGACACCCCGACATCCGGCCCGCCGACCGGCTCTTCTGGATCCTGCTGCGCCGCTTCTGGAGCGGTTGGGCCGAGGCCCTCGCCATCGTCGAGCCGGATACT
>JANPOM010000586.1:0-23227 GCA_031427995.1 Anaeromyxobacter sp. | reverse complement strand
GAAAAACCCCGCCAACGGGACGAGCGCTGGCGGGGCGAGATGGTGACCCCTACGGGAATTGAACCCATGTCTTCGCCGTGAGAGGGCGACGTCCTAACCGCTAGACTAAGGGGCCATCAACCGGAACTGCTCGGAAGCGGGCCTTCTGTACCCTCTCGCGTTGCGGCAGTCAACGCTCGAGGGTGGTTTCCAGCGTGAAGCTGGGGGACAAGGATTCGAACCTTGATAGCCAGATCCAGAGACTGGCGTCCTGCCGTTAGACGATCCCCCAAGAAGAGGTCATGACTTCGTTTTCACGAGGATGAAGATGCGGGTCTCGCCCTTCACCTCGTACAGGTTCAGCCCTTCCCAGCTCCCCGGCTTCGCCTCCGGGTTCTCGATGTGCACGGCCTTCATGCCGGCCTGCTCGGCGATGGTCCTCCGGGGATACTTGCCCGGTGGCAGGGCGGTCCGGAAGTGACTGAGCGCTTCGTCGTACTTCCGGTCGACCTGGTACCGGTTCTCCCCGATGCGCCTCGCGCCGTCCGGGAGGTTCAGCCCGGCCACCTTCTCGGCCAGGGAAACGCCCGGAAACGCCACCATGAACGCGGCGAGAGCGGCCTTATATCGGGGGGCGCCGGTCATGGTCAAGTGGCGGTGTACCCTCGCTCGGCAGCCCAGTCAACGGCGCCGGGGCCCTCGCCGGGGAACTAACGCCAGACCTCGTAGAGCCGTCCCTTGTGCCCCGGCTCGCGCAGCTTCAGGCCGGCCCGCTTGACCGCGTCGCCGCACTTGGGGCCGATCCAGTAACCCTTCGGATCGCTCCTCCGCCAGCTCTTGCGGAAGAGCTGGTGGACCTCGTCGAAGATGGCGTTGAGGGCGCGCGGCTTGCCCTTCAGATCCTGGGTGGCCCCGGTCTGGATCAGCTCGGCCCAGATCCGGCCGCCCTCCAGCTCGCCAGCCTGGTTGAGCTGCGACCGCTCGTAGTGGAAGACCGGGGACGGAACCTCCTCGATCTTGAGCATGCCGCGGTCGGGACCGCGCTTGATGGGGTGGACCACCACCGTCGCCAACCGCTCGAAGGCCAGGTAGTAGCTCCCCTGGTCGAGGGCGCCCACCAGCGCCGCGTCGGCGTCGACGACCAGCGGCTTCCAGTCGGGCGGGATCAGGTCCGGGTAGACGGTGACGTCGTGCCGGGCGAGCAGGCGGAAGAACGCCTTCTCGTCCTCCGGCACCATGAAGAAGTCGAGCTTGGAGGCCATTGGGGGAACGGACTCTACACCGCCCGGCGGGCCAGCGCGCCGTAACCCTCGGCGATGCGAGCGGCCAGGATGAGCAGCTCGCCGAGGTCGTCCGGATCGACCTGCTCGCCGCGGCCATTGTCGGCGTAGAGCAGGTTGACCGCCCGCCCCAGCGCCAGCACCGGGACCACGAAGGCGCTCTTGGGAACCCCTCCCCCCAGCGCCCGGAGCAGCCGGATGTTCGACTCGTTCTTCGGCAGCGGCCCGAGGAAATGACTCTGCGTCCCAGCCACCGTCGCCAGCACCCCATCGGCCCCCAGCGGCAGCCGGAGGCGCCGCACGTTCTCGACCTCCACGCCCGGCCCGAGCCCTTCCCAGCCGTGGATCTCGCTTCTCCGGACGGTCAGGAGCAGGGCCCGCCGGAACCTCGAGCGAGCGTAGCGCAGCACGGTGTGGGCGATGGCGCCGCGCTCCTTCACCCCCTCGAGCGCCAGCACCGCGTCGGCGAAGCTGAGCGGCGCCTCCGGCTCCGGCTCCGGCTCCGGCTCCGGCTCCAGCTCGGGGAGCAGCGCGAAGGCCCCCGAGAGATCGAGGGGCGGGATCACTTCTGGATGGCCGGAGCCGGCCGGGACCGGCGCGGATGAGGAAGCGGGCGGGATCGGCGGGGGCACCCCGGTGGCCGGCGCCGCCACCAGCGGCGACCGGAACGGGAGCGGCGTGGTGATGCCGAGCCGGCCGTAGAGGGCGTCGAACTCCCCTTCGTCGATCAGGTCCGCGCTGGGCTTGGCCCCCGGCGTCCCGCGTGGCGCCGACGCGCGGCCCGGCAGCTCGATCCCCCGCTCCTCGCGGAAGACCCGGTAGCAGCGGACCAGCAGTCGCCAGAGCCGGGCCTCCGGCACCACGAAGGGCACGATGTTGCGCCCGGTGGCGAAAGCCACCTCGTCGAGCACCGCCACGTTGCCCGGGTCGAGGGTGAGCAGCGCCAGCTTGCGGCCGAAGGCCCGCAGCGGCACCACCTCCCAGCGATCGGCGTCGCCGGCGGCGATCAGCTTGAGCGCCCCCGGCTCCGGCAGCAGGTCGCCGTAGAGCGCCAGCGCGTGGTGCCGGTCCCCCAGCGTCAGCGCCAGCCGCTCCTCGCTCAGGGCGCCGGCCTCGAGCAGGTTGGTGCCGAGCCGGCCGCCGAAGACGGCCTGGGCCTGGAGTGCCTCGGCGACCGCCCCGCCACTGCAGGCGCCACGCTCCACCAGCAGCTCTCCTAGGCGCGGCGGCACCTCGGTGCCCCTACCCTCTCCCGGGGCGCGTCTGGCGAGCCGGATCGAGCAGCCGCTTCGCTTCCCTCTCGCCCAGGCCGCCACGCTCCACCGCCAGCTCGCGCACCGACCGGCCGGTCGCCAGCGACGCCTTGACGATCTCGGCCGCCGCCGCGTACCCGAGCCTGGGCGCCAGCGCGGTGGCCAGGCTCACCGTCCGTTCGGCGTAGAAGCGGGCCCGCGCCGGGTCGGCGCTGAGTCCGCGGGCGCAGCGCCGGTCGAAGGCGGTCACCGCCGCGGCCATGATCTGCAGCTGATGGCAGAGGTCGAAGGCCACCAGCGGCATCATCACGTTGAGCTCGAGCTGCCCAGCGGCGGCGGCGGCGGCGATGGCGGCGTCGAGCCCGATCACCTGGTAGCTCACCATCGCCAGCATCTCGGCCATCGACGGGTTGACCTTGCCCGGCATGATCGACGAGCCGGGCTGCACCGCCGGCAGCCGCAGCTCGCCGAGTCCGGTCCCCGGTCCGCTGCCCAGCAGCCGCACGTCACCGCCGATGCGGAGCAGCTCCACCGCGGCGCCGCGCAGCGCGCCGGAGAGGGCCACGAAGGGGGCCAGCGACTGCATGGCGCCGGTCAGGCTGCCCGCCGGCGCCAGCGGCACTCCGGTCAGCTTCTCCAGTTCGGCGATCACCAGCGCACGGTAGCGCGGGTGGGCGTTGACGCCGGTGCCGACGGCGGTGCCACCGATGCCGAGCAGCGAGAGCTCCGGCAGGGCATCGCGCACCCGCCCCGCGGCGGAGCGGAGCGTGGCCGCCCAGCCCTCCACCTCCTGCCCGAGCCGGATGGGCGTGGCGTCCATCAGGTGGGTCCGGCCCGCCTTGACGATGCCGTCCCAGGCCCGCGACTTCTTCTCGAAGGTGGCGGCCAGGTCGAGGAGCGCCTTGACCACCGCCGGCGCCAGCTCCAGCGCCGCCAGGCGGATGGCGGTCGGGACCACGTCGTTGGTCGACTGCGCCATGTTGACGTGGTCGTTCGGGTCGACCAGGGCGTGGTCGCCGCGGCGCCCGCCCAGCAGCTCGGCGGCACGGTTCGCCAGCAGCTCGTTGACGTTCATGTGGTGCGAGGTCCCGGCGCCGGCCTGGTAGACGTCGACCACGAACTGGTCGCGCCAGCGCCCCGCCAGCACCTCGCGCGCCGCCGCCTCGATGGCCCGGGCGGCTGGACGCGGCAGCAGTCCGAGCCGTGCGTTGGCCCGCGCCGCGGCGATCTTGATGCGGACGGTGGCGTCGATGAAGGCCGGGTGGGCGCGCAGCCCGGAGATGGGGAAGTTCTCCACCGCCCGCGCGGTCTGGGCGCCCCAGAGCGCCGCCGCCGGGACGCGCAGCTCGCCCATGGTGTCCCGCTCGACGCGGGTCCTCGACTTCGACTTCCCCCGGGTGGCCATGTCGGGGGAGCCTAGCTCATCGCCCGGTACGTGTGCGATACCCACTACTCCACGGCGATCTCCTGGACCTTGGCCCCCCCGTCGATCACGTACCAGAGCCGGAGCTTCTGTCCGGCGGCCAGGCGGGCCGGCGAGCCGAGCGGCTGGCCGGTGGCGTCGAAGACCTGCACGTCGCTCCCGGCCTTGAAGGCGACGATGCCGTCGGCGCACTGGACCCTCAGCTCGGCCTTGGTGGCGTCGTAGCCGAGCACCGTCCCCACATCGAACTTGGTCCGGTCGGTGACCTGGGCCAGTCGCGGTGAGGGGTACGGCAGGGGTGTCGCGGCCAGCAGTAGGGTGACGAGCAGGGCGTTCATGCCGGGAGTATGGCGCTTCCGGTGCCGTCCGCCAACGATCCAGGCTGGCCGCGCCCCGGGTGCGGGAGCGGCCGGAGCCAGCACCGGCCCGCCCCAGGGGTTACAATGAGGGGTCATGGCCACTCGCGACCGTCCAGGAGATGGAGCCGATGTCGCGGCGCCCAGGACGCGCACGCGCAAGAAGGTGGACCGTCCGCCGCTCTTCAAGGTCCTGTTGCACAACGACGATTTCACGACCCAGGAGTTCGTCGACTGGGTTCTGGTCACCGTCTTCCGCCACGACGCCGAGGCGGCCCATCGCATCATGTTGAACGTTCACATGCACGGCGTCGGTGTGGCGGGTATCTATCCAAGAGAGATCGCCGAGCACAGGGCCGAGAAGGTCATGACCCTGGCCCGGGAGGCCGAGTACCCCCTCCTTTGTACGATCGAGCCGGAGTGACGATGGTGACCGTTTCCAAGGAACTGCAGCAGACCCTCCAGGCGGCGGTGTCCGAGGCGCGCAAGCGCAAGCACGAGTACGTGACGCTGGAGCACCTGCTCCGCGCGCTCTGCGCCGACAAGGTGGCGAGCGAGGTGCTGGTGGCCTGCAGCGCCGACCTGCCGACCCTGACGCGCGAGCTCGACGAGTACCTGACCCGCACCCTCGAGGCCCTCCCGGACGAGCAGGACCCGGAGCAGACCGCCGCCTTCCAGCGGGTCCTGCAGCGGGCCGCCTGGCATGTGCAGGGGGCTGGCCGCAGCGAGTTGAACGGCGGCGATGTGCTGGTGGCGCTCACCCGCGAGCGCGGCTCGCACGCCGTCTACCTGCTGGAGAAGCAGAGCATCCGGCGCATCGACATCCTCCAGTACCTCTCGCACGGCGTCACCAAGGATGGCGAGGGCAAGGCCCTGCCGGGCGCCGGCAGCGCGTCGGGCGGAGCCGGCGAGCCGGGTGGCGACGGTGAAGAGGACGGGCCTCCGCAGACGGTGAAGGACCCCTTCAGGGCCTTCACGGTCAACCTGGTGGAGCGGGCCGCCAAGGGGCAGATCGATCCGCTGGTGGGGCGCGACGCCGAGATCGAGCGGACCATCCAGGTGCTCTGCCGCCGCCGCAAGAACAACCCGGTCTTCGTGGGCGATCCTGGCGTGGGCAAGACCGCCATCGTCGAGGGGCTGGCGCTGCGCATCCACGAGAAGAAGGTCCCGAGCATCCTGGCCGGTTGCGCCATCTACTCGCTCGACATGGGATCCTTGCTGGCGGGCACCAAGTTCCGCGGCGAGTTCGAGCAGCGGCTCAAGGGGGTCATCGCCGGAGTGAAGAGGGTACCTGGGGCCATCCTCTTCATCGACGAGATCCACACCATCGTCGGCGCCGGCGCCACCAGCGGCTCCTCCATGGACGCCTCCAACCTGCTCAAGCCCTCGCTGGCCTCCGGCGAACTGCGCTGCATCGGCTCGACCACCTACCAGGACTACAAGGCCACCTTCGATCGCGACCACGCGCTGGCGCGACGCTTCCAGAAGATCGAGGTGGGCGAGCCGACCGTCGAGGACACCATCAAGATCCTCAAGGGCCTGAAGAAGGTCTACGAGGACCACCATGGCGTCGAGTACTCGGCCCGCGCGCTGCGGGCCGCCGCCGAGCTCTCCGCCAAGCACATCAACGACCGGAAGCTGCCGGACAAGGCCATTGACGTGCTCGACGAGGCCGGCGCTCGCGACCGGATGCGCCCCGAGGAGAAGCGCCACCACCGCATCACCGCCCGCGACGTGGAGCGGGTGGTGGCCCGCATCGCCAAGATCCCGGAGCGGACCGTCTCCAGCGACGACCGGAGCGCGCTGCAGAGCCTGGAGCCGGAGCTGAAGAAGGTGATCTTCGGCCAGGACCCGGCCATCGACGCCATCGCCTCGGCCATCAAGCTGGGGCGCAGCGGGCTGGGGAGCCCGGAGAAGCCGACCGGCTGCTTCCTCTTCTCGGGACCGACCGGGGTCGGCAAGACCGAGCTGGCCAAGCAGTTGGCCCGCATCCTCGGCGTCGAGTTCCTGCGCTTCGACATGAGCGAGTACCAGGAGAAGCACACCGTGAGCCGGCTCATCGGGGCGCCGCCCGGCTACGTCGGCTTCGACCAGGGCGGCCTGCTCACCGACGCCGTCAACAAGACCCCCTACGCCGTGCTCCTGCTCGACGAGATCGAGAAGGCCCACCCCGACGTCTACAACCTGCTGCTGCAGGTGATGGACCACGCCACCCTCACCGACAACAACGGCCGCAAGGCCGACTTCCGCAACGTGGTGCTGGTGATGACCACCAACGCCGGGGCCCAGGAGCTCTCGGCGCGGCGGGTCGGCTTCGGCGGCGAGGCCCAGGCTCCGGGCAACGCCAAGAACGCCATCGAGCGGGCCTTCAGCCCCGAGTTCCGCAACCGGCTCGACGCCTGGGTCTCCTTCGAGTCGCTGCCGGCCGACGTGGTGGCCCGCATCGTGGACAAGTTCGTGGCCGGGCTGGCCGAGCAACTGCTGGAGAAGAAGGTGAAGCTGGAGCTGACGCCGGCGGCGCGGGCCTGGTTCGCCGAGCACGGCTTCGACCCCAAGATGGGCGCGCGCCCCATGGCGCGGATCATCCAGAACGAGATCAAGAGGCCGCTGGCGGAGAAGATCCTCTTCGGCGAGCTTCAGGGGGGCGGCACCGTCCGCGTCGACGTTGACCTGGAGACCGACCGGCCCAGGCTGGTGGTGGTCCCGGTGGTGGCGCCGGTGCCGGCCTGACGCGGGTCCGCTGACCAGCCTCCCGGCGCCATCAGCTCCACTGGCAGCGGTATTCGCAGTGGGGGGCGCCGCGGGCCCGGCACTGGGACTCCTCGACCTTGACGTCGGTGCCGCCGCAGAGCTCGATGGCCCGCTGGTGCCAGCCGATCACGGTGAGGCAATCGGTGGCCGAGACGATCTCGGCCTCCTGGGTGCGCAGCACCGCCGACTTCTCTCCGGTCTTCTGGTAGCTGCGCTTCCCGACCGCGTAGTAGGCGGCGTAGATGAGCGGGGCCGAGGCGAGCAGGAAGTGGGGATCGCCCTGGCGCAGGTAGGCGCGGTGAACGCCCTTCAGGTTCTTCTCGGCCGAAGCGCGCCCCATCTCGAGGAAGATCCTCGACCTGTCGTCGGGCGAGAGGACCGCCGCGATGGCGGCGTCGAGCCGGAGGTTGAGGTCGAGGGAGTACCAGGTGACCGGGAGGATCATCCCGGAGAGGATGTCGCGATCCTCCGCCGGGAGGCTGGCCAGCACGGTCATGAACTTGGCCTCTCCGGCCACCTCACGGACGTACTGGATCCTGGAGAGCAGGATGTGCCCCTTGATGCGGCTGCCGGTCTGCGCTGTCGCCATCTGTCCCACCTCCACGCCGATGCAGGTGCAGTCTGCCAGCAGGCGGCTCAGGCCGCTACCCGTCACCATGCCTGGGGCGGGGCACTAGCGCCCGCCGCGGATGTCGCGCAGCAGCTCCCGCGCCGCGTTGTAGCCGCAGGCCCCCATGACGCCGCCGCCCGGGTGGGTGGCGGCGCCGCAGAGGTAGAGACCCTTCACCGGTGTCCGGTAGTCGGCATAGCCGGGGACGGGGCGCATCGAGAAGAGCTGCGAGAGCCCCATCGACCCCTGGAAGATGTTCCCGCCGGTGAGCGCGAAACGGCGCTCGAGATCGAGCGGCGAGAGCACCTCGCGGTGGAGCACCGAGGCGCGGAAACCGGGGGCGTAGCGCTCCAGCAGCTCGACGCAGCGGTCGGCGAAGGGCTCCTTCTGGTCGTCCCAGCTCCCCTCGGCCAGCTTGTAGGGCGCGTACTGGACGAAGATCGACATGAGATGCCGGCCGGGCGGCGCAACGGAAGGGTCCACCACCGAGGGAATGGTCGCCTCGAGGATCGGTTCGCGTGAGGGCCGGCCGGCCCGGGCGTCGTCGAAGGCCCGCTCCATGTACTCGAGCGACGGACAGAGGTGGATGGTGCCGCGGTGATGGGGACCGGGAACTCCCGGCCGGGCCGTGAAGTCGGGCAGGCGAGAGAGCGCCAGGTTGATCTTGAGCGAGGCGCTCGAGTAGTCGATGGCCCGCACCGCCTCGGCCACCTCGTCCGGCAGGTGCTTCGCCCCCACCAGGCCGAGCAGCGTGACGGTGGCGTCGGCGCAGGAGACCACCCGGCGCGCCGTCAGCTCGGTGCCGCCGGCCAGCACCACGCCGCTGGCGCGGCCGCCGCGCACCTCGATGGAGCGGACCTTGGCGCCGGTCCGGATCTCGGCGCCGTGCTCCCGCGCCGCCGAGGCCAGCGCCTCGGGGAGCGAGCCCATGCCGCCCTTCACGTAGCCCCAGACGCCGCGGGCCCCGTTGCACTCACCCATGACGTGGTGGAAGAGGACATAGGCGGTGCCGGGCGTGGAGGGCGAGGCGAAGGCGCCGATGATGGCGTCGGTTGCCAGCGTGGCCTTGAGCTGGTCCGACTCGAACCAGCGATCGAGGATGGTGCGCGCCGGGGCGGTCAGGATCTCCACGGCGCGCGGGCCGTCGGCCCCGAGCCGGGCGAAGCGGAGCGCGGTCTTCCCCAGCCGCCAGAGGTCGCCGAGCCGGCGCGAGAAGGGATCGGGCGGGGTCTCCAGCAGCGTCGGCTCGATGGCGCCGGCGATGCGCAGCAGCATCGCCTCGTAGGCCGGGAGCCGCCCGGCGTCGCGCGCCGAGAACTTCGCCACCTCGCGGTGGTTGAGCCCGGGGTCGGGGCCGAGCAGCAGCGAGCGGCCGTCGGGGAACGGCGTGAAGGAGGAGGGGTTGCGCGGCAGCACCTGGTAGCCGTGGCGTCCGAGGTCGAGGTCGCGGACGATCTCGGGGCGGAAGAGGCTAACCACGTAGGCGGCGCTGGAGACCCGGTACCCCGGCCAGGTCTCCTCGGTGGTGCAGGCCCCACCGACCCGGTCTCTCGACTCGAGGACCAGCACCCGTTGCCCGGCTCGTGCCAGATAGGCGGCGGTGACCAGGCCGTTGTGGCCGGCGCCGACGACGATCACGTCCCAGGTCGCGGCCAAGTCACCCTCTCCCCAGCGGTCTGCCGCTCCGGCACCACTCGCTGAAGGAGCCGACATAGTGCGAGGCCCCGTGCAGGCCCGCCAGCTCCAGCGCCAGCAGGGTGTGGCAGGCGGTGACCCCGGAGCCGCAGTGGACCACCAGCCGGCCTGGCGGCGTCCCGGCGAGCAGGTCGAGGTAGCTCCGGCGCAGCTCCGCCGGCGGCTTGAAGCGACCGCTGGCGTCGAGGTTCTCGGCGAAGGGCAGGTTGACGGTGCCGGGGATCCTGCCCGCCACCGGGTCGAGAGTCTCGCTCTCGCCGCGCCACCGTTCCCGGCTGCGGACATCGAGCACCTTCCAGGCCGGGTCCTTCACGAGCCGCTCCACCGCGGCAAGCTCCACGGTGAGGCGCTGCCAGTCGCCGCAGGGGTACGGCTCCACGGCGGCAACCGGAGGCGGGCCGGCCATGGTCAGCGTCGCGCCGGCCGCCGTCGCCGCCTGGAGCCCACCGTCGAGCACCGCCACCCGCTGGTGGCCGACCGCTCGCAGCATCCACCAGAGCCGGCAAGCGGCGTTGCCGCCCGAGGCGCCGTCGTAGGCCACCACCCGGGTGCCGGGACCGATCCCCCAGGCGCCCAGCTGCGCGGCCCAGGTGGCAAGCGGCGGCAGCGGGTGGCGACCGCCCCTCGCCGGATCGAAGCCGGGGTCGGAAGCGGCGCTGAGCCGGACGTTCAGGTCGGCGTGGAGGGCGCCTTCGAGGTGGCCCGCCGCGTAGGCCTCGGCGCCGGGGCGGGCATCGAGAAGGCGGAGCGGTTCCAGGGAGGCGCGGAGTTCATCCGCGGAGATGAGCGGACCGCTCACTTCACCTGGAGCTGCTTGGCGAGGTCGGCGGCCTTCTTCTGCAGGTTGCCCGCCTCGGCCAGCGCGCCGTTCACGTCGGTCTCGGCGCGCGCCTTCAGCTTCGCCAGGCCATCCTCCAGCGCGGCGTAGCTGGTCTTCGCCTGGGCGAGGGTGGCCTTGGTGATCCCCTTGGGCAGCTTCTTGGTCTTGGCCATGGTGGCGAGGCGCGCCTTGATGGCCGCGAGCTGACCGGGCACCGCCGCGATCGCGTCGGCGAAGGCCTTATGCGCGGCGGCCAGGGTCCGGGCCACCTCCTCCTTCTTGGCCTGGGCGGCGGCCACCGCCTCCTTCACCTTGACGGTGACCTCTCCGGCCGCGGCCAGCGCCGGCTTGTAGTCCTGCTTGGCGGCCAGCGCCTTGGCGCTCGAGAGGGCTTCCCTGGCGGCCTGTACCTGTACCGGCGCCAGCTTCGACACCTCCTCGGAGATGGTGGCCACGGCGGCCTCCCCGGCCTTCAGGGCGGCCTCGGCCGGAGCCTTGGCGGCGTCGGTGCAGGCGGCGAGGAGGAGGAGTGGGGCGAGGGCCAGCGCCAACGTGGTCTTCCGGATCATGTCTATCTCCCTGGTCGGGCCGTGCGCGGCTGCATGGCGGTTTCCACTTTCTCGCAGCCCCGGCGAACGGCGTCAACTCGGCCGGCCATCCCAGGTGGCGGCGCCAGCCACGGGGGCGCCCGTCCCCATGCGCCGGAGCCAACCGCGCCCCTCCCCGGTGTCGACCCCAGCGCCATCGAGCCCGGGGAGGATCACCTCCTCGAGCGTCCGCACGAAGAGCTCGCGCTTGGCCGTGTGCGGGAGCACTCCAGCCTCGAGCAGCAGGGGATCTTCCCTGGTCGGGTCCACCTGCTCGAAGAGGTCATCATCGATGCTGCCGCGCAGCATGGCCGGCAGGAGCGGACCGAGGAAGCCGGTCGCCCCTCGCCGTTGCGCGGTCGCCAGGACGGCCCAGCCGAGCCTGGCATGCGCCACCTCGTCCACGGCCAGTTGGTGGAGCACCGCTCGCAGCCTCGGTTTCCTGGCAGCCGCCAGCAGCGACGTGAGCACGGCGACGCTGCCGCTCTCGGCGACGCAGCAGGCCGCCACCATCTCGTAGAGGAGCGCCTGCTCCGGCTCGAGGACGGCCGGAGCCACCTCGGGCGGCGGGAGCGGCACGCCATCGACGGGCTGGCCATACTCGGAGGCCAACTCGGCGCACAGGCCGGCGTGCCGGCGCTCGTCCCGCGAGGCGCGCCGGGCCAGCTCCACCAGCGTGACGCCCGCCGCGGCCCGTTCCAGCCGGCCGGCCAGACGCCCGAACCGCACCTCGGCCTCCAGCTCCACCAGCCAGCGAAACGACCAGGCCGAGGCGGCCAGGGCCCGCCGGGCCTCGACCGGCGCGCCAGGCGAACCGCTCACCAGCCCTTCACCCCGCCGGCGTCCTCGGGAGGAGCCTTCTCCTCCTTCTTCTCCCCCTTCTGCTCCTCCTTCCTGGGCGCGGCCTTCTCGGCGGCCGCCGCGTCTCTGGCCCGCTCGGCGGTGGCCTTGTCGGCTTTTCCCGGCGTGGTCTTGTCGTCGGCGCCCGCGACCATCGGGGCGGTCACACCCGCCATGGCCACGCCTCCGGCCACCAACACCCGCAGCAGCTTCGCCACCGCCGGGGACCTTCCATCCTTCGTGGTTGGCTCCATCCTGGTGCCCTCCTCTGGGCACGGTGTTGCCTAGGAACCGAAGTGGCTCCGCGCCACCTTCTGGCTTGAAGGTGCCCCATCTGAGTCCCCAGGGTCCGCCGGCGCGGGAACGGGGAGTGGAGGTTGGCCTGACTCGGGCTAGAACCAGTTCGATGCAGCCGCTCCCCATCGACCCGCTCCTGCCCGAGATCGTGGCCGCGCTCCGCGCCGGCGGGTCGCTGGTCATCGAAGCGCCTCCGGGCGCCGGGAAGACCACGCGGGTGCCGGCCGCCATCCACGCCGCGGGCCTCGTCGCGGGCGAAGTGCTGGTACTCGAGCCGCGGCGGTTGGCCGCCCGGTTGGCGGCCCGGCGCGTCGCCGAGGAGATGGGCGAGAAGCCGGGAGGGACGGTCGGCTACCAGGTCCGCTTCGAGGACGTCTCCTCGGCCCGCACCTGCATCCGCTTCGTCACCGAGGGGCTGCTGCTCCGCCGCCTGCTCTCCGAGCCGGCCCTCCCCGGCATCGGCGCCGTCCTGCTCGACGAGTTCCACGAGCGCCACCTCCACGGCGACCTGGCGCTGGCCCTGCTGCGCCGCCTGCAGCGGACCCGTCGACCCGACCTCAAACTGGTCGCCATGTCGGCCACGCTCGACGCCGCGCCGGTGGCCGCCTTCCTCGGCGCCCCCACCCTGCGCTCCGAGGGGCGCCGCTTCGAGGTGGCGATCGAGTACCTGACCCCCGAGGAGGCGGCCCGCGTCACCGACCGGCTCGAGGACCGGGTCTCACGCACGGTTCGGCGGCTGCTTCGCGAGGAGCCGGACGGCCACCTGCTGGTCTTCCTCCCGGGCGGCGCCGAGATCCGCTGGTGCGCGCAGAAGCTGGGCGGCCTGGCCGACTCGGGCATCGACGTGCTGCCGCTCCACGGCGACCTCAAGCCGGAAGAGCAGGACCTGGCCGTCCGTCCCTCCTCGCGCCGAAAGGTGATCCTCTCCACCAACGTCGCCGAGACCTCGGTCACCATCGACGGGGTGGTGGCGGTGGTCGACTCGGGGCTGGCCCGCATCGCCTCCCACTCGCCCTGGTCCGGCCTGCCGACGCTGGAAGTCCGCAAGGTCTCGCGCGCCAGCGCCGCGCAGCGGGCCGGTCGCGCCGGCCGGACCCGCGCCGGCCGCGCTGTCCGGCTCTACACCCGCCATGACCACGACGCCCGCCCCGCCTATGAGACGCCAGAGGTGGAGCGCGAGGATCTCTCCGAACCGTTCCTGGCCCTGGCCGGCCTCGGCGTGCTGGCCGAGCCGGGCGGCTTCGAGTGGTTCGAGCCGCCGCCCGCCCCGGCCGCCGACGCGGCTCGGACCTTGCTCGGCCGGCTCGGCGCCGTCGAGGCGAACGGCGCCATCACGCCGCTCGGCCGCCGGCTGCTGGCCCTCCCGGCCCACCCTCGCCTGGCCCGGCTGGCGGTCGAGGCGGCCGATCGCGGCGCGGCCGACGGCGGCGCCTTGCTGGCGGCGCTGCTCGGCGAGCGCGACCTGCGCGAGCGGCGCAGCCTCGACGGCCTCTCGCTCCCGGCCACCGGCCCGTCCGACCTGCTCGAGCTGATGAGCGTCTTCGAGGAGGCGGCCCGGGCCCGCTTCGACCTCGACCGCTGCAGGCGGTTCGGCGTCAACGCCGGCGCGGCCCAGGCGGTGGATCGCGCCCGCCGGCAGCTTCGCGGTGCGCTCCGGGCGGCGCCCGGCGTTCGGACCGTGGCCGGCGAGGCGGCCGAGCAACCGCTCCTCCTGGCCACCTTGGCCGCCTACCCCGACCGCGTGGGGCGGCGGCGCGCCCCCGGCTCCGACGAGGTGGTGCTGACCGGCGGCGGCAGCGCCCGGCTGGAGCAGGTCTCGGTGGTCCGCGAGGCGGAGCTGCTGGTCGCCATCGACGCCGAGGAGCGGCGCGGAGACCGGCCGAGGCCCGGGGTGACGCGCGCCGAGGCCCGGGTCCGGCTCGCCTCGGCGGTGACGCAGGAGATGCTGCTCGACCTCTTCCCGGCCGCGCTCCGTTACGACACCGCGGTGAGCTGGAATGCCCAGGCCGAGCGGGTCGAGGCGACCGAGCGGCTGCTCTACGAGGACCTGGTGCTGGAGGAGTCTCGCGCCACCCACCCGGACGCCGCTCTGGTGTCGGCGAAGCTGGCCGAGGAGGCGCTTTCGCGCGGCGCCCGCGCCTTCGCCGACGACGGCGCCCTCGACCAGCTCATGGTCCGGCTGGCGCTGGTGGCCCGGTTCGCCCCCGACCTTGGCGCCACCCCTCCCGACGAGGCGGCGCTTCGCCTCGCCCTCACGGCCAGCTGCCAGGGGCGGCGCAGCTTCGCCGAGCTGCGCGAGGCCGACCTGCCCGGGGCCCTGCTCGGCCTGCAGCCGGGGCCGGTCCGGGCGGCGCTCTCCAGGCTGGCGCCGGAGCGGCTCACGCTGCCCGGCGGCCGGGGGGTCAAGGTCCAATACCAGGCCGACAAGCCACCCTGGATCGAGAGCCGCCTGCAGGACTTCTTCTCCATGGTGAAGGGGCCGGCGGTGGCCAACGGAGCCCTCCCGCTCACGCTCCACCTGCTCGCTCCCAACATGCGAGCGGTGCAGGTGACCAGCGACCTCTCCGGATTCTGGGACCGCCACTACCCGGCCCTGCGGCGGGAGCTGTCGCGGCGATATCCCCGCCATGCGTGGCCGGAGGATCCCCGCACCGCACCGCCCCCGCCTCCGTTGCCGCCTCGTCACCGGCGCTGATCGGCGGTTTTCGACGACCTGGCGGGACCCCCCGGAATTTTCCGCTCGCCTTCGTTGACTCCAATTCGACCGCCGCGTAGACAGGCCGTGAGCTCGATCGACGCGAGCGCGGCACGCCGATCGGCGGCCATCGACCGAGGTTCCGCATGGCCGAGACGGCAGCCAGGGGAGAGACCGCCGCCGACCCTCGATTTCGTTTTCTCTCGTCGATCATCGGCCGCCCGGTCCGCGGCCCTGGCGGGGCGCGGCTCGGCAAGCTGACCGATCTGGTGGTAACCACCGGCGAGCCCTACCCGCTGGTGGAGAGCCTGGTCCTGAAGGGCCCGGCTGGACGCCGGAGCTACCCCTGGACCTCTGTCGAGCACTTCGACGACGGCGGCCTGACGCTCAAGGCCGATGCCGTCGGCTCCACCCCGCCCGAGCAGCCACTCGCCGATCGCATCCCGCTGGTCGAGGAGATCCTCGACAAGCAGATTGTCGACGTCCACGACGCCAAGCTGGTCAGGGTCAACGACCTCCACTTCCTCGAGCTCAAGGGGCAGCTGCGCGTCGCCCACGTCGACGTCGGCTTGCGCGGCCTGGTCCGGCGCATGGGCTGGGAGCGGTTCGTCGACCGGACCTTGAAGCTGGTCAGGCCCGGCGCGCCCTACCTCAAGGCCGACCAGCTGGTCTCCTGGAAGCTGGTCCAGCCCCTCGACCAGGCGGCCGGCAAGGTTCGGCTCGAGGTGGCGCAGCGGCTGCTGGCCACGCTCCACCCGGCCGACCTCGCCGAGATCATGGAGGACCTCGATCGCGACCAGCGCACCGTGCTGCTGCAGCGACTCGACATCGAGACCGCCGCCGACGCCCTCGAGGAGGCCAACCCCGAGCTGGCGGCCCAGTTGCTCGAGGAGGTGGCGCCGGAGAAGGCCGCCGACATCCTCGAGGAGATGGCCCCCGACGAGGCAGCCGACGTCCTCTCCGACCTGACGGGCGAGGCGCGGGACGAGGTGCTGGCCGCCATGGAGCGGCCCGAGGCCCGCGAGGTCGAGGCGCTGCTCGGCTACGCCCAGGACTCGGCCGGCGGCCTGATGACGCCCGACCGGCTCCAGTTGGTGCCGGAGGCGACGGTCGCCGACGCCATCGCCGAGCTGCGGCGCCGCGACGAGGAGCTGCCGTTGGTCTACGAGATCTTCGTGGCCGACGCCGTTGGGAGGCTGCTCGGCATCTGCACGCTGCGCGACCTGGTGCTCAACGATCCGGCCACGCGGCTCGGCACCATCATGCGTGAGCCTCCGGCCACCCTTGGAGTCCATGACCGGCTGCGCGACGTGGCCGCGGCGGCCGCCAAGTACAACCTGGTCTCGGTGGCGGTGGTGGACGAGGCCGGCGTGATGCAGGGGATGGTGACCGTGGACGACATCCTCGGCGAGGTGATCGATGGCCGCTGAGGCCGCCGCCGGGCAGCGCCGCCTGCCGTTCGGGCGGCGCTTCATGCTCTTCATGGCCGTGCTCGGACCCGGCATCATCACCGCCAGCGTCGACAACGACGCCGGAGGCATCACCACCTACTCGGTCGCCGGCGCCACCTGGGGCTACGACCTGCTCTGGACGCTCATCCCCATCACCGTGGCCCTGATCGTGGTTCAGGAGATGAGCGCCCGCATGGGGGTGGTGACCGGCAAGGGGCTCTCGGATCTCATCCGCGAGAACTTCGGCGTCCGGGTCACCTTCTGGATGTCGATCGCGCTCATCGTCGCCAACCTCGGAAACGTCGTCGCCGAGTTCGCCGGGGTGGCGGCCAGCCTGCAGATCTTCGGCGTTCCCATCTGGCTCTCGGTGCCTTCGGCGGCCCTGGCGGTCTGGCTGCTGGTGCTGAAGGGGACCTACCGCTCGGTGGAGAAGTTCTTCCTGGTGGCGTCGATCTTCTACATCGCCTACCCCATCACCCTCTTCTTCGCCAAGCCCGACTGGGGCGAGATCGGCACCGCCCTGGTGGTGCCGCGCTTCCACGCCGACGGCGCCTACATCGCCATGCTCATCGGCATGGTCGGCACCACCATCGCCCCCTGGATGCAGTTCTACTTGCAGGCGGCGGTGGTCGAGAAGGGGATCAAGCCGGAGCAGTACGGCATGTCGCGCCTCGACGTCATCGCCGGCTGCGTGGTGACCGACGTGGTCGCCTTCGCCATCGTGGTGGCCTGCGCCGCCACGCTCCACGGCACTGGCGTGCAGGTGGAGACGGCCGGGCAGGCCGCCATGGCGCTCGAGCCGCTGGCCGGCCGCCACGCCTCCTGGCTCTTCGCCTTCGGCCTCTTCAACGCCAGCTTCTTCGCCGCCGCCATCCTGCCGCTCTCGACCGCCTACTACGTCTGCGAGGCCTTCGGCTGGGAGTCGGGCGTCGACCGGAAGTACGGCGAGGCGCGCCAGTTCTACTGGCTCTACACCTCGCTGCTGGTGATCGGCGCCGCGGTGGTGCTCTGGCCGAGGCTGCCGCTGGTGCCGATCATGCTGGTGTCCCAGGTGCTGAACGGCGTGTTGCTGCCCTTCATCCTGATCTTCATGCTCCTCCTCATCAACAAGGAGAAGCTGATGGGCAAGTGGCGCAACGGCCGCTGGTTCAACGGCATCGCCTGGACCACCACCGCCGTGATGATCATGCTGACGCTCTACCTGGTGGCGATCAGCGTGAAGGACCTGCTGGTGTAGCCGGCCTCCCCCGGACCACCGCCGCTAGACCTCCAGCAGCAGCCGCTCCGGGTCCTCCAGGCACTCCTTGACGCGCACCAGGAAGCCGACCGCCTCGCGGCCGTCGATGAGCCGGTGATCGTAGGAGAGCGCCGTGTACATCATGGGCCGGACCGCCACCTGGCCGTCCTCGGTGGCGATGGGGCGCTTCTGGATCTTGTGGAGGCCGAGCACGCCCGACTGCGGGGTGTTGAGGATGGGCGTGGAGAGCAGCGAGCCGTAGACGCCGCCGTTGGAGATGGTGAAGGTGCCACCGGCCAGGTCGTCCATGGTGATGCGGTTGTCGCGCGCCTTCTTGCCCAGCTCGGCGATGGCCTTCTCCACCTCGGCGAAGCCGAGCCGGTCGGCGTCGCGCACCACCGGCACCACCAGCCCCTTGCCGCCGCCCACCGCCACGCCGATGTCGTAGTGGTCCTTGTAGAGGATGGCGTCGCCGCGCACCTCGGCGTTTACCGAGGGGAAGGCGCGCAGGGCCTCGATGGAGGCCTTCACGAAGAAGGACATGAAGCCGAGCTTGACGCCGTGCCTCTCGAGGAAAGCCGGCCCGAGCCGCTCTCGCAGCGCCAGCACCCGCGAGAAGTCGACCTCGTTGAAGGTGGTGAGGATGGCGGCGTTGTTCTGGGCCTCGAGCAGGCGGCGCGCCACGGTGCGGCGCAAGGGCGACATGGGGACCAGCCGCTCGCGCTCGCCGACCGTCCCGGCCGGAGCCCGGGCCGCGGGCGCGGCCGGGGTGGCGAGGGCCCGCTCCACGTCCTCACGCCGGATGGCGGCGCCGGCCGCCACGGCTTCGAGCCCGTGCTCGGCCATGAGCCGGCGGACAGACGGTGGGGCCCGGACCGGTCCGCTGGCGGCGGCAGGTGCGTGGGGCGCTGGCGGGGCCGGGGCCGCCGCCGGGGCCTGGATCGCTGCCGCGGCCGGCGCCGCCGCAGCGAGCGGCTTCGACGCCGGAGCCAGCGCCGCGGCGGGCGCCTGGACCGCCGTGCTGGCCACCGCCCCCTCCTCGATCTCGCCGATCACCTCGCCCACCGCCACCGTCTCGCCGGTCTGGCGCAGGATCCGGCGCAGCACCCCCGCGGCCGGCGCCGGCACCGCCAGGGTCGCCTTCTCGCTCTCCACCTCGACCAGCGGCTCGTCCCCGCTGACCGCGTCCCCCTCCCCCTTGAGCCAGGGGCCGATGGTGGCCTGCGTCACCGACTCGCCGAGCGACGGCACCTTGAGCTGGATGGTCATGGCTTCTCTCCCGACGGGGTGGCCGCCACGCGGGCCTGCCCGGATGGCATGCCCAGCGCTTCGCGGATGAGCTGGTCCTGCTCGAGGTCGTGGCGGGTGCGCGAGCCGACCGCCGGGCTGGCCGAGGGCGGCCGGGCCACCACGGAGAGCTGGCGGCCTCCCGGCAGCAGCGCGCCGAGCCGCCGCTCCATGTAGTCGGACGCGCCCATGTTGGCTGGCTCCTCCTGCGCCCAGACCACCTCGGTGGCCCTGGGGTAGCGCGCCAGCTCGGCCGCGAGGCGCGCCGCCGGCAACGGGTAGAGCTCCTCGACGCGGAGCAGGGCGACGTGCCCGAGCTTCCCCGCGGCGCGGGCCGCGGCCATGTCGTAGTAGATCTTCCCGGTGCAGCAGACCACCCGCTCCACGCCGCCCGGGTCGGGCGCGGCCGGGTCGGCCAGCAGCGGCTCGAACCGCCCGCCGCTCAGCTCACCGATGGGCGAGACCGCCGCCGGGTGACGCAGCAGGCTCTTGGGCGACATCACCACCAGCGGCTTGCGGACCGACGAGGCGAGCTGGCGGCGGAGCGCGTGGAATATCTGGGCCGGCGTGGTCAGGTTGACGACCCGCCAGTTGTCGTTGACCGAGAGGCGCAGGAACCGCTCCAGCCGGGCCGAGGAGTGATCCGGCCCCTGCCCCTCCATGCCGTGCGGGAGCAGCAGCACCAGCCCGGAGAGCCGGTTCCACTTCTCCTCGCCGGGGGCGAGGAACTGGTCGAGGATCACCTGGGCGCAGTTGACGAAGTCGCCGAACTGGGCCTCCCAGATGCAGAGGGCGTCGGGCATCTCCAGGCTGAAGCCGTACTCGAAGCCGAGCGCGGCCGCCTCGGAGAGCAGGCTGTCGCGCACCTCGAAGACCCCCTGCCCTTCACGCAGGTGCTGGAGCGGCGAGTAGACGGCGCCGGACTCCCGATCGACCAGCACCGCGTGGCGGTGGCTGAAGGTGCCGCGCCGCACGTCCTGCCCGGCCAGGCGGATGCGCCGCCCCTCCCAGCAGAGGGTCCCGAAGGCGAGCGCCTCGCCCATGCCCCAGTCGAGCGGCCTGGCGCCGCGCGCCATCTCGGCCCGCGCCTCGAGCAGCTTCTTCGCCTTGGGATGGATGGCGAACTTCGCCGGCACCTCGGTGAGGGCGGCCCCGACCCGCGCCAGCTGCTCGGCGGCCACCGCGGTGGCCGGCTGCTCGAGCGGGATGGGCCCGCCCTGGAACCCCTTCCAGAAGCCGCTGGTCGGCTGGGCGTCGACCCGCACCGCCGGCCCGGCCGACTCCTGGTAGGCCTCGTCGAGCAGCGCCCGGTAGCCGCGGGTCATGGCCTCGACCTGTTCGCGGGTGATGGCCCCCTCGGCCACCAGCTGCTCGGAGAGCTTGACCCGCAGGGTGGGGCGGCGGGCGATGGCCTGGTACATCACCGGCTGCGTGAAGGCCGGCTCGTCCCCCTCGTTGTGGCCGTGCCGCCGGTAGGCCCAGAGGTCGATGACCACGTCCTTGTGGAAACGCTGGCGGAAGTCGACGGCCAGCAGGACCGCCTGCGCCACCGCCTCGAGGTCCTCGCCGTTGACGTGGATGATCGGCACCTGGAGCATGCGGGCCATGCCGGTGGCGTAGGTGGTGGAGCGGGCGTCGTGCGGCGCGGTCGTGAAGCCGACCTGGTTGTTGACGATGACGTGGATGGTGCCGCCCACGTGGTAGGCGTCGAGCTCGGACATCTGCAGCGCCTCGGCCACGATCCCCTGGCCGGCGAAGGCGGCGTCGCCGTGGACCAGCACCGGCACGGTGCGGCTGCGCTCGCCGTCGCCGAAGCGGTCCTGCTTGGCCCGCACCCGCCCCTGCACCACGGTGTTGACCCACTCGAGGTGGCTCGGGTTGAAGGAGAGCGAGAGGTGGACCAGCACGCCGTCGGGCGTCTCGCGGTCGGCGGAGTGGCCGAGGTGGTACTTCACGTCGCCGCCCGCGGCGTTGACGATGGCGGTGTCGCGGAACTCGGCGCAGATCTCGGCCACCGGCTTGCCGAGCACGTTGGCGAGCACGTTGAGGCGGCCGCGGTGGGCCATGCCGAAGAGCAGGTTGCGCACCCCGTGGCCGATGGCGCGGTCCACCAGCAGCTTGAGCAGCGGCAGCAGCCCCTCGGCCCCCTCCAGCGAGAAGCGCTTGGCGCCGAGGAAGCGGGCGCCGAGGAACTGCTCCAGCCCCTCGGCCCGCACCACGTCGTGGAGCAGGCGGCGCTTCACCTCGGGGGCGAGCGTCAGCCGGTTGGCGGTCCGCTCCATCTTCTCCTCGAGCCAGCGGCGCAGCTCGCGGTCCTGCAGGTGCTGCAGCTCGACGCCGAGGGAGCGGCAGTAGGTCTCCTCGAGCCGGGCCAGGTGGTCGCGGAGCGGGCGGGAGAGGCCGTCGGCGCCCCGGACCGGGCGGTCGAGGTCGGCGGGGCCGAGGTCGAACTGGTCGAGCGCGATCGGCTCGGCCGGGGAGAGCAACTCGAGCGGATCGAGCCGGGCGCAGAGGTGGCCCTGCTCGCGGTAGGCGCGGGTCAGCGCCTCGACGCGGAGCTGGAAGGCGGCCTGGTCCGGCGCCGCCGCGACCCCGCCCCGGCGCGGCGCGAACGGCCCAGGCGCCGGCTGCGCCCCGGGGGTGGCCGGCAGGGAGGCGAACCAGGCCCGCCACGGCTCTGGCACCCGGTTGGGATCCGCCAGCCACCCGTAGTAAAGCTCCTCGACGAAGTCGAGGTTGGCGGGGCTGAGCGGCTCGGGCGGGGGAGGACTTGATGACATCTGGTGGGAACGATAGTGGCAGTCTGCCCGCGTGGCTCTCACCCGGAGCGAGGGCCCCTTTACGGTACGTCGACATCGATGACCGGACCAACGCCGCCGCCGCCATGGCCCTGGTCCGTGGCGGTGCGGCGCTGATCTATCGGGGCGACTACCGGAACGCCCGTCAATTGCTGGCGGCCATGGGACGCAGGCTGGGGGGGCGCGCCGCACATCCCGGCGGGTCGCGGAGCCTGCGCGACCTCTTCCTCGAGGAGCGGCGCAAGCACCGCCTGGAACACGAGACCCTCTCCCGGCTCGCCGTGCCCATCGAGGCCGGGAAGGCCGGGCCACGCGTGGCGCTGGCCAACGCCCCTGAGGTGGCCGAGGCCCTCGCCGAGGCGCTGGGTGCCAACCTGCCGCTCCCGGGCGCGCTGCCGCTGCGAGACCTGCTCGGCATGGTCGGCGCCCACGAGTGGCGCAGCAAGGGCGTGGAGGTACTGCCGCTCGGCGCCCACCTGCGGACGCGCTGGGGCGTCTTCGCGCCGGTGCGGGGCGAGCATGTCGAGCTGACCGCCGAAGCCTCGAAGCGCTGGCCGGTGGCCGGGAAGCGGGCGCTCGACGTGGGGACCGGCACCGGCGTGCTCGGGCTGCTGCTGGCCCGGGCCGGCGCGCGGGTGACCGCCACCGATATCTCCCCCGACGCCGTCGCCTGCGCCAGGGAGAACGCCCAGCGGCTGGCGGTGGCCGACAAGATGGAGGTGGTCGAGGCCGACCTCTTCCCCGAGGGCCGCTTCGACCTGGTGGTCTGCAACCCGCCCTGGCTGCCTCACGAGGCGGTGACGGCGCTCGACCGGGCCGTCTATGACCCGGGCGGACGCTTCCTGGCCCGCTTCCTCGAGGGGCTGGCGGCCCACCTCGCCCCCGGCGGCGAGGGCTGGCTCATCCTCTCCGACCTGGCGGAACGGCTCGGCCTGCGCGACGAGGGCGAGCTGGAGCGGCAACTCGAGGCGGCCGGGCTGGGGGTCGCCGGCGGCATCGAGGCGGCCCCGCGCCACCCGCGCAGCCGCGACCAGGCCGACCCGCTCCACGAGGCCCGCTCCAAGGAAGTGACGGCGCTGCGCCGCCTGGTGGTCCGCGGGAAGTGAACGCGCTCGGTGGGCTGCGGGTGGTCCGCGGGAAGTGGACGCGGCCACGGGGCTGCGGGTGGAGCGGGGAAAGTGAGCGCGGTCGGTGGGCCGCGGGTGGACCGCGGGAAGTGGATGCGGCCAGGGGGCTGCGAGTGGTCCGCCCCGGGTGAGCGCTCCGCCGCGGCGGGGCTGACCCGGCCGCTCGGTCCCGTCGCGGCCATCGCCTCGCCGCAAACGCTCGTTTGGCATTGCCACCGGGGCGCCTGCCCAGCATACCAGCAGGCATCACCCGCTCCCCGGAGTTCTCCATGGCGTTCCTCGCGCAGCTCTGGTTGCCCATCGTGGTCTCGGCCGTGCTGGTCTTCCTGGTCTCGGCCGTGACCCACATGATGGTCCCGTTCCGCAAGACCGAGTGGGGCCACCTCCCGACCCAGGACGCCATCCAGGGGGCGCTGCGGGGCGCCAGCCCGGGGCTCTACATGTTCCCGGTACCGGCAGAGGCGAGCGAGCGCGGCAAGGCCGAGTCGATGCAGCGCTGGTCGGAAGGGCCGACCGGCTGGCTGACGCTGGTGGCCCCCGGGCCGATGAACTGGGGGCGCAACCTCGGCCTCTCGCTGGCGATGAACCTCTTCGTCTCCATCTCTGTCGCCTACATCGCCACCCTCACCCTCGGCGCCGTTCCCCTGCAGCTGATCCCGCACGAGCGGGTCGTCTTCCGGGTGGTCGCCACCATCGGCTTCCTCGCCTACGCGGTCGGGCCCATCTACGAGGCCATCTGGT
>JANPOM010000585.1:0-1743 GCA_031427995.1 Anaeromyxobacter sp. | reverse complement strand
CCGGAGGACCTGCTGGCCGATCTCGGCGAGGCGCTGGCGTCGCTGCCACAGTAGGGCGCCCTTCAGGGCGCCCAGGCTTCTGGCCAGCAAGTCCTAGACGTCGAGCCCAACGCTCCGCATCAGGTCGAGCGCGTTGGAGCGCGTCACCACGCCGGGGCGAAGCCGGTAGTCGAAGCGCAAGGTGCCGTCGGCCAGCTCGGAGGGATCGGCGTGCGCGGCCAGGTCGTCCCCGGCCAGAGCCCATGCCTCGCGCAGGTCGAGCCTGCCGCGCAGCGCATCGACCGCCTCGCGGCGCGCAGTGAGCGTGGCGGCATCGGCAGGCCAGAGGAGCCAGCCGAGCAAGGTCGCTGCGCCGGCCCTGGTCCGCGCCACACAGAGCCGCGCGAAGACCGATCGGGGTCCGATCAGGTCGAGCGGCCACTGGCAGCGCCCCTGGTCGCGCTCCCAGACGGCGCGGCGAACGGCGGCGGGGATGGTCTCGCGAGGGCCCTCACGCCGAGGCGGAGGGGGCTCGGTGAGGACCAGCGCGAGCGGTGGCGAGGCCTGCTGCGGCGGCTGGGCCGGGCTGCCATTCTGCAGGGTCATGGCGACGCTCTGCGCCTCCACGGGGCGTGCCGCCACGACGAACGTGGTCCGCGGCGTCTTCACCTGCCCCCGCGCCTTCGCCTGCTTTTCCAGCAGGAGATCCAGCGCCGCCTCCAGCACCTGCTCCATGGTCGCTCCGGGGATGGCGTGCGAGAGGCCAGCCCGGGCCGTCTTGAGCTTCTTCAGGAACTCCCGGCTGACGTTGACATGGATGCGGCTCCGCTCTGCGGAGAGCGGCTCGATCTCGTCGCGCTTGGCCACGGGCCGACCGACTCCCCCAAATTCCACTTCGGACGTCCGAAGTTGCGAAAGTGGGACCACATCTGGGTGCTGCACGGGCGCAGCCGGTGACGTGAGCAACGGCCGGGCCTCGAACGCGGGTTGGACCTCGAGCGCGGGCGCCAAGCCGAGCGTCGGCAGGAGCTGGTCAAGGAGGGTCGACCGAGCCACCGGCTGGTAGGTCACCCTGGTCACCACCGTCCTGGTCGCCGGAGCTTGGCGCGGCTGAAGCTCGGCGACGACCTCTTGCGCCTCTCGCGCGGAGAGGCCGAAGAAGCGGGGCAGCACCGCCGCCTTGTTCTCTTCGGTCAGCACCTTGGCCAGCTCGGCCGTGCTGGAGCAGCAGAGCCGGCCGTCGCGCAACGGCTCGATGAGATCGGGGAAGCGATGCAGCGCCTGGGCTGCGCTCTTGCGCCAGTAGGCGCTCGGGTTGGGGAGCTTCAGGTCAACGTGGAGAAAGGCGAAGAGGCTCGAGTGGCCGAGCAGCTCCCAGCCGCGTCGCCGATCGAAGTCGGCCAGCGCGATGAGGAAGTCGGCCATGGCGAAGTGCTCGGCGCGGAGAAGCGTGGCCAGGCCGTCGCGTGCCTGGCGGGCTTCACAGAGTTCGAGGGAGGGGGAGGCCGCTCCGTGAGTCGAAGCCGCGGCCGAGGAAGGGGTCGGGAGAGCGTGCGTGGTCATTCACGCAGCGTCTCATATGGGTCTGACATTTCCGGGGCCGCCAAGGCGCATGGAACCCAAGAGGGACGCCGATTTCACGAACGCGACCACTTCTGGGATCGCACAGCAAGGAGCAAGCTCGCCGCCGCCGCCGCCGCCGCCGCCGCTGCCGCTGCCGCTGCATCCCGCCGGCCTCCAAGCCTTCTTCGCCACTTCCTGACC
>JANPOM010000584.1:0-1312 GCA_031427995.1 Anaeromyxobacter sp. | reverse complement strand
CGCCACGACCTTGCTTTCGTCGCCGAAGAGCTTTAGAAAATCGTCACCCACGCGGCGTCCATGCAGGCGCCATTGCGCCAGCGGCGATCCCTGTCCGTCGATGATGATGCTGCGCACGCGGCGGCTGTAGATGTTGGAGCTCGGCGGCCCGGGTCCGGTTGCCCCCGGTGCGGGCCAGGGCCTCGCGGATCAACCTGGACTCCAGCGCCGCGGTGGCCCGCTTCACCGAGAGATCCTCGCCAGGGGCGAGCCGGTCGGCGGGCGGGGTCGGGGCGCGCACCGCGTCGGGGAGGTCCTCCTCGCGGATCACCGGCCCGTCGGCCAGCACCACGGCCCGCTCCACGGCGTGCATCAGCTCGCGCACGTTGCCGGGCCAGCGGTGGGCCCGCAGCCGCTCCAGCGCCTCCGGGGAGAAGTCGAGCCCGCGCACCTCGGGGCGGAGCGGGGCGAAGCGGGCCAAGAAGTGGCGGGCCAGCGGCTCGAGGTCCTCGCCGCGGTCGCGCAGCGCCGGCAGCCCGACGCCCACCACCGCCAGCCGCCAGTAGAGGTCCTCGCGGAACTGCCCGGCGCTCACCGCCTGGGCCAGGTCGCGCGCCGAGGCGGCCACCACCCGGACGTCCACCTTCACCGAGCGCGTCTCCCCCACCGGCCGCACCTCCTCCTCCTGGAGGAAGCGCAGCAGCTTCACCTGCAGCGCCAGCGGCAGCTCGCCGATCTCGTCGAGGAAGAGGGTGCCGCCGTCGGCCTCCAGCGCCAGCCCCTTCTTGGACCGCACCGCGTCGGTGAAGGCGCCGCGGGCGTGGCCGAAGAGCTCGGTCTCGAGCAGCTCGCCGGGAATTGCCCCGCAGTTGACGGCCACGAAGGGCATGGCGGCGCGCGGCGACCGCTCGTGGAGGGCGCGGGCCACCAGCTCCTTGCCGGTCCCCGACTCGCCGTGGATCAGCACGGTGGTCTTCTGGCCCGCCACCTTGGCCACCTGGCGCAGCACCGCCTGCATGGGCTCGGAGGCTCCCACCAGCGCCGACGCCGGGAAGGCCACCTGCAGCTCGGTGCGCAGCCGCCGGTTCTCGCGGGTGAGCCGCTCGCGCTCCTCGGCCTTGCGCAGGCAGAGCAGCACGTCGTCCGGCTTGAAGGGCTTCGGCAGGAAGTCGTAGGCGCCGGCCTTCATGGCCTCGATGGCGTCGTCGTGCGAGCCGTAGGCGCTCATGACGATCACCGTGGCCCCCGGCTGGCGCTCGGCGATGGCGCGGGTCAGGGCGATGCCGTCCCCGCCTGGCATGCGCACGTCGGTGAGCACCACGTCGATGCGCAG
>JANPOM010000583.1:0-7561 GCA_031427995.1 Anaeromyxobacter sp. | reverse complement strand
TGACCCGCGCGCCGGGCAACGGCGCCGAGATCGGGGGGCTGAAGGTGACCACCGCCAACGGCTGGTTCGCCGCCCGCCCCTCGGGCACCGAGGAGGTGCAGAAGATCTACGCCGAGAGCTTCCGCGACGAGGCCCACCTGGGCCAGATCATCGAGGAGGCCCAGGCCATCGTGGCGGCCGCCACGCGGGGAGGGTGAGACCATGGCTGCTGCCGTTGACAAGTGGGGTCAATAGTGACACCATGCCGGCGTGGGCCTGAGCCTTGAGGACCTGCTCGCCGAGATGCGAGGCAACCCCGCGAACGTCCGCTTCGCCGACCTGTGCAAGGTGGCCACCCACTTCTTCGGCGAGGCAAGGAACAAGGGTTCGAGCCACAATATCTGGAAGATGCCCTGGGCGGGTGACCCGCGGATCAACCTCCAGGACGCGGGAGGGAAGGCCAAGCCCTATCAGGTCAGGCAAGTCCTCCAGGCCATCGGTCGCTTGCTCGAGGAGAAGAAGTCGTGAAGACGCTAGACGTAGTCGAAAAGTACACGTACCGGGTCATCTGGTCCGAGGAGGACCAGGAGCACGTGGGGCTCTGCGCGGAGTTCCCGAGCTTGAGCTGGCTGGATCGCTCCCAGGCGGGCGCGCTCCGCGGCATCGTCGACGTCGTTCGGCACGCCGTTGAAGACATGCTGAAGGCGCGCGCGCCCATTCCCGTGCCGGTGGCGACCCGGCGTTATAGTGGTCAGTTCAAGGTACGAATCCCGCCCGAGGTGCACCGGCGGCTCTCGATCGAGGCTGCTGAGTCCAAGGTATCGCTAAACCGGTTGGTCAGCGCCAAGCTCGCTCACGGATAATGCGCGTCCTGGTCGCAGGCGCCGGCTGGCTTGGGAGCGCCGTGGCCAAGGCGCTCGTCGCCCGCGGCGATGAGGTGATCGCGCTGCGGCGCGACCCGGCGCGGGCCGAGGCGCTCCGTGCGCCGGGGGTGACGCCGCTGGCGCTCGACCTCTCGGCCCCGGGGGCCGCGGCGAGGCTGCCGGACTTCGAAGCCGTGGTGGCCTGCCAGTCGGCCGGCGCCGACACCGCCGAGGCCTACCGGGCCGCCTACGTCGAGGCCAACGTGACGCTGCTCGAGGCGGCGGCGCGCACCGGCGCCAGGAAGCTGGTCTACACCGGCTCGACCGGCGTCTTCGGCCAGCGCGACGGCGAAGTCGTCACCGAGGCCACGCCCCCGGCCCCGTCCAGCCCGTCCGCGGAGGTGCTGGTCGAGGCGGAGCGGCTGGTCCTCTGGGGCTCGCAGGGCGTTCCGGCCTGCCTGCTGCGCCTCTCGGGGCTTTACGGACCGGGGCGGGCCGGGGTGCTGCAGCGGGTCCGCTCGGGTGCCCTGGCGCTCGGCCCCGGCGACGAGGCCTTCATGAACTTTTGCCACCTCGATGACGCTGTCGCCTTCGTGCTGGCCGCCCTCGACCGGGGCGAGCCGGGCGCCACCTACCACGGCAGCGACGCCGCGCCGACGAAGCGTCGCGAGGTGGTGGCCTGGATCGCCGGCCGGCTGGGCGTCCGTCCGGCGCGCAGCGAGGCGCCGGCGGGCGGACCGAACCGTGCCATCGACTCGGCCTGGACCCGGCAGGCGCTCGGCGTGACCCTGCGCTACCCGTCCTTCAGGGACGGGCTGGCGCCGCTTATCGCGGCTGCCAGTTCCCCGCCTCATGCGAGATGACGTGACGGACATCGGCCCTGACACCTTGGGCTAGCTCAGTTGGTACCTGGGACATGCTCCACTTCACCGCGGGAGTCGTGCTTCGCATCCGCGCCAAGCCGTGGCACTATGCTCTCCGTGAAGCTCGAGACCTACTCCGTCCAACCGCGGTCCCGGGAACGACTCGTTGAGTTCATCGCGGATTCGCTGCGCGCCTGCGGCTGCAAGCTGCTGCGGGCTCCGGACCCTTCGACTGCACCTTTCAAGTTCGTCTTCGACGCTCCCGACGGCGAGCGGCTCGGAATTGTCTGCTACGCGTTCACTTCGACCTTCACGCCAACCAGGAACCGTCCGCAGGACGAGCACAGCTTCCAGATCAAGTACGGCAGCAAGACCATCGGCAAGTTGCACAAGGTCTGGCAGGACCCGACAGGCGCCTTCACAACGCTCTTCCTGGGCGTGAGCCCCGACGGCGGCTACTTCGTCGGGATCGATCCTGTGCTGAACAGCCCGACGCGCTTCTTCATCCGCTTTGAGTACAAGCAGGAGCAGGTAGACGGGATCCTGCAGCGCCGATGGTTTGCCTGGGAAAGGCCTCTACGCCGCCCGCTCTCCACAGGAGTTCTGCCGTCCGCCGAGTACGGTGACCCTGTCCAGGTGGTGGTCGGCGTCACGCCTGACCGCTTTCTGGACTACATCCGCTTCGAAAGGGCTGCACGCGGCTTGGACCAAGGGCACCGTGCCCTACTGGCGGAGGCGGCTGGATCCGGCCTGGATAAGTTGAAGAAAGCCGCCAACGACTTGGTCGACGACGCGCCGGCCGAGGCTGGGGAAAGCAAGCCGGACAAGGGCCTTCTCATTGACTTCGGCATGACGGCAACCCAACTCATCGCCATGGTCCGCGACAACGCCCGCCTGATGATGGCGGTCCGCGGCGGCATCGCGGAATGGCACCTGGTTCGAACTCTCAGCGCCGTCCCCGGCGTCTCCGACTGCCAGCGCATGCAGGGCGAAGGGGTCCCAGACGTCTCGCTGCGCTTCGAGGGTGGCCGCCAGCTGGCCATCGAGTGCAAGAACGTCTTGAGGCGGGTCACGGCCGACGGCCTCGCCACCATGGATTTCATGAAGACCAGGGCATCGCAGGCAGACCCCTGTTCCCGGTACTACCTCCCCAGCCAGTTCGACATCGTTGCCGGGTGCCTCCACGCGGTG
Organism: Anaeromyxobacter sp.; assembly: GCA_031427995.1. Taxonomy (GTDB): domain Bacteria; phylum Myxococcota; class Myxococcia; order Myxococcales; family Anaeromyxobacteraceae; genus JADKCZ01. Next base: position 4,665 of record JANPOM010000583.1, on the reverse strand, counting down.
ACCACCGCGTGGGAGTTCAAGTACGTGCTCACGACGGCCCTCGACCCACACTCCAAGTGCCCTGGCCGCCTGTCGCACCGGGTCCGCCTCGACGGGCGGTGGACGGCGAACGCGGCCGACGTTCTCCGGGACGCTTCAAGGCGTTGAATTGTCAGGGGCTTGGTGTAACAAGTTACCATGGCAAGGCCGCAGGTCATCAGTCTGTTCTCCGGTGCTGGAGGCCTCGACTACGGGCTGGAGGCAGCCGGCTTCCAGACCGCCACAGCGCTCGAATTCGACCACGACTGCTGCGAGACGCTCCGAGCCAACCGGCGCTGGCCAGTGATCGAGCGGGACGTTTTTGACGTGTCCACTGAGGAGTTGCTGGCCACAGCAGGGCTGAAGCGCGGCGAAGCCGATCTCCTGGTCGGTGGGCCGCCGTGCCAGCCGTTCAGCAAGTCAGGCTACTGGAAGCGCGGGGATGCCCTCCGGCTGGAGGATCCCCGGGCCAACACGCTGAGTGCCTATCTTCGAGTGCTTCGCGAAGCGCTTCCTCGCGTCTTCCTCCTGGAGAACGTGGAGGGGCTCGCCTACAGCGGGAAGGACGAGGGGCTCAAACTCCTTCTCGAGAGCGTGAAGCGAATCAACCGGGAGACCTCCAGCAACTACAAGCCGGCGCTGGCTGTGTTGAACGCCGCGGCGTACGGGGTTCCCCAGATGCGCGAGCGGGTATTTCTCATAGCCTCTCGTGATGGGACACCATTCAAGTTCCCCAGGCCGACCCACGGCGATCTCGACACGCCCGGCGCGCTTCGCGACCTGTTCGCTCGGGCGGACGAGGTGGAGCCCTATCGAACTGCCTGGGACGCCTTCGGCGGCGTGAAGCCAGACGCAACCGAGGACCTGGAGCCACGCGGCAAGTGGGCTGCTTTGCTTCCGTCCATCCCGGAAGGCCAGAACTATCTCTGGCACACGGAGCGGATGGGAGGCCTGCCGCTATTCGGATGGCGACGCCGCTACTGGAGCTTCCTGCTCAAGCTTGCCAAGAATCGGCCCTCCTGGACCATCCAGGCGCAGCCAGGCCCGGCCGTGGGACCGTTCCACTGGGAGAACCGCCGCCTCAGCATGCGCGAACTCTGCAGGATCCAGACCTTCCCAGACGACATCGCAATTCAGGGCAAGCGTGGCTCGGTCCAAAGGCAGGTGGGGAACGCGGTCCCCTCGCTGCTGGCCGAGGTGCTGGGGCGTGAGATCCGTGTCCAGTTGCTTGGCCACCGCGGGAACAAGGTCGAGCCGAGGCTTCTCCCCGTCCGGCGTGAACAGATGCCGCCTCCAGAGGTCGTCACCCGAGTGCCCATGGCTTTCAGGCGACTCATCGGAGAGCACGAGGCACACCCCGGTACGGGCAAGGGGTATGGGGCGAGGGCCCGCGCTTTAGTCGCGTGATACCTGGGTAGGGCGGACGATCAGGAGGGCACCTCCCGCGCCTACACATGAGCGGGGGGCGGAGCTAGATGAGCCCCGGCGGGCCGAGCGCCTCGGCCACCAGCCGGGCCGCCGCCGCCAACTGGCCGGGCGGGAGCGCGTCGGCCGCCGTTGCGTCGAAGGCGCCGCGCCCGCGTAGCCGGCTCGGCGTGGCTGGGTAGCGCGGCACCAGATGCAGGTGGAAGTGCTGGAGCAGGTCGCCGATGGCGAAGGCATAGACGTGCTCGGCGCCGAGCGCCGCCCGCTGCGCCAGCATCACCTCCTGTGCGACCTGGCCGAGCGCGGCGGTCGCCTCGGCGTCGAGGTCGTAGAGCGCCCGGCAGTGGCGCTCGGCGGTGAGCACCAGCCAGCCGGGGATCGGGCAGGGCCCGTCGAGCGCGTGGAGCACCAGGCCGCCGCCTCTCCAGAGGAGGCCGCCCGGGACGCTCCGGCCTCCGGCCAGCAGCTCGCAGGCTGTACAGATCACCTCGCTCATGGCCGCTTCCTCTCCGCCGCCCCAGATGGTCCCTCGGCTCATACGCCAATGACGGCGAGCATATACGCGATCCCCCCCATCAGAGGTATTTCCTTGAGGTGCCGGTCGGCTGCACCTTGGCGCGTCCTTTTGGCATGTCCGGTCCCAATCTGCAGTCCGGGAGCTTCCGTGACCCTCCATCCCAATCCTTCGCCGCTCTCTCAGCTGATCCGCTCCGAGACGGTCGTGTCGGGCCTCCGCAGCCTCTACTGCTTCCACTACGACGGCTGCCTCGACGTGGCCGTCAAGCAGGAATGGGACAGTTGGTCCTGCGAGCGCTGCTCACTCTTCCATGCCGAGGCCGGTCCCCGCGACCACGCCACATACTTCGCCAACGACCGCCGCGGCGCCTGAGCCGCTGCTCCCCCCGGAGTTCACATGATCAGCACCCTGGTCCTGGCCGCGGCCATCGCCGCCGCCCCCGTCACCGCCGCGCCTACCGCCACGCCGCCCGCCGCCACGCCGGCCGCCACGCCCGCCACGCCCGCCTCGCCCGCCGCCACGCCCGCCGCCACCCCGGACTCCGCCAGGGCTCCCGACGCCCTCTTCATCGACGGCGCCAACGCCGCCCTGCGCCGCGCCTGGGTCCGCTCCTCCAGCGCCGACTGGGCCCGCCAGACCAACCTCACCGACGACACCGAGTTCCTCGCCGCCGAGCTGAACGCCGACGCGCTGTCGGTGCTCGACGGCCTGACCCGCCAGTCGCTCCGCTTCGACGCCGACAGAGCCTCCTCGCCGGCGGTGGCGCGCCAGCTCCGGCTCCTGCGCAACCCCTCGGTGCTGGCGGCCGGCCTCCCGGTGGTCTCGCCGCCGGATGCGGCCAAGCAGGCCGAGCTGGCGGCCATCTCGGCGAAGCTCGACGGGCTCTACGGCAAGGGGAAGTGGTGCGGCGCCGATGGCAAGCAGAAGTGCCGCGACCTCGGCGAGCTGGAGGAGCTGCTGGCCTCGAGCCGGAACTGGGACGAGCTGCTCGACGCATGGGCCGGCTGGCACACCATCTCGCGCGAGATGCGGCCGCTCTACGCCCGGCTGGTCGAGCTGGCCAACGAAGGAGCGCGCGGGCTGGGCTGGAAGGACACCGGCGAGCTCTGGCGCAGCGGCTACGACATGCCGGCGGCCGTGTTCGAGGCCGACACCGACCGGCTCTGGGGCGAGGTCAAGCCCTTCTACGACCAGCTCCACTGCTACGTGCGGGCCGAGCTGCAGAAGCGGTACGGGCGCGAGAGGGTCCCGGACCACAAGCCCATCCCGGCCCACCTGCTCGGCAACATGTGGGCGCAGAGCTGGGACAACCTCTACGCCGACCTCGAGCCCTACAAGGGCCAGGCCTCGCAGGACGTGAGCGGAGCGCTGGTGGCGCAGGGCTGGGACGCGGTCCGCATGACGCGGTTGGGCGAGGCCTTCTTCTCCTCGCTCGGCTTCGAGCCGCTGCCGGCCAGCTTCTGGCAGCGCTCGCAGCTCGTGAAGCCGCGCGACCGCGAGGTGGTCTGCCACGCCAGCGCCTGGGACGTCACCTTCGCCGCCGACCTGCGCGTCAAGATGTGCATCAAGCCGACCGAGGAGGATCTGGTCACCATCCACCACGAGCTCGGCCACAACTACTACCAGCGCGCCTACGCCCAGCTGCCGGTGCTGTTCCAGAACGGCGCCAACGACGGCTTCCACGAGGCCATCGGCGACGCCATCGCCCTCTCCATCACCCCCGCCTACCTGAAGCAGGTCGGGCTGCTCACCGAGCTGCCCAGGGACGACAAGGGGCTCATCAACGTGCAGCTGAAGCGGGCGCTCGGGAAGGTCGCGTTCCTGCCGTTCGGCAAGCTCATCGACCAGTGGCGCTGGGACGTCTTCAGCGGCAAGACCCCGCCGGCGAAGTACAACCAGGCCTGGTGGGCGCTGCGCGCCAGGTACCAGGGGGTGGCGCCGCCGGTGGAGCGCTCGGAGGCCGACTTCGACCCGGGCGCCAAGTACCACATCCCGGCCAACGTCCCGTACACCCGCTACTTCCTGGCCGCCGTCTACCAGTTCCAGTTTCACAAGTCGCTCTGCGCCGCGGCCGGGTGGAAGGGGCCGCTCCACGAGTGCTCCATCTACAACTCGAAGGCGGCCGGCACCAAGCTGAACGAGATGCTGGCGCTCGGCATGTCGAAGCCCTGGCCGGAGGCCTACGCCGTCCTCACCGGCGGCAGGAAGGCCGACGCCAAGGCCATGCTCGAGTACTTCGCGCCACTGCGGGGATGGCTGGCGAAGCAGAACGCCGGCCGCGCCTGCGGCTGGTAGCGAAGGCTGACGCCGCCTTTCGCCGGCCGCCCTTGCGGCTGGTCGCTCAAGGCACGGAGTAGACCACCGTGAGCGGGCCCTGCACGGCCTCGCCGCCGCGCAGGTCGCGCGCCACCACCCAGACCAGCGCCTCGCGGGCGTTGCCCAGTTCCTTCGCCTGCAGCACCGTTCCGGTTCGAGGCACGGCGCTGGTGGCCTGGCCAGAGCCGTACTTGAAGCGGCCGGCGGTGGTGAAGAAGGAGACCACCATGGTCTCCTCGACGGTCCGATCGACGCCGGCCGGGTAGGGCTGGAACGACGAAGGGTCGATGGTCACGTCGATGGAGACGGAAGGGACCGAGCAGCCGGGGGCTCCGCCGGCGCAGTCGGCCCCGGTGGTGACGGCGGCGATGACCGGGTTGAGGTTGGCC
>JANPOM010000582.1:0-1218 GCA_031427995.1 Anaeromyxobacter sp. | reverse complement strand
GCGTATCCTACGCAGGGAAGGGGCTTTGAATTTCCTATCCCTCGCCCCCATCCTGATCCTCGACGAGGCGACCAGCGCGCTCGACGCCGAGAGCGAGCGTGAGGTGCAGCGGGCCCTGGAGCGGCTCATGGAGCTGGAGGGGGGGCGCAACCGGACCACCCTGGTGATCGCCCACCGGCTCTCCACCATCCGCCACGCCGACAAGATCGTGGTGCTGGTGGAGGGGAAGGTGGTGGAGACGGGGAGGCACGAGGAGCTGCTGGCGCGTGGAGGCGAGTACGCCCGGCTCTGGCGGATCTTCGAGGGCGAGGCCAGGGAGCGCGGGGAGGCGGCGTGATCTGGGAAACGCTGGCCGAGCGGTTGGTGTTCGAGCCGCCCGAGCGGCTCACAGACGTCACCAGCTGGCATGCCCACATCCCCTTCGGGTTCTGGTGCGTGGCGGCGCTGCGCCCGAGGGTGCTTGTTGAGCTCGGGACCCACAAGGGCGACTCCTATTCCGCCTTCTGCCAGGCCGCCAAGCGGCTCGACCTGGGCACCGCCTGCTTCGCGGTCGACACGTGGAAGGGGGACCACGAGGCCGGCTTCTACGGCGACGAGGTGCTGGAGGACCTGCGGGCCCACCACGAGCCGCGCTACGCCGGGTTCTCCAGGCTGGTCCGCTCCACATTCGACGAGGCCCTGGCCCACTTCGCCGACGGCTCCGTCGATCTGCTCCACTTCGACGGGCTGCATACCTACGAGGCGGTCCGCCACGACTTCGAGTCCTGGCTCCCCAAGCTGAGCCACCGGGCGGTGGTGCTCTTCCACGACGTCAACGTCCGGGAGCTCGACTTCGGCGCCTGGCGGTTCTGGGAGGAGGTGAGTGGTCGCTACCCCTCCTTCACCTTCCTGCACGGCCATGGACTCGGTGTGCTGCTGGTGGGCGCGGAGCCGCCAGAGCCGGCGCTTCGGCTGGCCGCCTGCCCGGCGGATGACGCGGCCGGGCCGCGGGCGCTCTTCGCGGCCCTGGGCCACCAGGTGGAGGTCATGGCCAGCTTGCGCGGGGCGACGGCGCGGCTGGAGCGGCAGGAGCAGGAGCGGGCCCAGCGGGCGAGACAGGTGGAGGAGGAACGGGCCCTGCGGCAGCGCGAGGTGGAGCAGGAGCGGGCCCAGCGGGAGCGGCAGGTGGAGGAGGAACGAGCCCAGCGGGAGCGGCAGGTGGAGGAGGAACGAGCCCAG
>JANPOM010000581.1:0-3367 GCA_031427995.1 Anaeromyxobacter sp. | reverse complement strand
TCGCGCTGGCCGGCCGCCCGGCCGGCGTCGCCCTGGCGGCCCTCTGGTATCTCGGGAGGCGAGAGGTCACCGAGGCGGTCATCGAGCAAGTCCGCAGGAAGCTTCCGGCCGAGGAGTTCCGGGCGCTGGAAGCCGCTGCCGCATCCCAGCCCGCTTGGATGGCAGCGGCATTCCGCCGCCACGCACGGACCCGCTCGCATGGCCCAGCGCTTCCTTGACGCAGGGCCATGGCATTCAAGGGAGGCACGGCCCTGTCCAAGGTCTACGGAGCCATCGCCAGATTCTCCGAAGACCTCGACATCACCATCGACTGTCGGGCCTCCATGCATGCCCCAAGTGAGGGGGTCATTCGCGAGCAGTACCGCGCCTTGCTGCGCAGCCCCCCGGACCCGCCCAAGGAGGCGCGACCTGGCCGCCCGCCCCCGCCGACCCCCCCAGCGGATTCGGCGCGGGGCCGAGCGGCGTGCTCTCCGCGGGCATCTGTTATCACGCGTGTGTGCCTATCCGGCTGGCTCCACCTAGAATCGGCGCTCACGGACCGACTCCGCCGGCAGCCGACCGCTAACGCCGCAGTCCGCCGGGCAACCAATCGGGCAAGGGCCCGTAGGCGTGAAGCAACCGGCCGAGTCGGTACTGGGCGACCTTCCGATAGGGATCGAGCGGATCGCTGTTGTCGAACACGTCGACCCGCGGAAGAACGCGAACCGCGCGCTCCAGGTTCTTCATGGTGCGCGCATACCGTGCCTTCAGTTTGGCCGTCGGCACATCGTGACCCCCGGCCATCCTGCGAGCTGCGACGCGCTCCTCGCTCAGCTTCGGGCTGTTGAGTCCAATGAAGACAACCGCCACGGCGTAGCCCTCTCGGGCTGCGCGGAGCAGGAAGTCGATTTTCTCCCCAACGGGGTCCGAGAACACCGTCTCGAACACGAAGCTCTCTCTGTCGCGAACGAGGTCATCACGCTGCTGTGCCGCCCGCCGCGCTGCCTCATACGCGTCGACCCGATCGGCCTTGGCGATCTCGTCCGCATTTACGAACGTGAACCCGGCGGACGCCAGTTCCTTCAGGTAGAAAGTAGACTTGCCGGCGCCGTTCGGCCCAGCGATGGCGATAACCATCAGCGGGCCCACGTAGTCCAGGCTCACTTCTTCCCGATCGGGCGAAAGTCGCGACCGACGAAGCGGCCCATAGTTCGGGTGCCATCCGCATCCACCTTGACGAGGACCCCCTTCTTCCCCAGGACGCCCTCGAAATGTGGAAACGGCTGGGTTGCCATGAACGCCCGGAGGGACTCGCGCCGCTCCTTGGCGCTCCGCGGAGCCAGAACCTCCTCCAGGGACATTCCGTCGGCTCGCCGCTTGAGTCGCAGAGCGGCATCGACATCCATGCCGCCGCCAACCGCACGACCGACGCGCGCCCAGTATTCGATCTGGCCGGCAATCGAACGCTCAGCGACGAGCCCAGCTGCCCGTGCGTCAGCCACCAAGGAATCAGAAAGTTTCACGGCCTGGCCCATGCCTGAAGGGTAGCACCGTGCAACCCTACCGGCAACACGTCCACACCAGAACGCACACCGTGGAGCCAACCGGATAGGCACACACGCGTGACAACATTTCGCCGCGGCGAAGCCCCCCTCATGACCCCGGCGCGTACGCCTTCGCCGACCGCACGATCCCCTCGTTGACCGGCACCGTCGGCGCGTACCCCAGCAGCAGCCGCCGCCGGCCGCACCTTCGCCACCTCGGCGCGCATCAGCTCGAAGAGCCGGCTCAGCGTCGTCTGCTCGTCGCCGCCAGCAGGTTGGACCGGGTCGTGAAGGGGACCGACCGGCTGCTCGCCAGCTCCGGCCAGCCGGCCGCCGAGGTGCGTGCCGCCCTGCGCGAGCTGGTGCCGGAGTATCGGCCGCCGGGCGAGGGCGGGTAGGCGAGCGAGCGATGACGCGACCCCGGGGATCCGGGTGGGAGCGCGGGGAGGGTGGGCGCGAGCTCCTGCCTGACACCCTGCCAGGGGCGCCGGTCAAGCTCACCGTCCGCAGAAGAATGTGGCCTACACACCCGGTACCGAAAAACTACACGCCTCAGGTTAATCACTCTTGACGCAGTGGGCGCTCGTGGATCTCATCTTCAAGTCGAAGAAGCTCGAGAAGCTCTGCAACGACGACAGGCTCGCGCAGCCCCATGACTGACACGACCAACAGGTACCTTCCCCGGCGAGTCTCCCCGCCCGGCGGGACCCTCCTCGACCTCCTGGAAGAGCGAGGAATGGCCCAGACCGAGCTGGCCGATCGCACCGGGCTCACGCCCAAGACCATCAACGAGATCGTCAAGGCCAAGGCACCCATCACGCCGGATACCGCCCTGAAGTTCGAGCGGTCCCTCGGCGTACCGGCCGATTTCTGGCTCGTCCGCGAGCAGCAGTACCAGGAGTGGCTCGCGCGCTCCCGCTCGGAGGAGGAGCAGGCGCGTGCTGTCGACTGGCTTGCAAGGCTCCCGGTCTCCAGGCTGCTCAAGCGCGGCTTGGTGGCGCGTGCGAGGTCCAAGGGAGAGCAGGTCGGTGAGCTGCTCCGCTTCTTTGGCGTGGCTTCGCCCGAGGCATGGTTCGAGGTCTATGCCAGCCCGCAGGCCGCCTTTCGACGCTCCAGCGCCTTCGAGTTTGATGTCGGGGCGACAGCGGCCTGGCTGCGCATCGGCGAACTCCAGGCGCAGTCGATCAGGTGCGGGCCCTTCAGCGCGGCGCACTTCAGGCTGGCGCTCGGGGCGGCGGTTCCATTGACTCGGAAGCCGTTCACCGATGCGGCCGAGGAGCTTCGCCGGTCCTGCGCAGCGGCCGGCGTGGCGGTGGCCTTTGTCCCGGGGATCGAGGGCTGCCGGGCCGCAGGCGTGGCGCGCTGGCTCTCCCCGGCAAAGGCGCTCATCCAGCTGAGCGACAGGCACAAGACCGAAGACCACCTCTGGTTCACCTTCTTCCACGAGGCCGGCCACATCCTGCTGCACGGGAAGAAGAACGTCTTCATGGACGACGGTGGCGGCAAATCAAACGAGGAGAAGGAGGCAGACCGCTTTGCCCAGGACGCCCTGGTTCCACCAAGGGAATATGCCGGGTTCCTCGCGGGCGTGACCGAGAGTCTGAGCGCGAGCGCGCTCGAGGCGTTCGCGGCTCGTGTCGGGGTGGCGCCTGGAATCATCGTGGGTCGCCTTCACCACGAGCGAGCGCTGCCCTTCACGCGCCTCAACGAGCTCAAGGTTCGTCTCCAGCTTCCGAGTTCCGCCCCTACGAGTGGGACCGGGTCGTGAAGGGGACCGACCGGCTCCTCGCCAGCTCCGGCCAGCCGGCCGCCGAGGTGCGTGCCACCCTGCGCGAGCTGGTGCC
>JANPOM010000580.1:0-1086 GCA_031427995.1 Anaeromyxobacter sp. | reverse complement strand
CGGAACACGTCGCGCGGGCTGACCGGGCACTGGCTGATGGAGCCCTGCGCCACGCGCTCCGCCTTGATGAGCCGGCCGCGCACGTCGAGCAGCACCACGTGGAACTCCTCGACGGGTGCGTGCGCCAGTGTCCGCATCAGTTCGTAGACCCGGTCCGGGCTCAGGCACCGCTCCCCACGCTTCGGGGGCGCCCATGCCCCGCGCCGGCCGAGTTCGAAGGCCGCGGCGACCACGGCCGCCCCGAACCCGCCGAGCCCCAGTTGCCGAAGCTCGCCGACCGACAGCCATGCCAGTTCGGCCACCGCTCGGCTCGCTGCGCTGCCAGCGCCCAGCACCGACAGGAGGTCCCCATCCGAAAGCGCCCGGGGGCCATCCGACAACATCCTCTCCCGCACCTCGTTCTTGAACATTTCGTTCTCCTCGGAGCCGGGCCCCTCACCAAACCCGCTCACTTCCCCCCTGCCAGGGCGCACGCCCCCAACGGCCCCGGCCCGCGTCGAGGAGACGTGCCGGCTCACCTGGTCTTGCGTGGCGGGGGTACCGGTCGAAGGGCGGGCGACCGGGCGAGGGGCGTGACAGACGCGGGGCGCCCGGCTTCATGGGCGCACCGGGGCTGGCGCGGCCCTCGCTCCTGGCGCGCGCAGCGCGCTGTGATGGTGCGGCGGCGAGGGCCGCCGCCGCTCCCAGCTTGCTCGCGGCGTCAGCCGCCAGCGGTCGGCTTCACAGTGGCGGTTCGGGACGCGCGGTGTCTTGGCCCGAACTACAAGAGCCGTGTCAGCGATGTCCTGGCACTCTTTTCAGCGATCTCTCCGTACCTCCCCGACTCGCTCCCTCTTTCGCTCTTCCCGGTTCTCCTCCGCTCCTTTCGCCTTCAGAACCCTGTCTCCCGCACCGAGCCTCTTCCCGACTCCACGCAGCAACGAACGCCTCCCTCACTTTGAACTCCGCTCGCTCATCTGAACCGTCCGCCCTTTGCCAAACCGCATGCTTTTTTCTTTCTTGATCTTCTCACTTTCCACTCTTCCTCTGATTCCTCCTTCTTCTGGACCTTGACCACCAAGAACCCCGGCCCCTCCGCCCCCCTCT
>JANPOM010000579.1:0-1164 GCA_031427995.1 Anaeromyxobacter sp. | reverse complement strand
AGGTTGGCGTCGCGAAGCTGGTTGATGGAATCCACGAAGGTGAGGTCGGCGAAGCGTCCGAACTCGTCCACCACCACGCTGAACGGCCGCTGGTTCCGGGTCGACCGGAAGACCTGGCGCAGGCTCCCCTCCTGCTGGATGTCCATGAGGAAGACCTTGCCGAGCGACGGCGCCTGGATCTTGAAGAGGTTGGAGGGGAGCTGGACGTAGAGGAGGAGGTTCTTCTCCAGGACGTCGCGCATCACGATGTCCGGATCGTAGGCGTTGACGAGTGGCGCCTGGAACTTGTCCACCGCGCCGACCAGGCCGGAGAGGACCTTGTGGATCTCGTGCCCGATGCGATCGACCTGCGAGACAACCTCTCGGGCCGCCTCCACTTCGAGGGAGGTGTCGAGACAGACGCCGAGCGCCTTCTGCCAGTGCTGGTTGCGATTGCCGATGGCCTTGAGGCAGAGCGCGACGTCGCGCATGGTGAAAGGCAGTCCGTGGCCGTCAGCGTCCACCATGCCGTGCAGCAGCCGGCACAGGTTGCTGAACATGAGCTGCGCCTGCGTGTTGTAGTAGTGGTTGTCGCCCAGCGGCAGGACCGAGAAGACGCGCTCCGCCATCGCCACGGGATCGCCGCCCGGTCCATCGGGCGTACGCGGCTCCACCCAGACCATGTTGTAGGTGTGGCTCGGGATGGCCGGCTGGTTCCACGCCGGCAGGGCGAACACCCGGAGATCGGCCTCGCGCTTGGCGAACTTCGCGATGGCCTTGATGGTGCCGATCTCCTCGTCGCTCCCCTTCCCCGAGATCACGACGCAACCCTTGCCGTCGAGAACGTCCTGCAGTACCTGGGGCCAGAGCACGCTCATGGTCTTGCCCGAGCCGGTCTTCCCGAGGACGTGGCGGTGCGTGGTCCGCTGCCGCTCGTCTAAGTAGACAGGCTTCCAGCGCCAGCCGAGGAGGCTCTTCTTCGGCGTGAGGCCGACAAACGTGTGGCCCTTGGGGCGGCTAGCGATCTCCTGCAGCAGGTCTACCGGGCGTGACGGGAACCGGCCGTCTTCCACCTTGAAGAACGTGCCGGAGAGCCGGGAGATGACCTTGTTGCGCCAGAAGAGGAGCCAGGCGCGGTAGGCGAGGAGCGCTGCGGCCAAGATGACCAGAGCGAGGACGGCCGCA
>JANPOM010000578.1:0-1017 GCA_031427995.1 Anaeromyxobacter sp. | reverse complement strand
GGCGGCAGGACCGGCGCTTCACCCCGCGCATGAAGCCGACCGACCGCGAGGCCATGCTGGCCCGCTGGCGGGCGGCGGTGCAGGTCGCCTAGGACGGCGCGGCGTCGGCGTCTTCGGCCGAAGCGGAGGCGGAGGCGGAGGCGGAGGCCGCGGCGAGGTGGCGATCGAGCCCCTGCAGGGCGCGAACGCGCTTCGTGGCCAGCGTGTCGCGGTAGGCGGGCCAGTTGGGGTTGTCGTCGGCGAGCCGCCCCGGTGGGCCGTGCCAGAGGTGGATCAGCCCGGCCCCCATGCGCAGGTCGCGGCGCCAGAGGCCGTGGTGATAGGCGCGGGCGCAGAGCTCCAGGTCCTCCAGCCCCCAGCCCTCAAGCCGCTCCTCGAAGCCGTTGAGCGCCACCAGGTCTTGGCGCCAGAAGGCCAGGTTGCAGCTCTTCAGGGCCCGCGCCGACCGGTTCGGCTTCGCGAAGAGCGGCCAGAGCCAGGGGGCGCGCAGCAGGTGGCGGCGGCGGTCGAGGTCCGGCGCGAAGAAGGGGAGGTCGAGCCGGCCCTGCTCCAGGAGGCGCGCCGTGGCCCGCGGCCCGGCCAGCACCCGCGAGCCCTGCGTGAAGGTGCCGGGGCGGGCGAAGGCGGCGTGGTCGGCCACGAAGGCGCGCGCCGGGACCTGGTCGCCGTCGATGAAGATGACGTAATCGCCGGTGGCGACCGCCAGCCCGCGGTTGCGCACCCGCGACATGCGGGCCCCGCGGTGGGGCTGGGTGAGGTGGACGAGCCGGTCGCCCAGCCCGGCGCCGGCCTGCGCCACGGCCCGGCGCGTCTCCAGTGACTCGCCGTCCTCGCTGACGATCACCTGGTCGGGGAGGCGCGACTGGCGTGCCAGGCCGCGCAGCAGCAGCGCCAGGGCGTCGGGCCGGTCGTGGGTGATGGCGATGAGGGTGATGCGCATGGCGCCGGGCGGGCGTGGGTGGCGCGAGCGGCGCGCCGGTGGCTAGAGCGCCCGGCCCGGGAGCCAGCCGAACAAGG
>JANPOM010000577.1:0-2830 GCA_031427995.1 Anaeromyxobacter sp. | reverse complement strand
GGACCACGTTCTTTCGCTCGGCCATAGTCGTGGACGGCGGACCCTTCCCACGTCGATGCCGTCGAGCAGCATGGCGAGCTGCGTCGCGTCCATCTGGATGGCCATCACCGATGGGTCCATGTGGGGCAGCTTGAACTGGCCGCGCTCGAGCCGCTTGTAGAGCAGGATGAAGCCGCCCTTGTCCCGATCGAACCGTCACGATACGTCTCCCTTCTCAAGGCACTTGCAACTGTCGACGGCTGGAGTCTCTCGTGTGTAAGTCGCGGCACTTTTCGAGGCGCCGGACGCCGACGTCGTCGAGTCGGTACCAACCAGGGCGGCCTCTGGAGCCGCCCTCGACGGTCGGGAGCCAACCGCTGTTCACCCAGTAGCGCACGGCGTTCTCAGTGACGCCGAGTCGGACCGCTACGCCACGAAGAGAGTACAGCCCATCTCGACGTCGCTCCGGCCGTCGGACCGAAGAAGGCATGCGCTTCGTCCATCGGACCCCGTGGTACCGGCAGTGGGCATGGACGAACATGTTGGTCCACTGCAAGCCGGAGGCCGTCAGGAGTCCGGCCTCGTTGAGTTGTTCGGCGATCTCGGTCGCCCTCGTACCCCGCCGCACAAGCTGCCGGATGAGCTGCGCCGCGTCCTTGGGCGCATGCCATCCTGGGAGCTGGCGGTCGACGGTGTCACTGTCAGTCGCGTTTGTCTGCCATAGGACGTCCACGAGCGTCCCGAGCGATGGCCGGTCGGATGGCGTCAAGCAGACCTCTCGGATCAGAGTGCGGACCACGTTCTTTCGCTCGGCCATAGTCGTGGACGGCGCGGCCCACACCGTGGGCAAGTTTCGGCTGAGCGCGACGAGACGGGCGCGGTCCCGTGCGTCCAGGTCCACCTTCTTCTGCCGGCGCCCCGCCGCCATTTTGCGCTCCATCTCATCGAGCTCCGCCAGTTTCCCTTCCCATTCCCTCTCGAGGGCTCGCGCCACGATGCGATTGTCGGGGTCGACGGCCTTGTAGCGACGCTCGGCGAGCCGGCCTTCATAGCGGGCGCGCTCCAGCCGTAGCCGCCACTGCTCGGCGAGCTGCTTGGCCTGGCGCTCCGTCTCGCGAACGACTGCCAACCCAAGCTCAACCTCCGGCGGCTGCACGACCGACAGGACGAGCTGGGCGACATGCGTGTCGATGGCCTTGGCCGCCACGGACCAGCACGTCCTCATCGCCTCGCCGCGCTGGGTCGGACTGACACAGGAGTAGCGAGCGTGGCGCTGCTTGCCGCCATAGACGGTGTTCATCCGGCCTCCGCAGCGACCGCACAGCACGATTCCTTGGAGGAGGGCGTCACCTGCTCGAGGCGCCCCGTGTCTCTCGGGAGCGCCGCGATGGGGGCGGTTGTCCCGAAGGGTCTTCTGGTTGCTCACGTACTCCTCCCAAGGAAGGCACGCTGGGTGGCGATCGCGGAGCACGATCTTCCACGCGTCGGTGGGGATTCGGCAAGTTCTGTGCACGACCTGCCCGTCGACCAGACCCACCGTGTGCTGACGTCGCCCGTAGACGTACGCGCCAGCGTAGGTCGGGTTGGCCAAGATTTGCAGGATGCGGCTCGGTCGAGGTGCCGACCAGCTGAGGTCCCGAGTGCCGGGCCGTCGCGCCGGGATCTTCAATTCGTGCGCTACGAAGTACCGTGCCACACCGTACGCGGAACGATCGATCCGGAATCGCTCGAAGATGAGCTTGATGGATCGCTGTACCTCCTCGTCTGCGTCGAGGCGGAACCTTTGGGTTGATGGGTCCCACTCGTACCCAACGGGCGAAGGCATGTGCTGCTCGCCTCTTCGGGCCTTGCTCATGCGGGCGCCATGGAGGCGTAGGCGCATCCAGGTGAGCTCCGCCTCGGACATCGTTCCCTTGATACCCAGCAGTAGCCGGTCGTTGTGGTCGCGCGGGTCGTAGATGGATTGCTCGTCGGCGATGAGCACGTCCGCGACCCCACACAAGTCGAGCAATCGGTGCCAGTCCGCCGACGAGCGCGCCAGCCGCGACACGTCCAACGCAAGGACGGCTCCCACGTTACCTCGGGCGATCTCCTCGCTGAGCTTCCGAAAACCCGACCGGCCATCTGTTGTGGAGCCGCTCCGCCCCAGGTCTTCGTCGACAACGTCGACCAAGTCAGCCGGCCAGCCCAGCGCCAGCGCTCTCTCGCGCAGGCCGTACTGTCGCCTCGTCGATTCCGTGTGGTCCACCACCTGCTTCAGCGTGGACTGCCGCAGGTAGACGACCGCTCGGCGCTGAAGATGCCCGCTCGAGACCTTGGTTATCATCGACGGCTCCCTGCTCCGCGGCGACTTCCGCCTGCAGGAGCCGCAGGGCCGCGCTCGCCAACACGCTGAGCACGCGTTCCTGCTCCTTGCTCGTGAACTGCGCCCAAGAGATGCCGCTGGATCGTCGACCGCGTTCCGTCATCGCGAGACCTGACCATCCGTTCAGATAACGGCATCTTGCCCGCTCGGTCGCGCTCGGCAAGTTTTCGCTCCTGGTGCACCTCCACCATCCGCGCCAGCGAGAGGAGCGCTTCGACGCTCGCGCGGTTGCCAGTGGGCCGCGGCAGCTTCTCATCAGGCAGTGCCATGTCCGTCCACTGGACCGGAACGCGCAGGACTCGTTTGCCAGGCACGAGCAACTCAACGTGCTGAACCCCAGGCGAATGCAGACTCCCGCGAAGCAGCCGCACTACCTGAAACGGAACGCCTCGGAACGGATGGACGGGCAAGACGATCGTCGCTTGTTCCGAACCGCTTTGAGAACGTGCAGCTTTGCGATGGTTGCGTCCCAGAGCAGCAGCTTGG
>JANPOM010000576.1:0-2981 GCA_031427995.1 Anaeromyxobacter sp. | reverse complement strand
CAGTTCAGCGACTTCTAGATCGCGCTCCGCGCGCAGCGCTTCGAGCCGCTGCCCGGCCTCCTGCGCTGCGACCGAGGTCGCCCGCTCGAACTCGGCCCGCAGGCCGGCGAGCCGCTGGGCCGCCGCGTCGCGGTGGCCACGGATGGCTTCGTTCAGGCGCGCTACCGAGGCTCGCTCGGCTTCGCGCGCGGCCTGCGCCGCCGCCTCCGCAGCCGCGCGCCCGACCTCGGCCAGCTGCTCTCCAGCCTGCCGCGCCAGTTTGGCCCGCTGGACCTCCAGCTGCCGTGCCGTCGCTTCGCGCAACTCGGCGAGCGCCTCCTCCAGGCGCGCCACCTCGCCCACTAGCCGCTTCTCTTCCAGGCCCTGTCGGGCCCGGTCCTGGTCAGCGGCCTCCAGGCGCGCCGTCACCTGCTGGACCCTCGCGGTGAGCTCCACCTGATGCCCCAGACCGGCGAAGAAGGTCCTCGGCCCCGCGACCGACTCGGGCGGGCAAGCGGCCAGCCGCCGCAAGGGCTCAGGCACTTCCCTGCCGACCAGCAGGACGCCCAGCCCGTGCCCGTGGAGGAAAGTGAAGTGCGGATACTGCACCCGAACCTCTTCCCAGAAGCGCCAGGTGCCGAAGTCCGGCTCGCGGACATTGACGTCATGGAAGAGCACCACGGCGCGGCGGCTTAGCTTGAGCAGCCAGGTCTCGAAGTCGTGGCTGACCGCCTCGTAGGTGTGGAGCCCGTCGATGTGGAGCAGGTCGATGGAGCCATCGGCGAAATGGGCCAGCGCTTCGTCGAAGGTGGCGCGGACCAGCCGCGAGAAGGCGGCGTAGCGAGGATCGTGGTAGGCGCGCAGCTCCTCCAGTACTTCGTCGCTGTAGAACCCGGCCTCGTGGTCACCCTTCCAGGTGTCGACCGCATAGCAGGCGGTCGGGAGCGCCAGCCGCTTCACCGCCTGGCAGAACGCAGAGTAGGAATCGCCCTTGTGCGTCCCCAACTCCACGAAGAGGCGGGGTCGCAGGACCTCGACGCACCAGAAGGCGAACGGGACGTGGGTGTGCCAGCTGGTGACGTCCGTGAGTCGATCGGGCGCGTCGAAAACGATGCGCGACGGAAGAGCTTCCCAGTCCATGTCCTGCTCCGTGGTGGTACGACGCAGGGTATCATGATCCCGCCCCCTCACGCCGCCTCCCCCCGCTCCCTGGCCTCGCCCTCGAAGATCTTCCAGAGCCGGGCGTACTCGCCTCCACGCGCCAGCAGCTCCTCGTGCCGCCCGGTCTCCACCACCCGCCCCTCCACCAGCACCACGATCTTGTCGGCGTTGCGGATGGTGGAGAGCCGGTGGGCGATCACCAGGGTGGTCCGGTAGCGCCCTCCCTCCAGCTCCATGAGCCGCTCCAGCGCCCGCTGCACCTCGCGCTCGCTCTCGGCGTCGAGCGCGCTGGTCGCCTCGTCGAGGATCAGGATGGGGGCGTTCTTGAGGAAGGCCCTGGCGATGGCGATGCGCTGCCGCTGCCCTCCCGAGAGGAGCACCGCCCGCTCTCCGACCTGGGTCTGGTAGCCCTTCGGCATCTGCAAGATGAAGTCGTGGGCCTGGGCCATTCGCGCCGCCTGCTCCACGGCCTCCTGCGAGAGATCGGGCCGGCCGTAAGCGATGTTGGCGCGCACCGTGTCGTTGAAGAGCACGGTCTCCTGCGTCACCACCGCCAGCTGGGCGCGCAGGCTGGCCATGGTGACGTCCTTGACGTCCACGCCGTCGATGGTGATGCGCCCGCCGGTTGGATCCCAGAAACGCGGCAGCAGGTTGGAGATGGTGGTCTTGCCTCCGCCGGAGGGTCCCACCAGCGCCACCACCTGGCCCTTCTGGATGGTGAGATCGAGCCCCTCCAGCACCGGCCGGTTCCCGTAGTCGAAGTAGACTCCCTCGAAGCGGATCGCCTCCTGGAACGGCGCCAGCTCCACCTTCCCGTCGTCGCGCACGGTCGACTTGGCGTCGAGGATCTCGAAGACGCGCTGGCCCGAGGCGGCCCCGATGAGGGCCATCTGCCCGACGCGGCCCAGCTGCTTGACCGGCTGGTAGAGCAAGAGCACGGCGGTCACGAACGAGAAGAACTTCCCGGCCCCGAGCTGCCCCGAGAGGATCTGGCCGCCCACCCACCAGATCGTGAAGGCCATGCCGGCCGCCGCCATCACCTCCATGAGCGGCGAGGAGAAGGCCCGCAGCCGGGTGATGCGCCGCTCGAACTTCATCATCGAGGCGTTGGCCTTGGCGAAGCGGGCCTCCTCGTACTTCTCCATCCCGAAGGCCTGCACCACCCGCAGCCCGGCCAGCGCCTCCAGGGCGATCTCCGAGATGATGCCGAGGTGGGCCATGGTCTCGCCGGTGTTACTCCGCAGCTGCTTGGCCATGCGGATCACCGGGAAGAGCGTCAGCGGCACCGCGCCGAAGGCCATCAGCGAGAGCTTCCAGTCGAGCAGGAGGCAGTTGATGAGCATGACGATGACGGTGATACCGTCACGCAGGTAGGTGGCCACCGCGTCGGTGACCGCCAACTGGATCATCTGCACGTCGGTGGTGAAGCGCGAGAGCAGGTCGCCGGAGTGGCGCTTGGAGTGGAAGGCGGGCGGAAGTCCGACCAGCCGGCTGAATAGCCCGGTCCGCAGGTCGGCCACGATGCGCTGCGAGATGAGCCCCATCAGGTACATCTGGCCGAAGTAGGCCATGCCCTTCACCAGCGCGACGCCGATGATGACGAAGGGTAGCAGCGCCAGCAGCCGGCTGCGTTCGAACGCGGCCAGGGTGGCGGCGACGTCCACCTTCTTCGGCAGCATGTGCACGATGTTGGCCAGCGAGCTCGCCTTCCCGGTGAAGAGGAACTCCAGGGCCGGCCCCATCAGGTTGACGTAGGCGGCGGTGGCGCTGGCCAGCACCACCATGCAGAGCAGGGCCGCGGCGAAGAGCCAGCGGTGCGGCCAGCCGAAGGCGAGCAGGCG
>JANPOM010000575.1:0-1116 GCA_031427995.1 Anaeromyxobacter sp. | reverse complement strand
TCTCCGCTTGACGGGAGGTTCCTCCGCCGTGCGCATGGCGGCCGCTACCGGGCCTTGAAGTCGTCCGACCGGACGCCGTAGCGCTTGAGCAGGCGGTGGAGGCTCTCGCGCGCCATCCCGGCTCGCTCGGCCGCCTTGGTGACGTTTCCGTCCAGCTCACGGAGGAGCGCCACCAGGTAGTCGCGGGTCACCCGGTCCCGCGCCAGGTCGACCGCCTCGCGGTAGGGCATCTTGGCCAGCTGCTCGGCCGGGATGACCCCCTCCTGGCTGCCCTTCACGTCGGCCGGCAGGTCGCGGAGCTGGATGGCCTGGCCCTGGCCCACCGCCACGGCGCGCTCGATGGCGTTCTCGAGCTCGCGGACGTTGCCGGGCCAGGGATAGCCGGTGAGCGCCCGCAGCGCGTCGGGATCGAAGGCGGTGAGCGACCTCCCCAGTACCTGGGCATGCTTCTCGAGGAAGTGGGTGGCGAGGAGCGCGATGTCCTCGCGCCGCTCCCGGAGCGGCGGCAGGACCACCGGGAAGACGTGGAGCCGGTAGAAGAGGTCCTCGCGGAAGCGCCCGGCCTGCACCTCGGCCTTGAGATCCCGGTGGGTCGCGGCGATGACCCGGACGTTCACCTTGATTGGCGAGGTGTCGCCGACGCGCCGGATCTCCTTCTCCTGGAGGACCCTGTTCAGCTTGACCTGGACCGGCAGCGGCAGCTCTCCGATCTCGTCGAGGAAGATGGTCCCACCCTCGGCCTCCTCGAAGAGGCCGCGCTTCATGCCGATTGCGCCCGTGAACGATCCCTTGGCGTGGCCGAAGAGTTCGCTCTCGACCAGCTCCGCCGGCAGGGCGCCGCAGTTCACCGGCACGAAGCGGCGCTCCTTGCGGGCGCTGTGGTAGTGGACGGCCCTTGCCGCCAGCTCCTTCCCGGTGCCGGTCTCGCCGTTGAGCAGCACCGTGATGTCGAGCTTGCTGGCCTGCTCGAGCAACGTGTAGACCTCTCGCATCCGGGCGCTCTTGCCCACCAGGTTGTGGAAGGAGTAGATGCCCTCCACCTCGCGCCGGAGGGACGCCGCTTGCTCCTTCAGCCGCTTCCGCTCCAGGGCGCGGGCGACCACCAGGCTGGCGTCG
>JANPOM010000574.1:0-1027 GCA_031427995.1 Anaeromyxobacter sp. | reverse complement strand
CGCCTTCCGGCCGTCCCAGGTGGTTGTGGGGGGCACCCACCCGTGGCCCCTCCTTCTCAACTTCGGACGTCCGACGTGGATTTCGGGGGGGGGGAGGGGTTGACGTACGTACGTACGCATCTTACTTTCCGAAGCATGAAGCGCACCGCCACGGACCTCAGGGCCCACCTCTCCGAGGTCCTCGACCAGGTCGCCAGGACCGGGGAGCCGGTCGAGGTGGTGCGTGGCGGGGTCGAGCTGGCGATCGTCCGGAGGAAGGCCGCCCCGCGCCGGAAGAAGGTTCCCCGGACCATCCCTGGCCTCATCATCGGAGACCCTGACGACCTGATCCACGTCGAGTGGCCCTGGAGCTCGCGGACGGAGCCGTGAGATACCACCTCGACACCCACGTCGGTCTCTGGATGGCCGCTGGCGATGCGCGGCGCCGACTGAAGCCGATCGATGCGATGCTCCGCAAGGGGCCTCTGTACCTCTCCCCGCTGGCCATCCTCGAGCTGCAGTTCCTCTTCGAACTCGGCCGCCTCGGTACGCGGGTGGAGGAGGTGGTCGGCGTCCTCTTCGAGGATCACGGCGTGGAGGAGGCCCCCGGGGACCTCAGGGAGATCGGAAGGCAGGCGCAGGGACTGACCTGGACGCGCGACCCGTTCGACCGGTTGATCGTGGCGCACGCCATCGCACACGGGAGCGTCCTCCTCACCGCGGACGAGACCATCCTCGCCCACTGTCCTCGCGCCCGGTGGGGGTGAGCGGGGGACCTCGCCACGGCGGCTCACTCATGCCCGGGTCCAGGCCAGGGACGAACGGCCTGCGGGGGAGTGTCCGGGGCCTGCTCACGTAGCTTTCGTTTACCGGCGGGGCACTCCACCCCGGGCCGGGCATCGAGTACGATCCGCCGCCTCCGCGTGGGGGACGAGGATTCACCGTGAAGCTCTGCATCATCAAGCCGCCGCTCCCCTTCGGCTGGACCCCGGTGGCGCCGCCCATCCTCGAGTACCTGGCGGCGCTCACCCGCCAGGCCGATCCCAGC
>JANPOM010000573.1:0-4622 GCA_031427995.1 Anaeromyxobacter sp. | reverse complement strand
GCGCCGATCCTCTCGCTGCGGCTGGCGGCTTCTTCGGTCCGCTGATACGAGTTGCGCTGCTAGGCTTCCGCTGCTCCCTCCTCGGGCGCCAGCCTCGCTTGGTTCTCGGCGCTCTCGTGGGTTAATCTTGCGTGGGTCGGGGCACTAGCCTCTCGCATCTCGTCCCTCCGCGGAAGGCCCCGCCACGCTTCCCGGCCTTCTCCCCCCGCGGACGGGGATGGCCGGAGGCCGGCAATCGCGCCTGGACGCTGGACGCCCATCTCATCCGCGAGCGGGGGTTGCCGGAAGGGGGCCGTCCGCTTAGATACTGGAAGCGACCGGTTCAGGTGCGGGGGATAGGACTTGACCTTGTTCGACTTCGGCAGCCGCCTCCACGCCGTGCTCCTGGCCGGAGCGCTCTCGGCATGCGGCGGCACGGTGAGCGACGCCACGCCGGGAGGCCCCGGTGGCGCCGGACCGCCCCCTGACCCCATCGCCCCGTCCTTCCAGGCCAGGCTGGTCCCGCAGGCCGGGGTCACCGGCGTGCAGCGGGTCAACTTCGCGCTCCCGATTCCCGCTGGCCTGCTCCATGACCTGGCGCGGTTCCGGTTGGCCAGGCCGGGGGGCTCAGAGCTGGCTTCGGCCCGCCGGGTGCTCGCGAGCTGGCCAGACGGCTCGCTCCGGTCGGTCCAGCTCCAGGTCGAGGTAGACGTGACCACCACCGCGGCGCTCGACGTGGAGGTCGGCACCCCGACCTCCTCCGGCGCCCTCCCCCTCATGGACGTCGCCGGGACCCTTTTGGCCGCGGATGGCACCACCGGCCCGCGTGTCTGGGTGCTGCTCCCTTCGGTCTGGCTGACCGCCAGCCAGGTGGCCGGCCCGGTCGTGACGGCCACCGCCGTCGCCGGCACCCCGCTGGACGCCTGGTCGGCCCTCTGCGACTACGCCACCTTCGACGTTGACGCCTTCCTGGCCGTCGCTGGGACCGCCGGCTCCTGGCTCTTCGACCGCCCCACGGCGCTGTACCTCGGCTACGCCATCACCGGTGGCCTCGGGCCCCTCCAGTCGGCCTACCGCGAGGCGGCCATCTACCGGGCCGGCCTCACCGGGACCGACGAGGCCACTAGGATCCTGGTCCCGGGCGCGGCTGGTGACCTGAAGTACCACTACGCGCAGGGCCTGGCGATCCACTACCTGCTGACCGGCGACGACCGCTTCCGGGAAGGCGCCGAGAACGTCGCCGTCCGGGCCCACGCCCTCTGGGGCGATCCTGGGTACGCCGGCGGAGCCGACTTCTGGACCGAACGCCACGCCGGCTTCGCCCTGCTGGCCTACGAGTGGGCCGCCGCCGTCAGCGACGATCGGGCCGCCACCTTCGCGGCCTGGGCCGAGCAGGCGGTCGGCGCCTACTTGCCGATGCAGGATTTCTCCGCGTACGCGTGGGAGCCGGAGGCGCGGTGCTTCGCCCACGGCGCCGACGCCCACGGCGAGCCGTACGGGTACTTCGGCTGCAGCCCGTGGATGAGCGCCATCCTCGCCGATGGCCTCGACACCTACGCGCGCCGCGTCGGTGGCGCCGGGGCGCTGGCCGCCCGCGCCGGCCTGGTCCGGCTCGGCCGGATGATCGCCAGGCATGGCCGTGACCTGGACGGCCGGCCCTACTACTGGATGGGCGCCGGCGTGGCCACCGCCGAGCTCGACCCCTTCGAGGAGCACTGGGGGGAGTCGGCCTACCTGGTGGCCCTGGCCTGGCACTGGGGCGGCCGCACCGACACCGAGCTCCGCGCCGCCGCCCTGTCGCTCGTCGACGGGCTGCGCAGGCTCGGCCAGGCGGGCCAGCTCCGCAGCTTCAACTGGCAGTGCCGGTCGGCGGTGATGACGCCCTTCTACCTGCGGGAGTAGGCTGCCTGTGCTCATGGTCGCTGACTCGACGGAGTACACTCGGCCCGAACCGTGGTTCGACGAGCGAACTGTCTGGAGGTCCACGTGCTGAATGCTCGTCACACCGCTCATCGCCTCGCCGTCGCCTTCGCCTGCCTCGCCGCGACCCTCTCCGCCTGCACCGCGAAGACGACGTACCCGATCGACGCCTCGGCCCCCACCATCCAGTCGTTCAGCGCCGCGCCGGTGAGCATCCAGCCCGGGCAGTCCTCGACCCTCTCCTGGAGCGTGACCGGCGCGGCCGGCCTGTCGATCAGCGCCGGCGTGGGCGCCGTGACCGGCACCTCGGTCCAGGTCTCGCCGGCCGCCACCACCTCCTACACGCTGACCGCCACCAGCGCCGGGGGCAGCATCACCGCGACCACCACGGTGACGGTGGGCACCGGCCCGAGCATCCAGTTTTTCACCGCCAGTCCCCTGACCATCCAGGCCGGGCAGTCCTCGACCCTGTCCTGGAGCGTGATCGGCGCCACCAGCCTCTCCATAAGCGCCGGCGTGGGCGCCGTGACCGGCACCTCGGTGGTGGTCTCGCCGACCGCCACCACCTCCTACACCCTGACCGCCACCAGCGCGGGAGGGAGCAGCACGGCGACCGCCACCGTGAACGTCCCTCCCGTCGGAGTCTCCGACTGCGTGCTGACCCGCAGCAGCTCCACGACCGTGTCGATCCTCCCCGCCCACCCGCGCGTGCTCCTGCGCGACGCGGCCTACAGGAGCTGCCTGCAGCAGCTCCTGGCGGTGCCGACGCCCGCCGCGACGCGCTTCAGGGTCCTCGTCGACGCGCAGCTGGCGGGCGGGAACGCCTACGCCTTCGAGCCCTGGTTCGCGGCCCTGATGTACCAGCTCACCGGGAGCACGGCCTACGCCGACTACGCCGTGAGCCGCACCGAGGCCTTCGTGGCCAGCGAGGAGGCGCTCATCGCGGCCAACCAGCGCGCCACGGTGGCGGCCGACAGCTACCTGGAGGTCGGGCCGATCATCGGCAACGTCGCCATCGTCTACGACTGGTGCTGGGACCGGCTCACCCCGGCGCAGCGCTCGCGCTGGGTGACCTACGCCAACCAGGCCGTCTGGAACGTCTGGAACCCGGCCATCGCCCGCTGGGGCGCCACCGTCTACCCCTGGAGCGGCTGGTCGATCGACAACCCGTCGAACAACTACTACTACTCGTTCCTGCGGGCGACCATGCTGCTGGGCCTGGCCAGCCACGGCGAGAACCCCGACGCCCAGACCTGGATCGACCAGTTCCGCACCGTCAAGCTGCAGAACCAGCTCTTCCCCACCTTCAACAACGACCTGATCGGCGGCGGCTCCCGCGAAGGGACCGGCTACGGCACCGCCATGAAGAACCTCTGGGAACTCTACGACTGGTGGGAGCGTTCGACCACCGAGCGCATCGCCGGCAACACGCCACACACGCTGGCCTCCCTGGCCTTCGAGATGCACGCCATCGTGCCCACCCTGGATCGCCTGGCCCCCACCGGCGACCACGCGCGCGACTCCACGGCGGCCCTCTTCGACTACCACCGCCAGTACCTGCAGATCCTCATGGCGCTGTTCCCCGAGAACCGGCTGGCCGGGGTCGCCCAGTCCCTGCTGGGCGCCTCCTCCGTCCCGCGCATGCAGTCCAGCTTCATGTTCTACAGCGACTTCCTCTACGAGAACCCCAACCTGGCCGCCACGCCGCTCACCGACCTGGCCACCAGCTACTGGGGCAGCGGCACCGGCCAGTTCCCCATGCGCGCCGCCTGGAGCCGGTCGGCCTCCTACGCCAACTTCATCTGCGGCCCATATACCGAGAGTCACGCCCACCGCGACCAGGGCAGCTTCGTCCTCTTCAAGGGCAACTGGCTCGCCTACGACGCCAACATCGACTCCGCCTCGGGCATCGAGCAGGACGAGAGCCTCCACAGCCTGGTCCGCGTGGTGCAGGGGGGCGTGACGGTCACCCAGGTCGAGGGCTCGCCCCGGTGCGAGATGCTGGCGACCGGTGACGACGCCCTCATGACCTACGGGCTCGCGAACGTCACCCCCATCTACAACGGCAAGGCGGCGGTGGCGAAGGTGGAGCGGGAGTTCCTCTTCATCAAGCCGAGCACCTTCGTGGTCTTCGACCGCGTGGACACGGTCGGGGCGGGCGTCAGCCGCGTCTGGACGCTCAACGTCCCGGTCGCGCCGGCGCTGGCAGGCGACAACCTCTCCCTCACCAGGGGCTCCAACAGTATGGACGTGTACCGCCTGGCACCCGCCGGGCTCTCCTACCTGGTCACCGGGCGCCGCGTGGACGTCACCGACGCCGCCGGCACCAGCTCACTGTTCCTGCACGTCATCGGCCTGGACGGCGCGGTCTCCGCCGCCACGCTCGCCGGCGCCGTCCCAGGGCAGACCGGCGTCGAGATCGTCTTCGCCGACGGGCGCGCCGCCACGGTCCGCTTCTCGTCCACCGGCCGCGGCGGCACGGTGAGCTTGCGCGCCTCGGGCGGCGCCTCCCTCTTCAACGGCCCCCTGCCCACCACCGTCGCCACCCTTCCGCTCTTCGCGAACTAGGCGCCAGCGCCCTCCCTGGCCAGCATCGCCTCCACGCGCTCCTGGACGCGCTGGAGGTTGGCGTCCCAGGTCATGGTGGAGGCCAGCGCCGTCTGCGCCTGCACCTGGGCAGGCGTGAGCCCGGTCCCCACCGCTGAATCGAGGTGGGCCAGCAG
>JANPOM010000572.1:0-1527 GCA_031427995.1 Anaeromyxobacter sp. | reverse complement strand
GGCGCGGGTCGCGGTCGCCTTCGAGCGGACCGCGGCCGCCCTCTCCGAGGAGCGGGCCCGGCTCGCCGCCAAGGTCGAGGAGCTGGAGGCGAGCAACCGCCGCCTCGCCGAGACCCGGGAGGAGCTGCTCCGCTCCGAGCGGCTCGCCTCGGTGGGGCGGCTGGCCGCCGGGATCGCCCACGAGGTGGGCAACCCGCTCGGCGCCATCGCAGGATACGCCGAGCTGGCACGCGTCAGGCTGGCCGGCGGCGGCTCCGCCCACGCCGAGGTCGAGGATTTCTTGAGGCGGATCGGCGTCGAGGCCGCGCGAATCGACGCCATCGTCCGCGACCTGCTCGACTTCGCCCGGCCCGCCGCGCTGGCGCTCGGGCCGGTGGAGGTGGTGGCGGCGCTCGAGGCGGCGGCCCGGCTGGCGCGCATGCAGGGCCGGTTCCGGGAGGTGCGGCTCGAGGTGAGGCTCGCCCCCGGCCTGCCGAGCGTCCAGGCCGACGAGCGCCGGCTCTCGCAGGTCTTCCTCAACCTGCTCCTCAACGCCGGCGACGCCATGGCGGGGGCGGGGCGCGTCGAGGTGACCGGCCGTCTCGACGGGGACCAGGTGGTGATCGAGGTGAGCGACAGCGGCCCCGGGCTCTCGCCCGAGGCGAGGCTGAGGCTCTTCGACCCCTTCTTCACCACCAAGGAGCCGGGGCAGGGGACCGGGCTGGGGCTCTCGGTCTGCCACGGCCTGATCGCCTCCTTCGGCGGCGCCATCGAGGCGGGCGAGGCGCCCGGCGGTGGGGCCCGCTTCACGCTCCGGCTGCGGGTGGCGGGGCCGTGATCGCGGTGGCCGGACCGACCGGCGACGGCGAGGCTTCGGCGCGCCGCGACCGGTTGCTCTTCGCCGCCGCGGTGGCGCTGCTGCTCCTCGTCGCCCTCCTGCTCCGCCTGGCCGGCGCCGCGGCCGCCTTCGACCAGGGTGAGCTGGTGACGCTCGACGGCGACTCGCTCTACCACCTGCGGCGCATGCGGCTCATCGCCGACCAGTTCCCGGCGGTGCCCTGGTTCGATCCGCTCATCGCCTGGCCCGCGGGTGCGGCCATCCCCTGGGCGGCCGGCTTCGACCTGCTGGGGGCCGGGCTGATCGTGCTCGGGCGAGCCCTGGGCGGACCGGCCGGCGGCGACCTCTGGGTGGCGGCGCTCTGCCCGCTGCTCGGGGTGGTGGTGGTGGCCGCGGTGATCGAGCTGGCGCTCCGGGTCGGGCCCCCGGGGCCGGGCCGGCGCGCCGGCGCGCTGGCGGCCGGCATCCTGGCGGCGGTGCTGCCCCAGGGAGTCGCCATCTCGCGCTACGGCCGGATCGACCACCACGTCGCCGAGGCCCTGGTCATGCTGCTGCTGGCCCGCTGGGCGCTGGCGGTCCTGCCGCCCTGGACCGAGCTGCCGCTGCGCCGCCGGCTCTTCCACGAGCTGGCGGGTGGTGCCCTCGCGGCCGGGGCGGTGCTGGTCTTCACCGGCTCCCCGCTCTACGTGGCGCTGGTGGTGCCGCCGCGC
>JANPOM010000571.1:0-7847 GCA_031427995.1 Anaeromyxobacter sp. | reverse complement strand
TCCGGGCCGACCACCCGCCAGAGTCCGTTGGCCTCCCCGGGGCGGGGGAGCTGGCGGCCCCGCGACAGGGCGATGGCCCCGTTGGCGTCCACCAGCAGCAGCGGGAAGAAGGCGACCGCCTCGGCCGGGTGGATGATGCGGGCCAGCAGGCCGGCCCGGTCGCTGGCCGCCAGCCGCTCCAGGGCCTCGAGCGGCAGGGCGTCGTCGAGCCGGAAGGGGCCAGCCTCGGTGCGGCGCAGCGCACGGAGGTGCGCCGGGACACCGAGCGATTGGCCGAGGTCGGCCGCCAGGGTCCGGACGAAGGTCCCCTTGCCGCAGCGGACGCCGAGTTGGACCGGGCGAAGCCCGTCGGCGCCGGCCGGCCCGACCTCGCCGAGGTCGAGGGCGTGGACCGTGACCCGGCGCGCCTGCCGCTCGACGGTCTCGCCGGCCCGGGCCGCTTCGTGGAGCCGCCGCCCGTCGACGCGCACCGCCGAGAACATGGGCGGCACCTGGTCGATCTCGCCGGTGAGTGCCGGCAACGCCGCCCGCAGGGCCGCCTCGGTCAGGCCCGACGGGTCGCCGCGCGCCAGCACCGTCCCCTCGGCGTCCTCGGTGGTGGTGGAGGCGCCGAAGGCGATGGTGGCGAGATAGGCCTTGTCGCCGTCGGCCAGCCAGCGCTGCAGCTTGAGGGCGTCGCCGAGACAGATGGCCAGCAGGCCGGTGGCGGCCGGGTCGAGCGTGCCGGTGTGACCGGCGTCGCGGGTGCCGAGGGCTCGGCGCACCCGGTGGACCACGTCGTGCGAGGTCGGGCCGGCCGGCTTGTCGACGAGGAGGACGCCGTGCATCTTCGGATCCCGGGGGGTATTGCGGCCAGGCCGTGTGGCCAGGCGGGCCGGCCTACTTCTCGCCTTCGCCGCCCGGGGCGGCGCCGCGAGCGCGGGCCTCGCGCAGCAACCGGTCGATCCGGTCGCCGCGCTCCACCGACTCGTCGAAGACGATGCGCAGGTGCGGGGTGTGACGGAGCTTGAGGTTCGTGGCCACCTCGCGCTGCAGCCAGGTGGCCGCGGCGCGCAGCCCTTCCAGGGTCGACTTCTTCACCGGCTCGTCGCCGAGGATGGAGAGGTAGACGGTGACCTCCTTGAGGTCGGGGGCCATCTTGGCCCCGGTCACGGTCACCATGCCGGTGACGCGCGGGTCCTTCAGGTCGCCACGGCCCAGCACCACGCCGAGTTCGTGCGCGAACTCGCTCGCCACCCTCGCCGGCCTGTCGTGTCCGCTGCTCATCGGTCCTCCTCCTCGCCTGGCGGCTCCCAGGGGATGGCCCCCTCGGCCTCAGCCAGCGTTCGCGTCCCCTCGCCCAGCCCATCGTCCCACGGCTCGATGACCAGGTCCCGCCCGGTCACCAGGATCTGCCCGCCGTGCATGGAGGCCACCATCCCGGCCACCTTGTCCAGGGTCTGGTTGACGTGGGCGTGGTCGTTGCCCACGGCGGTGACCCCGAGCACGCTCCGCTGCCAGAGGTCGTTCTCCGCCACCTCGGCGATGGAGACGTTGAACCTGGCCCGGACCCGGTCGATGGCCGAGCGGACCAGGTGGCGCTTCGACTTGAGCGACCCGGGCGCCGGGAGGTGCAGGGCAAGTCTCAGCACGCCGACGAACATCCGCCCTCCGGGGTCGGGGCACTAGTCGATCGACTGGCGGATCTCCTCGAGTTCGTAGCACTCGACCACGTCGCCAGCCTTGAAGTCCGAGTAGCCCTCGATGCCGATGCCGCACTCGAGCGGCGACAGCACCTCGCGGACGTCGTCCTTGAGCCGCTTCAGCGAGACGATCTTGCCGCTGTGAACCGGCTTGCGATCGCGCATGACGCGCCCGTGATGGTTGCGCTTGATGACGCCCTCGGTGACCGCCGAGCCGGCGATGGTGCCGACCTTGGTGATGTTGAAGACCTGGCGGACCTCGGCCTTGCCGAGCGACTTCTCCTTGATGATGGGCGGCAGCAGCGTCGCCATCTCCTCGCGGATCTTGTCGACGGCCTCGTAGATGATGTCGAAGAGCAGGATGCGGACGCCCTGCTGGCTGGCGATCTGCTCGACCTTGGTCTCGGGCTTGGTGTGGAAACCGACGATGATGGCCTTGCCGGCCACCGCGGTGAGCACGTCCGACTCGGTGATGTTGCCCACGCCGGTGTTGAGCACCCGGACCCCGACCTTCTTGGTGGCGCACTTCTCCAGGGCCTGGCGGACCGCCTCCGAGGAGCCCTGCACGTCGGCCTTGACGACCACGTTGAGGGCCCTGGCGGTGCTGGCCTTGCCCTTGGCGAAGAGGTCCTCCAGCGTCGCCTTCTTGACGTTGGAGAGCTGTTTCTGGCGCGACTTCTCGGCGCGGTGGGCGGCAACCTCCTTGGCCGCCTTCTCGTCCTCCACCACGTCGAACTCGTCGCCGGCCGTCGGCACGCCGGAGAGGCCGAGCACCTCGACCGGGAAGCCGGGGCCGACCTCCTTCACCAGTTCGCCGCGCTCGTTCATCATGGCGCGGACCTTGCCGTACTCGGAGCCGGTCACCAGCGCGTCGCCGACGCGCAGCGTCCCCTCCTGCACCAGGACGGTGGCCACCGGGCCGCGCCCCTTCTCCAGCTTGGCCTCGATGACCACGCCGGTGGCGAGCATCTCGGGGTTGGACTTGAGGTCGAGCACCTCGGCCTGCAGCGCGATGTACTCGAGCAGCTCGGGGAGCCCCTGCTTGGTGCGCGCCGAGACCGGCATCATGATGGTGGTGCCGCCCCACTGCTCGCCGACCAACTCGTACTCGGTGAGCTGCTGCATGACCCGCTCCGGCTGCGAGCCCGGCTTGTCGATCTTGTTGATGGCGACGAGGATGGTGACCCCGGCCGACTTGGCGTGCTTGATGGCCTCGATGGTCTGCGGCATGACGCCGTCGTCGGCCGCCACCACCAGCACCACCAGGTCGGTGACCTTGGCGCCGCGTTCCCGCATCGCCGTGAAGGCCTCGTGGCCGGGCGTGTCGAGGAAGGTGATGGGTCCGTGGCTGGTCTGCACGGAGTAGGCGCCGATGTGCTGGGTGATGCCGCCCTTCTCGCCAGCCGCCACGTCGGCCTTGCGGATGGCGTCGAGCAGCGAGGTCTTGCCGTGGTCGACGTGGCCCATGACCGTGACCACCGGCGGGCGGTTGACCAGCTTCGACTCGTCGACCTCGATCTCGGGGATGTACTCCTCGACCTCGAAGCCCTGCTTCTCGACGGTGAAGCCGAACTCGGTGGCCAGCAGCGCCGCGGTGTCGGCGTCGATGAGCTGGTTGATGGTGGCCATCTTGCCGCTCGCCATCAGCTTGCGGATCAGGTCGGAGGCCTTGACGCCCATGGCCTGCGAAAGACCCGAGACCGAGATCGACTCCTCGATGCGGATGACCTTCTTGTGCTCGGCGCGCTCGGTCACCTGGGTCTTGGCCCCCTTCTTGGTCGGCTTCTTCTTCTTGCCGCGCACCGGCACGTAGGTGCGGTCCTGCATGGCGGCGGTCAGCAGCTCCTTGGGGTTGAGCGTCTTGGCGGCCTCCTCGCTGGGACGGCCTGGGGTGCGCTTGTTCTTGGCGTTCTTGTCGCGGCTGACGTCGATGAACTCGCGCTCGCGCCCCAGCGAGCCCGGGACCACCTTGAGCTCGCGGACCTCGCCGAGGGCGCGGGGACCGGGCGCGGCCGGGAAGCGGCCGCCGGCGCCGGTCGGCGGCGTGACGCGGCGGACCGGGATGAGCGGGCGAGAGATGAGCACCGCCTGCGTCGAGGTGGGCCGCTGGGTGCGGGGGTCGATGGCCGGCCTGGCCGGCGCCGCCGGGGGGGCGGGCGTGGCGCCGGTGGCCGCTGCGGCTGTAGCCGGGGCTCCGTGAGCCGGGGAAACAGGCGGCGCCGCCGGGTCGGCGGGCGCGGCGGCCAGGCCAGCGGCCTCGGCGGTCACCGGCGCGTCCAGCTCCAGCTGGAGCGCGGCGGCGGCCTCCTCCGCGGGCAGCTCGCCCTCCTCAAGCTCGGCCGGCTCCTGATACTCGACCGGCTCGGGCGCCGCGGCCACGGGGGCGGGCGGCGGCGGCGGCGGCACCGGGATGGTCGACTTCTTGCGGACCACGAAGCCCGGGCCGGAAGGCCGCGGGGCGGCAGCCTTGGGCTTCTTCTCGCCGACGATCTTCTCGAAGGCGGCCTGGGCCTGATCGTCGTCGAGCGACGACGAGTGGCTCTTCACTTCGAAGCCGAGCTGATGGAGCCTGTCGACGAGCTCCTGGTTGGAGAGCTCGATCCCCTGCTCCTTGAGCTGCTTCGCCAGCTCGTGCACCCGCTTCTTGGACATGTGTGTCGACTCCCTAATCCCTGCCAACGGCAACCGTCAAATCACCACGGAGCGCGACCGCGTCGCACGCCAGATCACCGCGCCGGAACGCCCGCGCGAAAGCCCGCCGCTTCAGGGCCCGCTCCAGGCAGCCCGCCGAACCGTGCAGCCACGCACCCCGTCCGCCGCTCCGCTTCACGTCCACCACCACGCGCGCTCCATCTCCGACCCGCACCCGGACCAGTGTCGCCTGCGCCACGGCCTGGCCGCAGCCCACGCAAGTCCGAACCGGCCCGGTCATCCCAGGACCTCGTTGCGGGTCCGCTCGGCGTCCAGCTCGATGCGCAGCCGGGCCTCTTCCTCGAGGTAGACCCCGGCGGCGTGCTTCACCTGCCGGGCCTTCTTGAGGCCCAGCCCGGAGCCGTCGCCGAGCCGGTTGACGTCGGCCTCGGCGTGGATCGACTCGACGGTCGGGTAGCCGGCCCCCTTGAGGGCCTCGATGGTCTTCTCACCCACCCCGCGGACGCGGGCCATCCGCTCCTCCTGCGAGAGCGAGTCGGGATGGCGCCGGGCCTCGGCGATGCGGGCCGCTTCGCGCTCCGCTTCGAGCTTCATCTCCTTCTCGGCGTCGAGGAAGGACTGCTCGCGGGCCCGCTTCTGCAGGTCCGGGATCATGTCGACGGTGAAGCCCGGGAACTGGGTGAGCATCTCCACCGCGGCGTTGGCGAGGTCCTGCGCCTTGCGGAAGCCGTGGGCGTAGAGCATCTCCTGGGTGGCCTCCGGGACGTCGATGGCCTCGAAGCTCTCCTTGGCGAACTCGTGCATCTCGCGGACGCGGGTCTCGCTGTTGATGTCGAGCTTCCAGCCGGTCAGCTGCGAGGCGAGGCGCACGTTCTGGCCACGGCGCCCGATGGCCAGCGAGAGCTGGTCGTCGGGGACGATGATCTCCATGGCGTTGTTCTGCTCGTCGAGCAGCACCCGGCTGACCTCGGCGGGGGCCAGGGCGTTGCAGACGAAGCGGGCCGGATCCTCGTGCCAGGGCACGATGTCGATCTTCTCGCCGCGCAGCTCCTGCACCACCGCCTGGACGCGGCTGCCCTTCATGCCGACGCAGGCGCCGACCGGGTCCACGTCCGAGTCGCGGGAGGAGACGGCGATCTTGGCCCGGCCCCCTGGCTCGCGGGCGGCGGCCTCGATGACCACCACGCCCTCGGCGATCTCCGGGACCTCCATCTCGAAGAGCTTGCGGAGCAGTTCGACGGTGGCGCGGGAGAGGATGATCTGCGGGCCCTTCGACTCGCGCAGCACGTCGATGACGAAGGCCTGGATCCGGTCCCCGGCGCGGTAGCTCTCACGCGGCACCTGCTCGCGGACCGGCAGCACGGCCTCGGCGCGGCCCAGGTCGACGATGACGTTTCCGCGCTCGAAGCGGCGGACGATGCCGGTGATGACCTCGCCCTTGCGGTCCTTGTACTCGTTGAAGATGTTCTCGCGCTCGGCGTTGCGGGTCCCCTGGATCATCACCTGCTTGGCGGTCTGCGCGGCGATGCGGCCGAAGCCGCGGCGGAAGGTCTTGAGCTTGAGGAGGTCGCCCCACTGCTGGTCCTGGGCGCGGGCCTCGACCTCGTCCTCGGGGCGGTAGAAGATGGGAAAGTCGAGCTCGTCGCCGACCTCGGCCTCGATCCCCTTCTCGGCGGCGATGGAGAGCGGGAGCATGTTGGCCGGGTCCGGCAGCGGCGCCTCTTCGGTCGGATCCGCCACGATGGTGAGGACCTGGAAGAGATTGATCTGGCCGCGATCCTCGTCGTACCTGGCCTTGAGGTTGCGCTCCAGCCCGAAGTGGCGCTTGGCGGCGCTCTGGATGGCCTCCTCGAGGATCTCGATCAGCTTGGGGCGGTCGATGCCCTTGTCCTTGGCGACCTGGTCGAGGATCAGGTTCAGGTTCACGTTCTGCTGCATGGCTCAGTCCTTCCTGCGGGGCTCGGTGTCGAAGTCGTACTCGAGGCTGGCCTTGGCGATCTGAT
This sequence comes from Anaeromyxobacter sp., assembly GCA_031427995.1. Classification (GTDB taxonomy): domain Bacteria; phylum Myxococcota; class Myxococcia; order Myxococcales; family Anaeromyxobacteraceae; genus JADKCZ01. The sequence continues at coordinate 1,510 of JANPOM010000571.1, read as the reverse complement.
CGTGCGGGACCCGGTGGAGCTGGCCGTCGACGTCGATCTCGACGGCAGCGTCCTTGAACCCCTTGAGGACGCCGGTCCAGTGCTTGCGGCCAGGCGAGTTGGGGGCGGTACCGGCGATTGGCCCGAACGACTTGACGCGGGCGCGCTGCCCGGCGAAACGGTCGAAATCCGAGGGCTTGCGGAGCGGACGCTCCAGCCCGGGCGAGGAGACCTCGAGGTGGTAGGCCGGCTCGATGAAGTCACCGACTTCGAGGACCGGCTCGACCATCCGGCTCACCTGCTGGCAGTCCTCGATGCCGAAGCCGCCGGCCTTGTCCACGAAGAGGCGCAGCGTCCAGCGGCCTCCGCCGCGAACCCACTCCACCTCGACGAGCTCGTAGCCGTCGCGGAGGAGGATCGGCTCAAGCAGACGCCGCGCCTGCTCAGCGATCGGTTCGTGTGCGATGCCGGTCATGTCCTCGAATCCAGAAAAGAAAAAAGTGGGCGCTGCTGCGGCCCACTTTCGCGCCCGGTCGCCCGGGATACTCGAAAATGAGGGGGTTAGGTAACAGAACGGGCGGCGGCGGTCAAGGCGACCGGCCCACCACTCAGGTCCCACTTTCGAGGGAGACTTGGCCTCAGCCCCGGACCTGACCGTCGAGCCAGCTGGCCAGCCCCTGGGCGTTGAGCTCGAGGTCGTTGCGGTAGACCTCCTCCACCCGGGCCGGATCGAGCGGGACGCCGTGGCGAGCCGCCTCGGTGACCAGGACCTCCGTCAGGCCCGCCTTGATGGCCTGGTGCCGGCCCGGGCCGGCCGGCGCGGCACGGGCCACCCGGACGTGCTCGTCGATGTTGCGGTGGAGCGCGGCGCCGTGCGCTGCCAGCTTCCCCTGCACCATGCCGAAATGCGTCAGGTAGACCCGCTCGGGCCGCTCGGCCAGCATCCGATCGATGGTGGCGTGGAGCGCGGGGGGGTCGAACTGCACCGGCGTGGTTGAGGCGAAGAAGAGCGGGCCATCCGGGCCGCCGTCGGTCTCGCGGTAGGAGAGGCCGAAGGAGTCGCCGGTGAAGAAGCCGCGGGTCACCTCGTCGAAGACCACGAAGTGGTGCTTGGCGTGGCCCGGAGCGTCGAGGAAGCGCAGGCGGCGGTCGCCGAGATCGAGCCAGAAGCCGTCCGGCGCCTCCACCACCCGGTCGGCCGCGACCGGGACGGGCGGGCCGTAGAGCTTCAGCGTGGCCTCCTCGCCGTAGACGCCGGCCGTGCCGGCCCAGAGCCTGGCGGGATCGACGAGGTGGCGGGCGCCGCGCGGGTGGGCCACCAGCGTGGCCTTCGGCAGCTCCTTCATCAGCGCTCCGGCGCCACCGGCATGGTCGAGGTGGACATGGGTGACGATGACGTGGCTCACCGCTTCGCGGTCCAGGCCGAGCTGCCGCAACGCGGCGAGCAGGCGCGGGACGGTCTCGAAGGTGCCGGTCTCGACGATGGCGGCCGAGTCTCGACCGCGGACCACGTAGCAGGCGGCGAGGTTCG
>JANPOM010000570.1:0-2695 GCA_031427995.1 Anaeromyxobacter sp. | reverse complement strand
CCTTGGTGGGCATTCACCCCGAGCGGGCCCGGCGCGGCGCGGCGCGTGAGGCGCCGCTGCTTGCCGTGGCGGTCTACCGCCTCGACGCGGGCGCCGGTGAGGGCGTGGCCGAAGGCAGCCGGGCTGCCGGGCCGGAAGAGGCGGCGGGCCGACACGTCGCCGCTCACCCCCTCGAGGCGCCGGCCCACCAGCCAGCGGCGCAGCTGCCGCGCCGCCCACTCGACCTCGGGCAGCTCGGGCACTCTGCGCCTGGCCCGGGAGGTGATGGCTCCGGTGAGCGCCCGGGGAGGGAGCCGCGTAGGCGTCGCAGGCCCCTGCAGAGCAACGGGGCGCCGAGGCGGCACGCGGCAGCCGGTGGATCGGCGACGGCGGGTGGCCTCGTGCCTGGGTTGGGGCACTCTCTAGCCCTTGCGCCGCGTGAAGGCGGCCATGAAGAAGCCGTCGGTGCCGTGGCGGTGGGGGAGGAGCTGCAGCGTGTGCCCCTCGACGCCGAGCGCGGCGGCCCGCTCGGCGCCGAGGTGGGGCGCCAGCGGCGCCGGGTCGAACGGGAGCGTCTCGACGATGAACTCCGCCACCGCGCCGTTCTCGGTCCGGCCGATGGCGCAGGTGGCGTAGACCAGCCGGCCGCCCGGCTTCACGAGCCGCCCGAAGCGGGCCGCCAGCGTCTTCTGCAACCCGGCGAACTTCTCCGGGTCGCCGGGGGCGAGCCGCCAGCGGGCGTCCGGCTTGCGCCGCAGCGTCCCGAGCCCGCTGCAGGGGGCGTCGATCAGCACCACGTCGGCCTTGCCGGCCAGGTCGTCGAGCTGCTGGTCGGCCTCCCCGCCGGCGGCGATGGCCCGCACCCGCAAGTTGTCGACGCCGTCGCGCCGGGCCCGCCGCCGCGCCTCGTCGAGCCGCCCGCTATCGGAGTCGAGCGCCCAGAGCGTGCCGCGGTTGTGCATCTCGGCGGCCAGGGCCAGCGTCTTGCCCCCGGCTCCGGCGCAGGCGTCGACCACGGTCTGGCCAGAGCGCGCCCCGCAGCAGAGCGCGATCAGCTGAGAGCCCTCGTCCTGGATCTCGAAGCGGCCGGCCTTGAAGCTCGGCAACGCGAAGGCGTTCTGGTGGCCGTCGAGGGTGAGCCCCCACGGGCTGAAGCGGGTCGGCGTGGCCTGCGTCCCCTCCACCGCCAGGGTGGCCTGCAGCACCTCGCGCGAGCCGCGCAGCAGGTTGGCGCGCACCGTGAGCGGGGCCCGGTCGTTGAGCACGCTCACCAGCGCCACCGCCTCGGCCTCCCCCAGCTCCTCGATGAAGCGGCGCGCCAGCCAGAAGGGGAGCGAGCCGCGCTGCGAGAGCCGCTCGACCGGGTCGGTCAGCGCCGCCAGCCGCTTCTCGGCGCCGGCCAGGCCGCGCAACATGGCGGCTGGGACCGCCAGCCGTCGCGCCGCGTCGGCGGCGGTGGCCCCGCCGAAGCGGACCAGCCAGCCGGCGTAGCGGGTGGCCAGATCCGGCACGGCGCCGCCGGCGCCCTGCAGCAGCCAGTCGAGCTGCCCCTGCCAGCGGGTGATGCCGTAGACCGCCTCGGCCACCGAGCGCCGCTCGGCGGCGAAGAGCCGGCTGTCGCGCAACGCCCGCTCCAGCGCCCGGTCGGCGAGCCAGCCCTGGGCGTGGACCAGCCCGTGGACCTCGAGCACCGTGGCGTCGACCTGGTCGAAGCGGACCGGCCGGTGAGCGGCGTCGGTGATCTCTCCATCGCCCCGCCCGGAGCCGCGCCGGGAGCCGGCGCCCCCGGGGCGCGGGCGTGACCTGGCGTCGTGCCCGCCCTTGCGCCCGGCCTGGCCGCGCTGGCCGCCGCGGCCGACAGCGGCGCGGCCGGTCTTGCCGCGAGACGGCGCCTTGCCATGGCCCCGGCCATGCCCCGTCCCCGTCTTGACCTTCGAGCCCCCGGTCTTCTTTCCGCTGGTCACGGCCCTACTCTACCCGAACGGGCGAAGTGCCTCGCCCTTCAGGGCGGCGGGGTGGTCATAGCGCCTCGAGAAGGCTGGCGACGTGGCCGGTCACCTTCACCGTGCCGAGGACCTGCTCCACCTTGCCGTCGGCGCCGACGATCACGGTGGTCCGGACGGTCCCCATGACCTTCTTTCCGTACATCACCTTCTCCCCCCAGACCCCCCAGGCCCTGTGGACCTCGAGGCCTGGATCGCAGAGGAGCGGGAAGGGCAGCTGGTACTTCTCGGCGAACTTCTTCTGGGCGGGCGGGGCGTCCTTGGAGATCCCCAGCACCACCACCCGCTTCTTCTCGAACGCGTCGACTTCATCACGGAAGTCGCAGGCCTCCTGCGTTCAACCGGGGGTGGACGCCTTCGGGTAGAAGAAGACCACCACCCGCTTCCCCCTGAATCCAGAGAGCTTCACCGGGTTCCCATCCTGGTCCGGAAGCGTGAAGTCCGGAGCCTTACTACCCACCTCGAGTGCCATGTGCGCCTCCTCCCCCTATTCTAGGCCCGGCCGGCCCACGGCGCTGCTCGCGCTGCTGCTCACACTCCGGCTCCTGCGCCGAAAAGGTGAGGCGCCAAGGCGGCTTGCCGTGACAGGCCGGCCGTGCTAGATCGCCGGTCCCCGCTCGTCACTCGACCGGTGGGGGGCGACCGCGGCCAGGCGCCAGCCACACCACTACGCACACGCCCCGGCAGTGCGCTCCGGTGCTCGAGATCAGGCA
>JANPOM010000569.1:0-1767 GCA_031427995.1 Anaeromyxobacter sp. | reverse complement strand
GAGCGCTCAGCCCCGCGTCAGCCAGCCGAAGAGGCCGCCCTTCTTCTCGCCGCCCGGCCGCCGCGGCGAGCCGCCGGCCGCCTGACGCGACGCTGCCGCCTCCTCGAGCGCACGGCGCAGGGCCTCGGGGGTGTCCCGGGTGGCGATCTGCAGCTCGGTCATCCCCTTCTCGGGATCGTCGAAGCTGACCTTGAGCAGGCACTCCTCGTCGAGCTTGAAGTCGATGCGCCGCCCGGTGGCGGCGGCCGGCAGCCGGATCGAGCCGAGGAACTCGTTGTCTACGATCTGGTCGGAGGCTCCCTGGTAGATGTCGATCTCGATGGGCTGCCCCGGCTCGCGCGGCGGCGGCAGCCGGAAGGAGCGGCTGGAGGGGATGGTGGTGTTCTTCTCCAGCACCCGCCGGAACTGGCTGGTCGGAGTGGCGATGCCGATGGGCATGGAGAGCACGTCGATCAGGGTCACCGAGTCGATGGTGTCTAGCGAGTCACCCAGCAAGGCCGCCCCCAGCGCCACGCACTCGTCCGGATGGACCCCCTTGCGCGCCGGCTTGCCGAAGTGGGACCGGATCAGACCCTGCACCAGCGGCATGCGGCTCTGGCCACCCACCAGGATCACCTCGTCGATGTCCTCGGGGCGCAACCCCTTCTGTCCCAGCACCTGGTCGCAGAGCTGGAAGGTCCGCTCGACGAGATCAAGCGTCAGTTCGTGGAGCCGCTGCCGGGAGAGCGCCACCCGAACGTCGAGCGGCTTGCCCTTCTTCTCCTCGATGAAGGGCAGGTCGATGACGGTGTTGGGGATCAGCGAGAGGTCGATCTTGGCCGCCTCGGCGCCGTTCTTGACCCGCTGCATGGCGATGGGGGAGTCGGCCAGGTCGATCCGATGGGCGCTCCAGAACTCGTCGAGGACGAAGTCGATGATGCGATTGTCGAAGTCGATGCCACCGAGGAAGGTGTCGCCTCCGGTGGCCAGCACCTCGAAGACGTTGCCGCTGAGCTGCAGCACCGAGACGTCGAAGGTGCCGCCGCCGAGGTCGTAGACCAGGATCTTCTGGTCGAGGCCACGCGAGAAGCCGTAGGCCAGCGCCGCCGCGGTCGGCTCGTTGACGATCCGCCTCACCTCGAAGCCGGCCAGCTTGCCGGCCTCGCGGACCGCCTGGCGTTGCGCGTCGGAGTAGTAGGCCGGCACCGAGATGATGGCCTCGGGGATGCTCTTCTGCAGGAAGGCCTCGGCGATCTTCTTCAGGTGCGCCAGCACCATGCCGCTGATCTGCGGCAAGGTGTGGACCTTGCCGCCCAGCAGCACCGCCGCCTCGCCGCTCGGCCCCTCGACGATGTCGTAGCTGTAGTAGCTGCGCAGCTCCTGGACCACCCGGGAGTTCCACTTGCGGCCGATGAGCCGCTTGGCGCCGTAGATGGTGTTCTTGGGGTTGACGACCAGCTGGTCCTTGGCCATCGCCCCGACCAGGATGTCGCCGCGCTCGCTCAGCGCCACCACGCTCGGCAGGATCAGGTTGCCGCGATCGGTCGGCACCACCCGCGGGATCCGGTTGCGGACGTGCGCCACGCAGGCGTTGGTGGTGCCGAGATCTATGCCAATGATGGCCTTCTCGCGGGGTCCCGCCATGATCGAACGCTAGCACGGATCCCCGGCCCTCCCTCCTTCCCGGCCGCGCCACGGGCCCGGCTTGCCGAAGAGCGGAGGCAGGCTGCGCGCCGCCGTGGCCGCCGGGAGCGGCGGCGTGGGGAGCGCCTCCGGGAGTGGTGGCGG
>JANPOM010000568.1:0-1226 GCA_031427995.1 Anaeromyxobacter sp. | reverse complement strand
CCCGCTGTGACCACTGGAGCACCTGCGGTTCAGGTCCAAGCGGCCTGGACCTTACGAGGCCGGCTTGGTCCTGGCGCTGGGGCGGTGGCAGTGTGACCACTCGGCCATCGGGCAGGAGTGTGAGGCGTCCGTTCTGGCCGGCCAGGTCCTCGTCGGCTGCCCTGGCGTCAGGCCTCGATTCTCCCAGAGGGATAGCTCGCAGTGCCGGATCCGGAGCCGCCCGGTCAGCCGTTGTGGGCGGTGGCTGCTGCACTGGAGGACTGGGCGAAGCGTCTACGGACGCGGCGCTGAGTGTGGATGCTACCGGGCTGGCTCCGGCCTCCACGGACGAGAGGAGCGTCTTGGGCCCCGGCCGGTCGGTGGTCACGCCGGACGCCAGGAACAGGATGAGCAGGAGCACCGCGCTGCCCGCAGCGATGGCGGCCGCGATCGGCCAGCGACGAGGCGGTGGCGTTACCGTGGCCCACGCGCCAGCGGCCCGCTTGATGAGCTGGCTCTCCCTGCTCCATCGATCTTCTGCCGGCTCGGGCTTCGCCTCCGCGGCCTCGCCGCCTGCGTCATAGGCGACGGGGCCCTCGGTCGTCGGCACCGAGAAGGTCCCACCGGCCTGGCCCCCGTCAGCCACCGTGGCCGCAGGCTTCGCGGGCGCTTCTCGATGCAGCTCGCCCTCCCCTATTCCATCGAGGTGCTGGCCATCTTCCGCCTCCGGCTGCGCGGGCAGCCCCTCTTCGGCAGCCCCACCGGCTCGCATGACCCCAGGAAGGTCGAACGGCTGGGTCCAAATCGGGTCGGACGCCGCCTTCCCCGCCTCGCGCGCATCCCGGAGGCGGGCCGCGACCTCGGCCGCGCCCTGCGGTCGCTTCAAGGGGTCCTTCTCCAGGAGCTGCATCACCAGGTCGTCGAGTGCCTGGGGAATCCTCGGGACAATCTCCCGCGGATGTCTCGGCGCCGAAGTCTTGATGGCGCTCAGCAGCACCGACTCCTCCTTGGCCGTTCCTTCGCTGAAGCGCGGCACCGGCGGTACCCCCGTGACCGCTTCGTAGAGTACGTAGCCCAGGGCATAGAGGTCGGTAGATGGTCTCCAGTCGAACTGGATCCCCTTCCCGGCCTCCTCCGAGTCGAGGAATGCCACGTACTCGGGCGTCAGGTGGGTGAGCGTGCCGATGCCAGCGGCCAGAGTCAGGTCGCGGGCAACCCGCGGCCGGGCGATCCCGAAGTCCACGATG
>JANPOM010000567.1:0-1069 GCA_031427995.1 Anaeromyxobacter sp. | reverse complement strand
CGGGCTGGTCCGCGACGCGCTCGAGTCGCTCCCCGACGAGGCGCGGGAGACGCTGATCCTCTACTACCGCGAGGGCCACTCCTCGGCGCAGGTGGGGCGGCTGCTCGGCCTCTCCGACGCGGCGGTGCAGCAGCGGCTCTCGCGGGCGCGGTCGAAGGTCCGCGAGGAGGTGCTGGCCCGGCTCGGCGAGGCGCTCGAGGCGACCGCCCCGGCGGCCGGCTTCACCGCGGCGGTGGTGGCGCTGCTGGTGCCGCGCACCGCGGCGGCGGCCACCGGCCACGCGGCGGGGGGCCTGATGGCGGCGCTGCAGCTGCCCAAGGCGCTGGTGGCGGGGGGCGTGGCGCTGCTGGCCCTGCTCGGCCTCCTGTTCACCTTCGGTCCGCGCGGGCCCGGTGGCGGCGGGCCGACGACCGTGACCATCGCCCGCCCCGCCGGCGAGCGCCCGCCCTCCGAGCCGGCCAGGGAGACACCAAGGGCCGAGGTCACGGCTCCGGCCGGACAGGGCGAACTGGAGGCCCGGGTCACCGCCGCGGGGCGGCCGGTCGGCGGCGCCGCGCTGCGGGTCTACGCCTACCTGGCCGCCGAGGCCGGCACCGGCCGCTCGGCCTGGCGGCTGCTGGCGGCGGCCACCGCTGGCTCCGACGGTATCGCCCGAATCGCCGCCTCGCCCGGCGCCTACCTGCTGGCCACCCGTGCCCCCGGCTTCGCGGCGGCGCAGGTGAAGGTGGTCCGGTCGAGCGGCGAGCCGGTGACGCGCGTGGCGCTGGCGCTGGAACCGGCGGTGGCGCTCTTCGGCCGGACCATCGACCGGACCGGCGGGCCGGTCCCACTCGCCGCGCTGGTGATGGTGCGCGCCGCCGAGCGCGGCGCACCGAACGCCGAGCCGCCGCCCGAGGAGCGGCTCTACGCCTCCAGCGACGCGCGCGGCGGCTTCCGGGTGGAGGGGCTGGCGCCGGGGCGCTGGCAGCTGACCGCCGAGGCACCGGGCCACGCCCGGACCGTCGTGGACAGGTTGGTCCTCCCCCGCACCACGCCCCTCGACGTGGTGCTCGGCTCGGCCGCGGTGATC
>JANPOM010000566.1:0-6514 GCA_031427995.1 Anaeromyxobacter sp. | reverse complement strand
CGCGAGCAGGCCGACCGCGCCGTGGCCGAGCGGCTGCAGGCCCAGGCCGACGCCGAGAAGGGCAAGGCGCGCCAGGGCGAGCTGCGGCGCCAGTCGCTGGCCGCCCGGCAACGCATGCTCTCCGCCATGGATGCCCGCGTCATCGCCCGCGGCGAGCGGCTCGACGCCACCTCCCGGCAGCTCCGGGCGCGCAGCGAACGGCTCGACACCTGGCAGCGGCGGCTGGAGCTCCGCACCGGGCGGCTCGACCTGCTGGAGCGGCGCGCCATCACCGACCCGGGCGCCTCCGGTGCCTCGTCCGGCGCCGGGCCAGCGCTGGTCCCGCTCGCCAAGGACAAGTCGGTCTTCGTCATCGTCGTAAAGGCGCCGACAGCCATCCTGGCCTCGGGAGCCGCCGTGGTGGCCGGCGCCGAGCCGGCGCGAGTGGCGGCCCGTCCCGGCGTGGCCGCCGACAGGTCGGTCGCCGCGGCCACCGTGGTCACCTTCGCTTCGGCCAAGGCCAAGCTCTCCGAGCTGGATCGGGAGGCCATCGAAGGCATCGCCCGCCTGGCCGCCCGCGAGAACTGCGAGGTGCTGGTCTGGGCACGCGCCAAGGATCCGAGCCTGATGAACGAGGCCAACCGCCGCGCCGAGGAACTCAAGGCGCTGATCGTCGAGCTCGGCAAGCTGCCGCCCCGCCAGGTGGTGACCCGCATCACCACCCGCCCCGGCGCCCTGGGTGTGGACGTGGTGGTCTCGGCGCTGCGCGAGAGCGGCAAGGCCCGCGGCGAGGCCGTCGAGGCGGCCCCGGTCATCGCGCTCGGAACCGGCGAGAACGCCAAGCGCCAGCTCCGCGACGCCGTGGTGGCGGTGCAGCCGGACATCGAGCGCTGCGTCACTGATCAGATGGTCCGGCGCGGCCAGACCCGCGCCGAGGGGAGCCTCAAGTTCACGGTCAGCGCCACCGGGAAGGTCACCGGTGCGAGCGCCGGCAGCGGCGACCTGGGCGGCGAAGGGCTGGAGGCCTGCCTCAAGTCCAGCGCCGCAGCGTGGCGGTTCCCGGTGGCCACCGGCGAATACGTGGTCGACGTGCCCATCACGGTCGTCGGCGCTGGAGCGAAGCCATGAGGACGTCCACCTTGAGAGTCCTGCTCGGCTTGGCGCTCCTGCTGGCGGCGCGCCCCACGCTCGCCGGTGTCTCCTACGGTGGGAACCTGGGACTGAGCCTGAACCGGAGCGACCAGTGGGGCGCGAACGACCGCTCCGGCAACACCCTCTGGTGGTTCAGCGGCGGCCTCCACCTCGACGCCAGCTTCTTCACGCGTGGCACGCTCGACATCGGCGCCGCGGCCTCCTACCTCGGCTACCGCGCCGTGGGCGGATCGGCCTCGGACGCCCTCAACTACACGCTCCAGCTCAGCGCCCTGGCCCGGACACCGGTCAACCTGAGCGCCTCGGCCGGCCGCACCACCGTGGACTTCACCTCCGACCGCAACAGCGGGCGGGTCGGCTCCACGGTTGCCGACTCGCTCGGCGGCACCGCCATCTTGAACGTGGCCAGCTACCCCTTACTCGCCGCCAACGTCCGCAACACCTCCACCACCAACCGTTCGGTGGGAGCGCCCGAGGTCCGGACCAACGTCACCACCCTCGCCGCCGAGGCCTCGCAGTCGCTCCAGTCCCTCAACTACACGCTCAGCTACGGCACCGGCTGGTCGTCGGGCGATTACGCCGAGACCAACTACCAGGACCACGGCGCCGGTCTCCGCGCCCAGGCCCATCTGGCCTACAACGTCACCACCCAGGTCACGGCCACCTACAACCTCCGGGAGCCGACGCTGACCAGCCCGCTCAACCCCCGGCTCGACAACCAGACGCTCTCGACCTGGCTCCAGTGGGCCGCCTCCTCCGACACCTCGGGCGGCGGCGGCTACAGCTACGCCAACTCCCTCTTCGAGGCACCCGGCAGCCCGCTCCGGCAGTCGATCTCCCACTCGTTGAACGCCTACGGCTCGCACCGGCTCTCCGAGGAGTACGCCTTCGACCTGAGCGCCGGGGCCGCGGCCGCCCAGACCCGCCTCGGGGCGACCGAGGAGCAGGGGACCGGCGAACAGGTCGGGGGGGGCGTTCGCTGGGGGCGGCAGCTGGCCCAGTACGCCGCCCTGGCGACCCTGAGCGCCAACCTCGGCCTCTACCAGCCGGCCGGCGCGCCCAGCGCGACCACCTGGGGCGTCGGCGCCAGCTTCAACGCCTCACGCCCGCTCGACACCTGGTACGGCAGCGCCGGGTTGAGCGGCTCCCACGACGAGAACTCCGGCGCCAGCGCCGGCAGCCGCACCCGTCTCTACGGCGTCCTGAGCGCCTCCGGGAGTCCGCTGGGCTGGAGCCTCACCAGCCTGCTGAGCGGCGGCTTCTCCCGCTCGGAGTCGCCGGCCTTCGGCAAGACCGACCAGAGCAACGTCCGGCTCGAAGTGCAGGCCAACCGCGGCGGCTACAACCTGGGCCTGAACGCCGGCCTCACCGACGACCTCTCCGAGCTGCTGGTCCCCGGCGGGCCGCCCGCCAGCCCGCTCATCCCGGTCGATTTCAACACCCAGACCCGCTTCGCAGTCGCCACCGCCACCGTCCCCGCGGTCCGCCGGCTCTTCCTGACCTTCGTGGGCCGCCACGTATCGATCTCGGCGCCGGGGCGGAGCGACCAGTGGGAGACCGGGTTCTCGGTCACCGCCGCCTATCACCTCGGCGCCTTCAGCCTCTCGCTCTACGACCAGGTCACCATCGCCGGCTCGTCCAGCGGCTCGTCCGGCACCCAGAACGTCCTCTTCCTGTCCCTGTCGAGGTCCTTCGGGCGCTAGGCCTCCATGCGCTCCCGTCTCCCAGCGGTCCTGTTTCTCATCGGCATGGCCGCGGCCTCCTGCAGCCACGCTCCCATCGCGCCAGCGGGTGGGAAGCCCACCGCGGCCTGGCCCCTCCCACCCGCCGAGCCCCGGGTCACCTGGGAACGCGCTTTCCCCGATCCGGATCGCCCCGACCAGCGCTCCGGCTTCCGCAGAGTGCTCGACGCCGTCCTCGGGATCGACCCCGGCGCCGGCGAGCCGGTGCTGGTCCGCCCTTTCGGCCTGGCCGCCCTCCCCGGCCAACTGCTGGTGGCCGACCCCGATGGCCCGGCCGTGCTCCGCATCGAGCTCAGCAGCGCCGCCTTCTCCCCGCTCAAGTGCGCGGATGGCGCCTGGGGCGCGCCCATGGCGGTCGCGGTGGGACCGGCCGGCGACATCTTCGTGGCCGACGCCGGCCTCGGGCTGGTCGTGAAGCTCGGCGCCGACGGCCGCTGCGAGCGCTGGGGACGTGGGTTGCTGGAGCGTCCAGCGGCGTTGGCGGTGCTGGGCGTCCGGCTCTACGTAGCCGACCCTCCGCGCCACGTCGTGCAGATCTTCGGCCTCGACGGCGTACCGGTCGCCGCCTTCGGCACCCGCGGTGACGGCGACGACGGCTTCAACTTCCCCACCGGCCTGGCCGCCGCGCCCGACGGCTCCCTGCTGGTGGTGGACTCGCTCAACTTCAAGGTGAAGCGTTTCCTGCCGGACGGCTCGCTGCTGGCCAGCTTCGGCGAGGCCGGCGAGGCCGAGGGCAAGTTCATCCGGCCCAAGGCCGTGGCGGTCGATGCCGCCGGGCTGGTCTACGTCACCGACACCCAGCGCGGCCAGGTCCTGGTCTTCACGCCGGAGGGCGCCTTCCTCTACGCTGCCGGCGAGGTCGGCGATGGCCCCGGCCAGTTCTCGCTGCCGGCGGGGATCGCCGTCGGCGCCGGCATCCTCTATGTCGCCGACGGGCAGCACCGGCGGGTCGAAACGTACCGGCTCATTGGAGACAGGTCATGAAGCTGCTGATTCTGCTGACCGCCCTGGCGGCCCCGATCAACCCGGACCTACCGTCCCGCGACGCCTCGGCGCCACGTTCACCCGGCGCAGCCTCGCCCCAGCCGGCCGCCCCGCAGCGCCGCCCCGAGCGTCCGCCGGCTCCGGCCGACCAGCCGGCCAGCGCGCGGCGCACCGGCGCCTCGCCCCTGGGCGTCGTCGGCAGCAAGCACGATCTCTCCACCAGCGGACCGGGTCCGTTCAAGTCGGACGTCGAGTCGAACGCCTGCGCCTTCTGCCACGTCCCACACGGCGTCGACCGCACCTCGGGCCGTCCCGACGGCTCCACCTCCATCACCCCTTACTCCAGCTCCACCAGCAAGGCGCGGAGCGCCTCTCGCCCCACCGGTTCCTCGCGCTTCTGCCTCTCCTGCCACGACGGCACCATCGCCATGGGCCAGACCCGCTCCCGGCTCATCAAGATGCGGGACAACGCACCGGGAGGAAAGCTGCCGGCTGGCCACCGCGCCAACCTCGGCACCGACCTGCGCGGCACCCACCCCGTCTCCTTCACGCCGCCCCCCTCCCCCACCGCCCATCCGCCGCCGCCGGATGACGCCGTCCGGCTCGACCGCCGCGGTGAATTGCAGTGCATGGCCTGCCACGACCCGCACCGGGAGACGCTGCCGGTGACCGGCGAGGGGAAGTTCCTCGTCAAGTCGATGCAGCGCGCCGGCCTCTGCCTCACCTGCCACGACGCCGCCCGGCTCGAGGCCCCCGACGGTGCCCACGTGGTCTCCACCACCACCATCACCGACCCGGCCTCCGGCAAGGCCACCACCCTGGCCGAGCTCCGCTGCGCCGCTTGCCACGTCCCGCACAACGGCGACAAGCGCGGCCGGCTGGTCCGCCCCTCCGACCAGGGCGACGACGCCATGTGCCTGGCCTGCCACAACGGGGTGGTGACCAAGCTCGACGTCGCCAGCGCCGTGAAGCGACCCTTCGCCCACGCCGCATCGACCACCGGCCCTTCCGGTCACGACCTGGCCGAAGGGCCCGACCGCGCCGTCCGCCTCCCCGAGACCAACCCCAGCGCGCCCCGCCACGTCACCTGCGTCGACTGCCACAACCCCCATCAGGCCACCGGGCCGAAGGCCACGGTGGCTCCAGGCATCCAGGGCGCCATGGCCGGCGCCTGGGGCATCGACCGGACCGGCGCCCGGATCGATCCGGCCAAGTACGAGTACGAGGTCTGCTTCAAGTGCCACGCCGACAGCGCCAACCAGCCGCAGGCCCGCGCCAGCATCGGCACCGGCGCCCCGCGCCGCGCCGCCATCGAGGTCAACCTGCGCCGGGTCTTCGAGCCGAGCGGCGCCTCGGCCCACCCGGTCATCGGTCCCGGCCGCAACGCGTCCGTGCCGAGCCTGATGGCGCCGTTCACGGCGTCGTCGGTCATCTACTGCGGCGACTGCCACGCCTCCAACGACACCCGGGCCAGCGGCGGCACCGGGCCGCGGGGCCCGCACGGCTCGATCTACCGGAACCTGCTGGAGCGCAACTACGTCACCCAAGACGGCACCCCAGAGAGCCCCAACGCCTACGCCCTCTGCTACAAGTGCCACAAGCGCGAGACGGTGCTCTCCACCCTCTCCTCCTTCCCGCTCCACGCCAACCACGTCTCGCCCGGACCGGCCGCCAAGCTGGCCACCGCCATCCCCACCCCCTGCTCGGCCTGCCACAACGCCCACGGGGTCTCGTCGCTGGTCGGCAACCAGGTCAACAACGCCCACCTCATCGACTTCGACCTCAACATCGTGAAGCCCTTGCCCGGCCAGGCCGCTCCGCGCTACACCGCCAGCGCGGGGCGCGGCGGCTCCTGCGCCCTGGTCTGCCACGGCCAGACGCACAACCCGCTCTCCTACTGACGGGAGCGCGGTCTTCGCTCCACGCCGGTCATCGAGGTCGAGTGCGGATCGCCGTCTTCACTGGCCACTTCCACCCGCACGTCGGGGGCGTGGAGCGCTACACCCGGGCCATCTTCTCGCGGCTGGTGAAGCGCGATCACCAGGTGGCGCTGCTCACCTCGGCGGTCGCCGGAGGCTTACCCCGCGAGACCATCGACGGCATCGAGGTGACGCGGTTGCCGGTGCTGCCGCTCTTCAGCGCCCGTTTTCCGGTGCTCCTCCCCGGCCCGGCGCTCTGGCGGGGCCTGGCCTGGCTGAGGGAGTTCCGGCCCGAGGTGGTGGTCACCAACACCCGCTTCTTCACCGCCAGCTGGCTCGGCGCCCGCTTCGCCGCCGGCGAGGCCCTGCCCCACCTCCACGTCGAGCACGGCTCCGGCCACGTCCGGCTCGGGAACCGGCTGGCCGACCGGATCTCGGCCGCCGTCGATCACGGCCCGGGCCGCTGGGTGGTCCGCCGCGCCTCGCGCTGCGTCGGCGTCTCCGGCGCGGTGGTCGAGTTCCTCGCCCAGCTGGGCCGCCCGGGGGCGGGGCTGCTGCCGAACGGCGTGGACCTGCCCCGGCCAGGCCTGGTTCCTCGTTCACCCGGCGCCCGCCTTGGGCTATGGTTCGGCCCGCTTCTCACCGGAATCGCACGGGATTCTCCAGCCGCCATGCCCGCCCCCACCAAGCTGCTCGTCGTCATTCCCGCCTTCAACGAGGCGCTCCGCATCCGCGGGG
>JANPOM010000565.1:0-1147 GCA_031427995.1 Anaeromyxobacter sp. | reverse complement strand
GGCATAGCCGGCGTGGCACACCTTGCACAGCGTGGACTCGTTGGTTGCCGATGCCCTCGCGATAGTTGGAGACGTCGCGTTACCGCGCATGGCGTTGACCGCCGCCGCGCCGTGGGCCGTGACCGTGTAGGTCATCGCGGTGGCCGTGGAGACACCGGCCGGAGCGTGGCAGTCCCAGCAGGAGATCCTCCAGCCCCAGCTGGTGGCGTCGACCGTCGCGCCCCGGCCCACCGTCGCGGCATTCCAGGGGGCGGCCATGCGCGTGAGCTTGGCGTACCAGTTGTTCTGCTGCCCGGTGACCGGGTGGTAGGAGGAGTTGGTGGTCTTGAGCGACTCGTTGACGTCGACCACGCCGCCCAGCGTCCCAAGGGCGGTCACGCCCAGCCCGGTGTAGGTGGCCCCGGCGATGGTGGTCCCGAAGGGCTTCGAGGCAGTGCCAGTGGTCGGCACCCGCGCCAGGGGGCTGTTGGCGCCGTTGGCGTCGTGGCACTTGAGGCACTGGTTGATCATGATGGCCTGCAGCGTGGCGGCGTTCGGGTCGGCCTCGAGCGTCACCGCCAGGTTGCGGCTGAACTTGGTGAAGACGGCGTTGGTCGCGGTGGTGGCGTAGGAGCCGGGGCTGGCGCCCCCGGCGGCCGTGAAGGTCACGCCCTGGATGTTGTTGCCGGTGTCCGGGTCGCGCAGGTTGATCACCCCACCGGCGCTGCCCTGATGGGAGGCCGTCCTGTTGCCCGTCGTGAGGTCACCCTCCATGTGGCAGACGGCGCAGTCGAACTTGGTGACCGCGCCGGCGGCGGAGCGCTTGTGGGACCAGGCCAGGGCGAACTCCGGGACGATGGCCCGCCGATTGACGGTCCCCGTCTGTGCCACCGCGTGGCAGCCGGTGCAGTCACCGCCGCCGTCGAGCACGCCGTTGATGTGGCTGAGCGTGTTCACGGAGGTGATGGTGCTGGCCGTGGTCGGCTGGGTGGCGGTGTAGCCAGGGTGGCAGCTACCGCAGTTGGCGGCGCCACCCGGGTGGCCGGTGCCGGCCGGCGGCAGGCCGTGGCAGGAGCCGCACTGGGCCAGCGTGGTAACGCCGTTCCAGGCCGGGGCCTTGGCGGTGGCTGCCGTGTCGGTGCTCTTCGGGTTGTGGCAGTAGACAGCG
>JANPOM010000564.1:0-1971 GCA_031427995.1 Anaeromyxobacter sp. | reverse complement strand
GCCAGCGCCGCGGCCTCCTGCTGCGCCGTATTCGGCTCACCCGGCGCACCTGGCGTCACAGGATTTGGTGCGCCGGTGGTGCGCGGTTGGGCTTCCGGAAAAGATGAAGGCCGCGAGCCATCGGTTTCCCGAGTGACATCGCGGCCTTCTGAGTCGGGGAGACAGGATTTGAACCTGCGACCCCTTGGTCCCGAACCCGTTCCGGTCCCCCTCTCTCAGGCGCGCGCCGCGAAGTCCATCCGGGTCGCCGTCGTCGGCGATGGCCCCCGCTTGGGGTGTGCCGCGCCCGAGTGTTGCGTCGAATGTCAGTCGTTAGGTATACAAACAGACATCTCACCACACATGGCGAGCGTCGCCCGAGTAGGTGGACGCTGGCAGGTGGTTGTAGCCGTGCAGACCTTCAGCGCCGAAGCCACAGACGAGATCCGCGGGCGCCCAGAGGAGCCCCTAGACGGCGCCGAGTGGGAGGAGTCGTCGGCGCAGTTCCGCGGACAGGGCGCCCGCTGGTCCTGCCCGACCAGCCACCTCGACCAACTCGAGGCCGGGGTTGAGGCCCTCTGCGTCGATCAGACGGCCGGCGAGATGCTATTGGCGGGGGGCGGGCGGTGACCCTCGAGCAGACACTTACCGCCGCAGTCGAGCAGGCCGTCCGGCGAGCAGTCGAGCCGCTCCGCCAGGAGCTTGAGAAGCTTCGGGCGGAACAGCACGCGGAGGCCATCTCGGTGACGGAGGCGGCGCGGCGTCTGGGCGTATCGTCGCGCACCATCCAGCGGATGATCCGGCGCGGGGACCTCCCGTCGGTCCGGGTTGGGGGAGCGCGCCGAGTCCAGATCCAGTCTCTCCTCTCTTCCTCCTCCGAGGTTTCGGGTCTGGCCGACCGATCTCGGGAGGAGTAGTTTCCAGTGTCATGGCCAGGCGACGGACTAGAGGCACAGGCGAGGTCTTCCAGGAGAACGGGACGTGGTCGGTCCGCTGGAGGGAAGGCGGTACGCGTCGCTACCGCGGCGGGCTCGAGTCGAAGGCGCTCGCCGAGCGCATACTGGCCCGTGTCCGCGGCGAGCTCGCCATCCGGCGAGCCGGCCTGCCGCCCGACCCGAAGTCGGTGCCCACCCTCGGCGAGCTCGCCCCCGACTGGCTCGACCGGCGCCAGCTCACCAACCGCGCCGCCAAGGAGGACCGCTACCGCTGGGACAAGCACCTCAAGCCCTGGTTCGGCGCGCGCCGGCCGGGCGAGGTGGACGCCGCCCAGTTGCGCGCGTTCGTCGAGGGGAAGCTGGCCGAGAAGCTCGCCAGCGGCACCGTGCGCGTGCTGGTCTCCATCCTCTCAAGCCTCTACGTCGACTTGGTGGAGCGCGGCCTCGCGGGCGCGAACCCGGCGCGCGGCCTGCCGAG
The DNA here is from genome assembly GCA_031427995.1 of Anaeromyxobacter sp. Classification (GTDB taxonomy): domain Bacteria; phylum Myxococcota; class Myxococcia; order Myxococcales; family Anaeromyxobacteraceae; genus JADKCZ01. The sequence goes on along the minus strand of JANPOM010000564.1, from coordinate 579 downwards.
GGGCACCCGGCGCCTGGTGAAGCCGAGTCACGACCCTCGAACCACCCCCTTCCTGGAAAAGCTCGCAGACGTCCGGCGGGTCTTCCTGGCGCTGGAGGTGCCTCTCAACATCGGCTTCGCCCTGGGCGCGCTGGCCGGCCTGCGCCCGGGCGAGGCCTTCGCCTTGAAGTGGTCCCACGTCGACCTGGAAACCCGGCGCATCCACGTCCGGGAGAGCGTCACCGGCCCCCTGAAGGACAAGGACTCGCGCGTGGTGCCTGTCCTGGACGCGCTGGCGCCCGTCCTGAAGGCCTGGAAGCTGATGACCGGCGGAGAGGGCCTGCTCTGCCCTCCGCTGCGCTCGGATGGCGCCAAGGTGGACAAGGGCACCCGCGGCGCGGCGCTGCGCGAAGTGCTCAAGCAGCTCCATCTGCAGCGCCCGGAACTCGGCTGGTACGAGTGCACCCGCCACACCTTCGCCAGCCAGTGGGTGATGGCGGGGCGGAGCATCGAGGAGCTGAAGGAGATCCTGGGCCACTACTCGGTCGTGGTCACCGAGCGGTACGCCCACCTGCGGCCTGACCTCTTCGCCGAGGGGGC
>JANPOM010000563.1:0-2708 GCA_031427995.1 Anaeromyxobacter sp. | reverse complement strand
GTCTAATGACTTAATCGAACAGTTTTTAACAATGAAAGTCAATCAAAAAGAAATATTATGATATCAAAACAACAACAAGTAAGTTTAGTAAAAGACGCTTATCATGCTTTTCATAAGAGAGAATGGTTCCGTGGAGCATCTTTTTTACAAAACGCTGATCTATAAGGAGTGCGGCTTCAGGTCACCGGTGCTGCTGCGTTCGGGGGAGGAGGTCGCGGCCAGTCGCGGCGGCGCCGGCTTCTGGTGGCGCCGGCGCAAGACGCGAAGCACTTCTCTCTCCCAGCGCCGCCACCGGGGGAGCCGACATCGGCGTGATCCATCGACCGAGAGGCGCAGCGAAGGAGCCGCGGAGGGCGGTCGCCGCCGCGCGGAAGTGGCCGGATCCGAGCGGCCTTGCTTCGCCGGCGAGGCGGGACTCACGCCTCTCACGAAACCCCAGTCCCTCTTGGGTTCCATGCACCTCGGTGCGCCCGGAAATGTCAGACCCGCATGAGACGCTCCGTGAATGATGACCACCGCCAACCCGACCCCTTCCTCGGCCGCGGCTTCGACCACCGGAGCGGCCTCCCCCTCCCTCGCACTCCTGGAAGCACGGCAGCAGCGCGACGCACTCAAGACATTGCTGCGCACGGAGCAGTCGGCGATGGCCGACTTCCTCATCGCCCTGGCCGACTTCGACCGGCGCGGTGGTTGGGAGGCGCTCGGGCACGCGAACCTCTTCGCCTTCCTGCTCGTCGAGCTCGGCCTCTCCCCGGCCCCGACCTTCTGGCGGCAGGAGGCGGCTCGCCTGCTCCAGCGCTTCCCGGCGCTGGAGCAGCCGCTCCGCCAGGGGCAGCTCTGCCTGAGCACCATGGGCGAGCTGGCCAAAGTCCTGACGGAGGGGAACCAGGAGGCGGTGCTGCCCCGCTTCCTCGGCATCTCCACCCGCGAGGCCAGGGAGATCGTCGCCGAGCTGCAGCCGCGCGAGTCGCCGCCCATGCGGACGGTGGTCAGGCCGCTGGCGACGGTTCGCCGCGCCGAGGCGGAGCTCTCCCTGCTGGCCACGCCCATCTCGGCGGCGTGGACCGCCCAGGCCGGCCTGCCGCCGCAGGCCGCCGCGCAGAACACGGACCCAAAGTCATTTTGGACGTCCAAAACGCGCGTCGCGCCGCCCGCACGGGACGAGCCGCGCCGGGAGGAGCCGCGCCGGGACGAGGTCGATCCAATGACCGCGGAGCTGAGCCGCCTCAGCACCACGGTCAGCCGCCGCTTCCTCGAGAAGCTCAAGGTCGCCCGCTCTGGCCTCTCCCACGCCATCCCACGCGCCACCACCGAGCAGGTGCTCGAGGCGGCGCTCGACCTGCTGCTGGAGAAGCAGGCGAAGGCGCGTGGGCAGGTGAAGAAGCCGCGGGCGGTGCGGCCGCCGCCGAAGGCGACGGCGACGGCGACCGGGACTGCGACACCAACTGAGGCCTCGACATCGCCTGTCACCCTGACCGAAACACCGACTGACGCCCCGACACTGTCAGCGACTGAAATACCTACAGAGCTGCCCCCCCACCGGCGAGGTGGCCCCCGCGCAGCCATCCCGGCCGCGGTGAAGCGCGCCGTCTGGGCGCGCGACGCCGGACGCTGCAGCTGGCCGCTCGACGGCGGCGGCTGCTGTGGCTCGACGCTGCGGCTGGAGCTCGACCACGTCGACCCGTGGGCGAAGGATGGCGAGCCGACCGAGGAGAACCTGCGCCTGCTCTGCGGTCGTCACAACCGGCTCGCGGCGCGGCAGGCGTTCGGGGAGCGGGTGATGGAGCGGTACCGCGGGGTGCGGGAGACGGTGGCGGAGTATGGGGCGGAATACGGGGCGCAGTACGGGGTGGCCGCCACGGGGTAGCGGCTTCGGGGAGGTTGACCTGAGGTGATGGCCAGAAGCTGGGGCGCCATGAATGGCGCCCGGCTAAACCGGCGGCGGAACCTGCCCGTAGCTCGGCCGCCCGACCAGCCGGTGGCGGGTCAGGACCACGCCGGTGCTCAAGACCTGTGAGGAGGTCAGCTCGAACGCCGCCGGCGCCGCACCGCCTTCGAAGAGCCGCTTGCCGCTCCCGAGCACGACCCGGAAGGTGAGCAGGTTGAGCTCGTCGACCAGCCCGTGTCGCCAGATCTGGTACGTGCCTCGCCCGAGCAGGAAGGCGATCGGGCGCGAGAAGGGGCGGTCATGAACTCGCCGAAGGCCTGATCGAAGTAGGGCACCACCCATCCGCCGTGCTGGAACCCGCCGCTCACGTCCTCCTGCGGCCCGCCCGGCGCCTGCATCACGCCGTCGAGGGTCACGAACGCAGTCATCGTCAGCTTGGCCATGGCGCTGTCTCCTTCAGGTTGCAGGCGTCCGGTGGAGCTAACGGCGTGGGAGGGAGGCGCCATGAAGCGATGACTGAAACGAAGACTGAAACGATTGCTGAAACGATTCGTGAAACGATTCAGAGCCTGGGAGCCAGGAAGAACAGGAGGTTAGGCCTGCTGGTGACGGTGGCCTGAAACGATGCACGAGCTACTGGCTAGAGACCTGGGCGCCCTGAAGGCCGCCCGACTGCCCTGAAGGCCGCCCGACTTGCCAGAGGCTCGCGCTGGCTAAAGCCAGCGCGACTAACGCTTCTCCAACCCCGGCCAGGGGCCGTCGCCCTTGGGCGCCACGATCCGCACCGCCGCCAGCGCCCGCGTCAGCGCGATGTGCATGC
>JANPOM010000562.1:0-7983 GCA_031427995.1 Anaeromyxobacter sp. | reverse complement strand
CCAACTCGGCGACGATCCGCTGAACGGCGCGCTCGGTGATGCCTACGAGGTGAGCGACGTCGCGCATCCGCACCTCCGGCTCCCGCGCAATGCACAGGAGGACGTGCGCGTGGTTGGTGAGAAACGTCCAGGCCGGCTCTGCTTCTCGGGTGGGCCGAGTCGCCGTCGCCCTCCTTGCTGTCGCCTCCTTGCGGCCTATGCGAGATGCAGCCAATGGGTAACCTCCTGCATGCAGTCAGAGATGGCGTTCGGTTCGCGCGTGCGTGGCGCGCAAAGGATACCGGAACAACCCGAGAGGCGGGAGACGGTTCCAGCCGGTGGCCTGCCACCCCAAGAGGCCAAACGAGAAGCCCCGCGTCGAAGGAAGTTTCTACGAGTTGACTCTCAGCTTCTTCCGGGACCGCACCTTCCGCGACCAGGCCGACCTCGCGGCCCAGCTCTCGATCACCTCCGCCGCGCCTTCACGGAGTTGGGAGAGCCGGCAGAGAGCTTCCTCGCCGCCCTGGAGAAGGCCCAGCCACGCTCGGCCGGCTACCACGCCCGGCGCATGCTGGCGCTGCGCGCCGCCCTCCCTTTGTGAGTCAGCGCGGTGCCGCCTGCACCATTGTCCGAGGCCACATGACGCACCATGCTCAGCCATACGACCGCCACGCCCGCCGGCACCGAAACTCAGGACGTCCTCGCCTTCCTCGGGGGTCGATAGTTCCCACCACCTCCTACGCGGTCAGGGGCACCTGGTGCCTGTGTTCCCCGCGCACGCGGGGATGAACCGATGGCGTCCACGGTCTACCCCATGGAAGCGTCCTCTCGACGGATGCATCCGCGGCGGAATCGACTTGGCCTCCGGGGCGTGGCGGAGCTACAGCGCCGCCGCCAGCCTCGCCCCCTGCTCGATGGCCCGCTTGGCGTCAACCTCGGCCGCCAGCTCGGCGCCGCCGATTACGTGGAGCTTGACGCCGGCGGCGCGCAGCGGCGCCTCGAGTTCGCGCTGCGACTCCTGCCCGGCGCAGAGGACCACGTGATCGACCGGGAGGACCCGGCGCCGCGCCCGCTCCTTGCCGAAGCTGATGGTGAGCCCCTGGTCGTCGATCTGCTCGTAGTTGACGCTGGCCAGCATCTCCACCTGCTTCAGCTTGAGCGCGCTGCGGTGGATCCAGCCGGTGGTCTTGCCGAGCCCGGCGCCGGGGCGGCTCGCCTTTCGCTGCAGCAGCCAGACCTGCCGGGCCGGCGGTGAGGGGGCCGGCGCCACCACGCCGCCGCGGGCCCGCTCCGGATCGGCCACGCCCCATTCGGCCAGCCAGCGCTGCAGGGCCTGGCCGGCCGGCGGCTCCGAGTGGACCAGGAACCCGGCGACGTCGAAGCCGATGCCACCGGCGCCAACCACCGCCACCCGCGGGCCGACGGGCGCGCCGCGCAGCAGCACGTCAACGTAGGAGAGCACCTTGGGGTGGTCCTGCCCGGGGATGCCGGGATGGCGCGGCACCACCCCGGTCGCCAGCACCACCTCGTCGAAGCCGCCGGCCAGCAAGGTCTCGGCGCTGGCGCGGGTGCCGAGCCGCACCGTCACGCCGGTCACCTCCAGCTTGCGGCGGTAGTAGCGGAGCGTCTCCTTGAACTCCTCCTTGCCGGGGACGCGGCTGGCCATGACGAACTGGCCGCCGATCTCCGCGGCGCCTTCGAAGAGCGTGACCTGGTGGCCGCGCTCGGCCGCCACGGTGGCGAAGGAGAGGCCGGCTGGGCCGGCGCCGACCACGGCGATGCGCTTCTTCCGGACCGCCGGGAGGTAGTTGAGCTCGGTCTCGTGGCAGGCGCGCGGGTTGACGAGGCAGGAGCAGAGCTTCCCGCCGAAGACGTGGTCGAGGCAGGCCTGGTTGCAGGCGATGCAGGTGTTGATCTCGTCGGCGCGCCCGGAGGCCGCCTTCTTCACCAGCTCGGCGTCGGCCAGCAGCGGCCTCGCCATCGAGACCAGGTCGGCGGCGCCGTCGGCCAGCAGCGCCTCGGCCACCTCCGGCGTGTTGATGCGGTTGGTGGTGCAGAGCGGGATGCTGACCGCCCCCTTCAGCTTCTTCGTGACCCAGGCGAAGGCGGCCCGCGGCACGCTGGTGGCGATGGTCGGGACCCGGGCCTCGTGCCAGCCGATGCCGGTGTTGATGATGGTGGCGCCGGCGGCCTCCACGGCGCGGGCCAGCTCCACCACCTCCTCCCAGGAGCAGCCGTCGGGGACCAGGTCGAGCATGGAGAGCCGGTAGATGATGATGAAGTCCTTGCCGACCGCCTCGCGCAGCCGGGAGACGATCTCGACCGGCAGCCGCATGCGGTTCTGCCAGCTGCCGCCCCACTGGTCGGTCCGCTGGTTGGTGCGGGCGGCGAGGAACTCGTTGATGAAGTACCCCTCCGACCCCATCACCTCGACGCCGTCGTAGCCGGCTTCGCGGGCCAGCACGCCGCAGCGGACGAAGTTGGCGATCTGCCGCTCCACCCCTTTCCCGCTCAGCGCGCGTGGCGTAAAGGGGGTGATGGGCGACTTGATCCGGGAGGGGGCGACCGAGAGCGGCGAGTAGCCGTAGCGGCCCCCGTGGAGGATCTGCAGGGCGATCTTGCCCCCCTCGGCGTGGACCGCGCCGGTGATGGGGAGGTGGGCGCGGGCCCCGAAGCGGGTGGCCAGCAGCGAGCCGAAGGGCGCCAGCCAGCCCTCGATGCCCGGAGCGAAGCCGCCGGTGACCATCAGGCCGACGCCGCCGCGGGCCCGCTCGGCGAAATAGGCGGCCAGCTTGGGGAAGTCGCGGCTGCGGTCCTCGAGGCCGGTGTGCATCGAGCCCATCAGCACTCGGTTCTTGAGCGTCGTGAAGCCGAGGTCGAGCGGCGCGAGCAGGTGCGGGTAGGGGCTGGGCACGGGGTCTCCGGGGGGGCGCGGCGGCGATGGTACCCGTTCCCACCGAGTTGTGGTCTGCTCGGTGCTCTAGATGCGCACCGAGGAGATCAGGACGCAGCGCGAGCGCCACGGCCGCAAGGCGGTGGCGGTGCTGCCCATTCACTACCCGAAGGAACTTCTAACCGCCCTCGACCTGCTGGCGGTCGAGCTCTGGGGGCCGCCCGGCCCGCCGCGGGGCGACGAGGCCGGCCGGGTGCAGAGCTACGTCTGCAGCGTGGTCCGCAACGCGCTCGCCTTCCTGGCCGGCGGCCACGCCGACGCGGTGGACGGCGTCCTCTTCCCGCACACCTGCGACTCGATCCAGCAGCTGGCCACGCTGGCCACGGATCTCGGCGGCTGGAAGAAGCCGGCCTTCACCTTCCTCCACCCGCGCGGCGCCGATCGGCCCAGCGCGCGCCGCTTCCTCGAGGCCGAGCTGCGACGGCTGGCCGGGACCCTGGAGACCTTGGCGGGACGAACCTTGACCGACCAGCGGCTGGCGGCGGCGCTGGCGCTCCACGCCGAGGTGGACGCGGCCCGTGGCGCCCTGCTCGAGGGGAGGGCCCGGCTGCCGCTCGACGACACGGCGCTCTACGCGCTCTTGCGGCGGGGGGAGTGGCGCTGGCCGGCCGACCATCTCGTCGAACTGGTGGGCGCGCTGGCCACGCTGGCCGACCGGCCGGTGCAGGCGGGCCTGCCGGTGCTGGTGACGGGCTACGTGCCGGAGCCGGCGGCGCTGTTCGCCACGCTCAACCAGGCCGGGGTCTTCGTCGCCGCCGACGATTATGCGGCGGTGGGCCGGCGCGTGGTCCGCGTGGCGCCGCCGCCTGGTGCCGATCCCTGGCAAACGCTCGCCGACCGGTACTTCGCCGCGCCTCCCTGCCCGACCCGCGGCGCCGACGTGGCGGTGCGGATGCGACACCTGGCCGGGTTGGCCGAGCGGTCCGGCGCACGGGGCGTGCTGGTCCACGTGATCAAGTTCTGCGAGCCGGAGCTCTTCGACATCCCGGCCATCAAGCAGACCTTCGCGGCGCGGGGCCTGCCGGTGCTGGTGCTGGAGGGCGAGCTCGAAGGGGCGCTCTCCGGCCAGGCGGTGACGCGCCTCGAGGCCTTCGCCGAGCTGCTGCAAGGCGCCCGAGGTGCGGCGTGAGCGTGCTCCGCCGCGCCCAGTACGAGGTGGCTGGCCGGGCCGTCTTCCCGCTCCTCACCGCGCTGGAGGGCTGGCAGCACCGGCTCAGGCGCTCGCGCCAGAAGCCCGGTGGAGGGCCCTTCGGCCCGCCGCTCGAGTCGGTGAAGCGGTTGAAGGAGCTGATGAGCCACCACTACTTCCAGGGGCGCTACGCCGACGGCGCGGTGCCGGTGGCATGGGTGACCAGCGGCTTCCCGGTCGAGGTCTTGCGGGCGCTCGGCTACCAGACCGTCTACCTGGAGAACCACGCGGCGCTCTGCGGCGTGCAGCGGCTCACGCCCGAGTACTCCGACGCGGCCGAGGCGCAGGGCTACTCGCGCGACCTCTGCAGCTACGTCCGGACCGACCTCGGCAGCCTGCTCACCGGGAAGACCCCGGTCGGCCGGCTGCCGCGCCCGCAGCTGCTGGCCTGCTGCACCAACATCTGCCAGACCGTCCTCTACTGGTACCGCGAGCTGGCGCGGCACCTCGACGTCCCGCTGGTGCTCATCGACACACCCTTCGTCCACGGCACCGCCTCGGCGCACCAGCTCGCCTACGTGAAGGAGCAGCTGGAGGAGCTCTGCCTGGTGGCCGGGCGCATCAGCGGGCGGCCGCTCGATCCCGAGCGGCTGGTCGAGGTGACGCGCACCGCGCGGGAGGGCTCGCGCCTCTGGGGCGAGTGCCTGGCGGCCAGCCGGGCCCGGCCGGCGCCCTGGACCGGCATCGACGGCTTCTTCCACATCGCCCCCATCGTCACGCTGCGCGGCTCGCCGGAGTGCAACGGCTACTACCGCCTCCTGCGCGATGAGCTGAACGACCGGGTGGCGCGCGGCGTGGGCGGCCTCAAGGAGGAGAAGCACCGGCTGCTCTGGGACAACCTGCCGGTCTGGTTCGCGGTGCGCCGCTTCTCGACGCTGCTGGCCGAGCGCGGCTTCAACTTCGTCTCCACCAGCTACACCAACGCCTGGGCCGAGGCGGGCGTGGGGATCGACCCCGGCGACCCCCTCGGCTCTGCCGCCCGGACCTACACGCACATCATCCTCAACCAGGATCTCCCCAACCGGCTCGGAATCCTGCGCCGGCTCTCCCGCGACTACGCCGTGGACGGCGCCATCCTCCACAGCGACCGCTCCTGCAAGCCCTACTCGATCGGCCAGGTAGACCTGCGCGAGCGGCTGGCGGGCGAGCTGGGCATCCGCGTGCTGCTGCTGGAGGCCGACCACAACGACCCGCGGTCCTGGGCGGCCGAGCCGGGCGAGAACCGGCTGGCGGCCTTCATGGAGGGGTTCGAGTGACCATCCCGGGCGAGCCCGGTGGGGCGGGCGGGAGCGGGGCGGCCATCGGCGTAGACGTGGGGAGCACCACCTGCAAGGCGGTGCTGGTAGACGGGGCCGGGCGGCTGCTGTCGAGCCGGCTCGAGCCGACCCACCCGCGCACCGAGGAGCAGACCGGGCGGCTGGTGGCGGCGCTGCGCGGCGAGGCCGGGGCCGAGGTGCCGGTCGGCGCCACCGGCTATGGCCGCAAGCGGGTGGCGGCGGCGCGGGTCCTCACCGAGATCACCTGCCACGCCCGCGGGGCCCACGCCCTGTCCGGCGGCGGCGGCCTGCTGGTGGACATGGGCGGGCAGGACACCAAGGTCATCGCCATCGGCCCGGGCGGCGAGGTCACCGATTTCTCCATGAACGACAAGTGCGCCGCCGGCACCGGGCGCTTCCTCGAGGTGATCCTGGGCCGGCTGCAGGTGCCGCTCGGCGAGGTGGCGGCGTTCGCGGCCCGTGCCGAGGCGCCGGTGACCGTCTCCAGCACCTGCACCGTCTTCGCCGAGAGCGAGGTGATCTCGCTGGTGGCCGAGGGGCGTCCAGCCGAGGGGATCGTCCGCGGCCTGCACCTGGCGCTCGCCTCGCGGGTGGCAGCGCTGGCCCGCGGCCGGCTCGGCGCCGGGCCGGTGCTGCTGAGCGGCGGCGTGGCGCTCAACGCAGCCATGGTGGCGGCGCTCTCCGAGGCGCTGGCGCGGCCGGTCCGGGTGCTTCCCGAGCCGCAGCTGGTCGGGGCGCTGGGCGCCGCGCTCTCGGTGTTAGGGCGCATCCCATAGCCCCCAGCCTGCCGCGCTGAGCGAGCCGGGTTGATTCCCGAGTCAATCCACCTTGCCGCGGCGCGTCGAAACGGCTAGCGTCGCCTCTTCACCCCCCTCCTGGAGCCCGCCGTGATCGACAAGAAGGTCGACAGCTTCGTCCAGTCGCTCTGCATGGGACGCATCGAGGAGGAGATCATCTTCCCGTACCCGTCCATGAAGGCGAGCGAGCGCGACGTCGTCGAGCAGGTGACGGCCAGCATCGACAAGCTGCTGTCGGGGCACGAGAAGGACTTCCGCGCCTGGGACGTGAAGGGCGAGCTGCCGCCCGAGTTCATCGAGGAGCTCAAGTCCTTCGGCCTCTTCGGCCTGATCGTCCCCGAGGCGCACGGCGGGCTCGGCCTCGGCTCGGCCGCCTACTCCCGGGTGCTCCACCAGATCGCCACCCACGACGGCTCGGTGGCGCTCACCGTCGGCGCCCACAGCTCGATCGGCATGCGCGGCCTGCTGCTCTTCGGCACCGAGGCCCAGCAGGCCAGGTGGCTTCCGAAGCTGGCCACCGGCGAGCTGATCGCCGCCTTCTGCCTCACCGAACCGGGCGCCGGCTCCGACGCCGCTTCGGTCCGCTCCAACGCCAGGCGCGAAGGGGAGCACTGGATCCTCAACGGCGAGAAGCTCTGGATCACCAACGGCGGCATCGCCGGCTTCTACACGGTCTTCGCCAAGACCCCCTCGGGCAACGGCGACGGCAAGGCCCACATGACGGCCTTCATCGTCCCGCGCGACCTCCCCGGCGTCTCCTCCGGTCCCCACGAGGACAAGATGGGGATCCGCGCCTCCAACACCACCACCGTCCACTTCGAGGACGTCAAGCTGGGCGACGAGCACGTGCTCGGCGAGGTGGGGCAGGGCTTCAAGGCGGCCATGAAGATCCTCAACGCCGGCCGCTCCGGCCTCGGCGGCGGCTGCGTCGGCGGCATCAAGAAGCTCATCGCCATGACCACCAGGCAGGCCAAGGAGCGGCGCCAGTTCGGCCGCCCCATCGCCGAGTTCGGCCTGGTCAAGCAGAAGATCGGCGAGATGGTGGTAGACGCCTACGCCACCGAGAGCGTGGTGGGCGTGGTGGCCGGCCTCTCCGACCAGGGCTACGAGGACTACGCGGTCGAAGCGGCCATCTCCAAGGTCTTCGGCACCGAGGCGCTCTGGCGCTCGGCCGACGAGGCGCTGCAGGTGGCCGGCGGCAACGGCTACATGCGCGACTTCGCCTACGAGCGGGTCATGCGCGACGTGCGCGTCAACCGGATCTTCGAGGGGACCAACGAGATCCTGCGGCTCTTCATCGCCCTGACCGCGCTCAACCGCGTCGGCATCCAGCTCAAGGAGCTGGCCCACGGGCTCAAGGGCGTGATGAACGATCCCATCAAGGGGTTCGGCCTCCTCTCCGACTACGCGCTCAAGCACGCCACCATCCGCACCGGCCTGGTCGGCGAGAAGCGGAGCTTCAGCAAGCTGCACCCGGCGCTGGCCGAGATCGGCGAACACTACGAGGGGCTGGTGCGCGAGGTGGCCTGGGTGGCCGACCGCGAGCTGCGCCGCTACGGCAAGGAGATCATCGGCAAGCAGTTCGTCTCCAAGCGGATCGCCGAGGTGCTCATCGACCTCTTCGTCACCGCCTGCGTCCTCTCCCGCGTCACCGCCTCGCTGGAGAAGCTGGGCGAGAAGGGCGCTGGCCGCGAGCTGGAGATCGCCCGGGTCTTCTCCCGCGCCGCCAGGAGCCGCATCCGCGGCAACCTGCATCGCGTCGACTCGAACGACGACGCGATGGTCACC
>JANPOM010000561.1:0-1398 GCA_031427995.1 Anaeromyxobacter sp. | reverse complement strand
TGGGTTCCTGCCAGGCAGCCGCGCCCCCAGCGCCGGTGCGACAGGGGTCGGCGCCACCGCGCCATACGGGGTCACCCTCTTCGATCGGTCGGCGGTGACAGGGGTGGCGAACGACGGCATCCGTGGGTTCGCCGCCTTCTCGGACAACCTGGTGCTCGACTTCGCGCCCTGGTCCAACGTGGTCCCCACCACCATCCGTTGACCATGGTGGCGGCGGCGTGAGAGCGTCCTCGACATGAAGCGTCCGCTCCGGGAGCTGCAGATCCCCGACGACCTCTGGGCTCCGCTGGGCCTGTTGGCGGAGCGCCTCGGCATCGACCGGGACGCGCTGGCCCGGCAGGCGGTCCACGCCTTCCTGCGCTTCCACGGCGTGCTGCCGGACGCCCCAGCCCATCCGGCCACGCCTGCCTCGGGGCGCGCCGCCGCGTCGCGCCACGTGCTCGCCACCGCCAGGGACCTGGAGCGGGCCATCCCGACCCGAGCGCCGCTCCCCGTCCTCCACCTGACCGGGGAGAAGGGGCTGCTGGCCACCATCACCACCGATCGGTTCGTCATCGGCCGCGGCCGGCACTGTGACCTGGTCATCGACAGCGCCAAGATCTCCCGCGAGCACGCCGCCATCCAGCGCGAGCCGGATGGCTGGTGGATCGAGGATCTCGGCTCCTCCAACGGCACCTGGTTCCGCCGCGCGCGGGTCGAGCGGCGGCGCATCGAGCATGGCGACGAGTACCTGATCTGTTCGGAGAAACTGAAATGCCTGCTCTCCTGATGGCGTTGGCCCTGCTGGCGCAACCCGCCCCGGCTACCCAGGTTCCGCTCACCCTCGGCGAGCGACAGGTGGTGACGCTCGAGTTCACCAGGCCCGTGGCCAGGCTGGCGGTGACCGACGCCGATGCCCTCCAGCTGGAGGTGGCCGGCAGCAAGCTCAAGGTGACCGGTCAGCGCGCCGGGCGCTCGCAGCTCGAGGTGACCTTCGACGACGGCGCGGTGCTGGCATGGGAGGTCACCGTGGTGGCGCCGCGCAAGGTGGGAGCGGTCGCGGCAGCGGCGGCGGGCGAGATCGAGCTGGTGATCGGGGAGGAGCGGAGGGTGCCGGCCCCTGGGCTGGCCCGCGTGCTCTTCGAGGAGAACGGCGCGCTCAAGGTCCGCCCCGAGTCTGAGGCGGTGGTGCTGATCGCCATCGGCTCCGGCAAGGCCTCGGTGGTGCTGGTCGACGGCGCCGGCAAGCGGACCACGCTGGCGGTGCGGGTCAAGCCCTAGCGCCCCGACCCAGGCTTACTGACTACTGCGAGCGCCGATCCACTCGCTGCGGCGGGCGGCCTCGTCGGTCCGCTGCGCCGCGTAGATCTAATACGCTTCCGCGGCTCCCGTAGAGGGCGCCACCCTCGCGTCGGTATC
>JANPOM010000560.1:0-1070 GCA_031427995.1 Anaeromyxobacter sp. | reverse complement strand
CGCTGACTACCCGAGAACCTCATCCGCTTCCCCCTGGCGCTGGGGTGGAGGCCGTCGCCCGCGAGCATGACGCCCGCCTTCACCAGCTCCTGGTTGTACTTCCCCATCTCGGTGAGCAGCTTCTCGCTCGGCACCACGCTTGCCTCGGAGTTCTTCGTCGCCTTGACGATCACCATGACTCGCATCGATTGACTCCCTTCGGCCTGGGGAGGACGATGATGCCAACATAGGCGACTGCAGGCCAACACATGAGGACCACCATACCCGATCCGCTGGTCCGGGCCCGACACCTCCAGATCGTGCTCGCCGCCGTGGACCGGCAGCCGCAGCGGCAGGAGATCCGCGATCGGTTCGGGCCAGCGCTGACGGCCGCCATCGAGGAGGCGACCGGGACCGACTGGCTGCCGATCGAACATGACGTGGCCATGGCTGGCGCCCTGGAGGCGGTTCTCGGTGAGTCGGGGCTGGCCGCCTTCAACCGCGAGATGATGCTGGACTCCCTTCGCGGCCCACTCCTGCGCTCCCTGGTGGACCTGGCGACCCGCTTCCTTGGGTTCGACCCCGGAGCCTGGGCCGGCTGGGTCCCGAGGGGCTGGATGCTCATGTTCAAGGGCTTTGGCCGCTGGACCGTGGTCCGGCGCGGCGAGGGCGTGGTGGCCCTGACGCTCGACCGCCTGCCCCCGGTCTGCGCCGCGGACGCCGTCTGGCCCCGCTCGGTCGGCAGCACCCTCTCGGGGATCCTGCCCGCGGTGGGCGCCACAGGGACGGTGGAGGTGGAGCGGGTCGACCCGGCGACGGGGACGGTCGTCTACGTCATGCGCTGGCAGGCAAGCTCGCCGGCGGCCCCTGGCAGTTAGTGCCCCGACCCAGGCAAGAGGACTGCTGCGAGCGCCGATCCTCTCGTTGCGGCAGGCAGCCGCTGATTCCATCCGCGGCCTCTATCCGAACAGCTTCTGCCGGGCCTCTTCACTGATGGCGATGACCGCGGGATGCTTGAGCTTCCGCTCGACCGAGATGGCGTAGAAGCGTTCGCGGACCTCGTCGAGCCTTCCGACCGGCCGGACCTGATA
>JANPOM010000559.1:0-2219 GCA_031427995.1 Anaeromyxobacter sp. | reverse complement strand
GGGTTCTGCTGGACGAAGGCCTCGATCTGCCGGGCCAGCGATCCGGCCAGCGCAGGCGCCTGGCCCGGGTAGTAGGCAGCTGCTCGCGCCAGGTGATAGGCGTGCGGGAAGCGGCCGAGCTCCCAGGGGAGCTTCACGTCGCCACAGCGACGCTCATCCCGAAGGGCGCGCGACCAGTGCACGGTGGAATTCCAGCGGCGGCCGGTCACCGGGTTGGCAAACCAGTCGGGGGGATCGCCGTAGTCGGCCATCCAGCGGCCGAAGGCGAGGATCCGGCCTTCCGCGCCAAGCGACGCGACCTCCTGCAAGCGGGCTCTCGACCCGTCGTCGAGCCGGTCAGCCATGGCCTTGGCGACGCCCATGGCATCGAAAGGGAATGACCGCGCCAGCTCCGGGAGGCCGTGCACCGCTTCGGGGGCCAGAGGCGCCGGGGCCCGTTCGAGGAGCGACGTCAGCCCGGTCCGCAGCTTCGCTTCCCAGGCGGCTCGGAAGAGCACGCCACGCGGTCCCAGCTCCACCAGCTCCTGGACCCTGTCGCGGAAGGTCGGGGCGTCGCTCACGCCGCCACCTCATCGCCGTCGAGGTAGGCCCTGGCCCAGAGCTCGATGCAGAGGAGCTTCCAGGTCACATCGGTCCAGAGCGGGTCCGCGCGGTTGCCAAGCCAGCGCTCGACGGCGGCTGGGTCGAGGAGGCCGCGCTCGCGAGATCGCCTCGAGAGCAGGGTCTCGCGGACGAAGCCGGCGTGAGGCCCGGCCATCCACTGGGCGATGGGGGTGTCGAAGCCGACCTTGCGCCGGTTGAGTACCTCCTCCGGGAGGACATCGGCGACCGCCTTGCGCAGCAGCCACTTGGAGGCGCCCTCGCGGACCTTCATGTCGAATGGCACGCGGAAGGCGAACTCGACCACCCGGGGATCGGCGAAGGGGACGCGCGACTCCAGGCTGACGGCCATGCTCATCCGGTCGTCCTGCTGGAAGAGGCCGGGGAGGTAGGTCTGCAAGTCCCAGTGCATCACCTTGGAGGCCGGGTCCTTGAATGGGGAGCGCTCGACGACGTCGCGGAAGGTGAGCCAGGCGTTCTCGCGCGAGACGATCTCGCCGTCGTCGAAGAGGCCGAGCCAGGTCTCCTCCGGCACCTTGGCGAAGTTGGAGAAGTAGAGGGCACGCCAGTCGAACGCCTGGCCGGCGTTGCGCATGAGCCGGCGGAGGGTGGCCCACTCGAAGAGCTGGCGGCGCAGGTTGCCGCCGACGGCTGCGCCACCCGGGGTGGACGCTTCCCCCCGGCGGCGGAGCATCGAGAGCAGCCCCTTGACCGGGTGGGAGAGCGCGTAGCGCGCGTAGCCACCGAAGATCTCGTCGGCCGCCTGCCCACCGAGGCAGACTTTGACCCTGGAGGCGGCGAGCGAGCTGACGTGGAACATGGGGATCATGGCCGCGCCGATGACCGGCTGGTCCTGCTGGCGGATCAGGCGGGTCGTGTCGTCGGCGAAGCTCGAGCCGTCGAGCGTGATCAGGTCGAGTTCGAGCCCGAGGGCGCGGGCGGCGGTCTCCTGGAATGGCCGCTCATCGATGACGCCCTGCCCAGCGAAGTGGACGCCGAAGCAGTGCGGCGGCTGGCCGGCCCGCTTGGCGAAGCTGGCGATGGCGGTAGAGTCGATGCCGCCGGAGAAGAAGGCGCCGACCGGGACGTCGGACATGAGCTGGGCGTTGACCGTCCTGGCCAGGGTCTCGGAGAGGACCTGCCCCTGCTCCTCGGCCGACCCAGGGAACTCCTCGGCGGCCGTCAGTGACCAGTAGCGCTTGGAGCGGCGCGCTCCACCCTGTTCCCAGGAGCGCCACTCACCCGGCTGGACCTGCTTGATTCCCCTGAAGAAGGTCCGGTCGAAGAGCGGGGTGTGGAAGTGGAGGTACTGGTTGGCGGCTTCGACGTCCAGCTCGCGCGGAACGCCGGAGGCGAGGAGCAGCGCTTTGATCTCGCTGGCAAAGACCACCCGGCGGCCGTCGTCGTGGAAGTAGACCTGCTTCACCCCGAGCATGTCGCGCGCCAGGGTGAGCGTCTTCGAGCGCCCGTCCCAGAAGGCCGCGCCCATGATGGCCGAGGCGCGGGCCATGCCGTCGAAGCCGCGCTCGGCGACCAGGTGGAGCAGGGTCTCGGTGTCGGAGCGGCCGCGGAAGCGGTGGCGCGGCTCGAGCTCCTTTCGGAAGGCGGCGTGGTCGTAG
>JANPOM010000558.1:0-2682 GCA_031427995.1 Anaeromyxobacter sp. | reverse complement strand
GCCACGCCTGCCCGCAGGAAGACCTGGATTTCGTTGACACCCTCCCGGCCGGCCAACGCCTTGGCGGCAAGGATCGGGAGGAACACTGCACCGTCCTCCGACAGGGACTTCGGCCCTGGGGGCGGTCGAGGATCAGAACACCCGGACCGCCCGGGCGCCGGCGCGGCCTCGACGGCGTAGCGCAGGCGGCGGCCCTCTCGCACCAGCTTGCGGTCGTTGAGGCGGCGGCAGGCGTCCTGCAGAGCTGCGTTGACCTCGGGGTCACGCGGGTTCTCGTAGAAGACCACGCGTTCGACGGCCGGCTCGATCTCCTTGCGGCCACGGATGGGGAACACGCGCGAGACGAAGGTCTCTGGCGTCATGGGCAAAGCCGGCAAGTAGACCCGCAGTGCGAAGGCCATGAGCTGCGTGGCCGTGAGCTTGGCGGCGGTGAGGATGGTGTCCTGGGCCACGTCGAGCTGGCGGATGGTCCGCTGCGCCTGGAGGTGCTTCCGGCGCGCGGCGCGCTCGGCGAGCTGCTGCTCGAGCTTGGCGGTGCGGTCCTGGTTGCGCTCGGCTGCGCCGCGGGCCGCATTCGCGGCCGCGGCGGTCTGCTCGGCGCGCGTGAGCGCGTGCTGGTGCTCGACCGCAACGCGGGCGAAGGTCGAGCCGCTGGTCTTGCCGCCCGCCACGAGGGCGTCGAGCCGGCCCCGCCTGGTGGCCAGCGCGGCCTGGGCGCGGTGGTCGTCCTTGCTGGTCTGGGCTGCGGTCGCCATCAGCGCGGCGGCCTCGCCGGCGAGGCGGGCGAGCGCCTCTCCGTCGCGCTGTGCGTGAGCCGCGAGCTTGTCCAGCTCGGTGATGACCGCGACGTTGGCGACCATGCGCCCGCAGTTACCGCGGTGCTGGTCGAGCGCCACGGCGGCGGCGGCCTCCTTGAAGGCGTTCTCCTGCACTGGCCAGCGCCGGAAGTAGAGGTCGGCGAGGTCACGGCCCTCCATGCCGAGCGCGAGCCCGTTGGTGAGCAGGACCGTGTCGCTGTCGCGGTGCTCGCGCCGTACCAGGAGCGCCCCCAACTCGAGCGTGCGCCCGGAGGTCCTGTGCCTCAGCGTGCAGCTCGCGACGCGCAGCTCGTCGTGCTCACGGTAGGGCCGGAAGTACGAGCCGCGCGAGTAGCTCAGCTCCAGGCCGGGTGCGCGCGACGGCCGGAGCGGCGTGATCAGCACCCGCTTGCGCTTGGTGAACGACTCGAGCAGGTCGAAGGTGGAGCCCTCCGCGTCGATCACCACGGCCCGCTCGACGGCGCCGCCGAGGAGCCCCTCGGCCTCCTCGACCAGCGCCACCAGCCGCGGCGCGAGCGGCGCCGCCCCGCTCTGCACCGAGAGCACCAGCGGCGTCCCGGCCCCGGTGTGCGCGTAGGTGGTGGTGATGCACGGCATCACCCGGTTGCGATGCGAGACCTTGCCGCTCTGCGTGAACAGCGAGCTCCACACCTCCTTGGCGTGGTTGTCGATGTAGATCGCCGCCATCGCCCCCGGCTCGCCCCACTGCGCCTGGGCCACCTCGTGCCACCGCTGGCCCATCGCCTCGAGCAGGGGCTTGCCGGCTCCCGAGATCGCCAGCGCCGAGACCAGCTTGGCCAGCGTGCTCGGCATGTAGGCGAAGCCCGTCAGCGCCTCCAGGCCAGCAGCCTCGGGCGCGCGCAGCGCAGCCCAGCCCTTGGTCCCCGCCACCAGCCAGCCGAAGACGAGCATCTTGAGTTTGGGGGCGATCGTCTCCGGCCGCTCATGCACCCAGCGCGGCCACGTCGGCACGCGCCCCACCGCCTTCTCCGCGGCCGGGCGCAGGTAAGTCGCGATCTCCTCTCCCCGCTTGCGCCGCCGCCGACGGTTGTACCCAACGGTGAAGTGCCCGCGGCCGTCTCGGTGGGCCACGTCCTTGGCCGGCGTCTGCCCCTGCGCCTCGACGTGCGCCTCCTCCGCCAGGCGCGTCACCGTCGCGGTCAGCGCCGCGATCCCGCCCGTCTCGACCTCGGCCGCCGCCAGCAGCTCTCCACCCGCCAAGGGCAACTCCACCACCTCGTGCTCGGCGCGTCGCTTCTT
Organism: Anaeromyxobacter sp.; assembly: GCA_031427995.1. Lineage (GTDB taxonomy): Bacteria > Myxococcota > Myxococcia > Myxococcales > Anaeromyxobacteraceae > JADKCZ01. The sequence goes on along the minus strand of JANPOM010000558.1, from coordinate 604 downwards.
CGCGGCGTAGTCGCGCCGGTCATCGACCCGAGCGAACTCCCGCTTGATGGTCGACTCCGATGGCAGCGGCGCGATCCCCTGCTCGCGCAGGATCTGCAACGCCTCCGCCGTCGTCACCCTCGCGTTGGCGGAGCGCGCGGCCTGCAGCGCCTGCCGGCACGCCTTCGCCACCTTGGGCTCCCTCGGCGTCCGCGTGTCGATGAGCGCCTCGAACCCGGCCTTCCGGTACCCGGGGATCAGGCGCAGCGCCCAGCTCCGCCGCGACCCGGGCAGCCTCAGCGCCATCGCCTCGTTCAACGAGGCGCCCCGCTCGACCTCCTCCAGCACCTGCCGGATCAGGACCTCGTCCAGCAGCGCCTGCTCGACCCGCCGCTGCCACGACTCGGCCGAGATGCGGGACTTCACCCTCTGCAGCTCCGGGCTGGTTGGCTCGTTCACAGCAACGGTAGATCACCCGCCGCGCTCCACGTCAACCACCTGCGCCAGCGCCCTCCTCTGGGATCGCTTGATACCACCCGAGTCCCTTTGTCGCCGAGACGCCTTGCCTGTCGTTCCCCTCAGGCCGAAGTCCCTGTCGGAGCGCGAGGCGGGTTGCGCAGGTAGC
>JANPOM010000557.1:0-7837 GCA_031427995.1 Anaeromyxobacter sp. | reverse complement strand
CCTGCGGCGCGGTGCCTCCGCCCCCCCGGCCAGCAGCGTGGTGCGCCCCCGAAGCGGGACGCTCCTCTTCTCCCAGGAGAAGCGGGCGGCGGCGCGGGCGGCGGCCAGGGCCAGGGTCGGTGCCGCGGCAGCGCGGGCCAGCTGCTCGCCCAGCAGGAAGGCCTGGAGCCGGGCCAGGCGGGCCCGCTCGGGGCCGGCCGCGCTGGCGAGCGCGTCGCGAAGCTGGGCCAGCGCGTCCGGATCGAGCAGCGCCTCGCGTCCGGACCAGAGCGCCGCCTGATCGGCCGGCTCGCCGCCGGTCCAGCCGCGCCAGGCCGCCTCACCCTGGGCGGCGAGCAGGGCCTCGGCCGCCTCGCGCAGGGGCGTGAAGCGGTCGGTGGCGGTGGCGTCCGGCGGCGCGGTCGCCTGGGCCGGTCCGGCGGTGGTGGCGCCGGTGGTGGCAGGCGGCGTCGAGGCGGCTCCACCCGTCGCTGGCGAGTGGGCACAGGCGGCGACGAGGAGGAGGAGCGGGGCGATGAGGGTTCTCACGGGGCGCGCATGGTAGCACCGCCACTCCCGACCCGGAGTAGTTCGTCGCCTTCGGTTACACTCCGCGCCGTGACCCCGCCCGACCGACGCCAGATGGCCCGCGCCCGCGCCCGGCTCGCGATGGAGTCGCGGCGCCTCCTCGGCGCGCTCGGCTACGAGGAGGTCGAGACCCCCTCGCTGGTTCCGGCCCCTGGCATGGAGCCGCACCTCTCCCCCTTCGAGGCGCCCTGGCGCCCAGAGACCGGCGGGGCGCCTCGCCCGCTCTGGCTCATCACCAGCCCAGAGTACGCCATGAAGCGGCTGCTGGCCGATGGCTTCGAGCGGGTCTTCCAGCTCTCCCGCGTCTTCCGCAACGGCGAGCTCTCGGCCACGCACAACCCCGAGTTCACGATGCTCGAGTTCTACCGGGCCGGGACCGACTACCAGGGGATCATGGCCGACCTGGAGCGGCTCATCGAGGCGGTGGCCCGGGCGCTGCGGCCCGGCGGGGCGCCCCAGGTCGAGCGGCGAGGCCACCAGCTCGACCTCACCGCCCCCTTCGAGCGGCTCACCGTCGACGAGGCCTTCGCCCGCTACGCCCACCTCGACCTGGCCGCCTGCCGTGGCGACGCCGACCGGCTACGCGCCGCGGCCCGCGCCGCCGGCCACGACGCCGGCCCCGGCGGCGAGCCGTTCGAGGACGCCTTCTTCCGGCTCATGCTCACCGCGGTCGAGCCGCGGCTCGGCCTGGCGCGCCCCACCTACCTCCTCGACTGGCCAGCCTCGATGGCGTCCCTCTCCAGGGTCAAGGCCGCCGACCCGCGCTGGGCCGAGCGCTTCGAGCTCTACGCCGGCGGCCTGGAGTTGGCCAACGGCTTCACCGAGCTGACCGACGCCGTCGAGCAGCGGGCGCGTCTCGTCGAGGAGCAGGCGCTGCGCCGCCGACTGGGCCGGCCAGTCCTGCCGCTCGACGAGCCGTTCCTGGCGGCGCTACCGCGCATGCCCGGCGCCGGCGGGGTGGCGGTCGGCTTCGACCGGCTGCTCATGCTCCTGACCGGCGCCGCCTCGATCGCCGAGGTGCTGCTCTTCCCTGCGGAGGAGTTCCTCGGACCCTGACGACTACCTCTTCGCCACCCGCGGCAGCGCCTCGCGCCGTCAGGGATCGCCGGCCGGCGGCACCGGTTTCACCGGGTGGATGGGCAGGTCGACGAGGAAGCAGGCCCCCTGGCCCGGCACGCTCTCGACGCGGATGGTCCCACCGTGAGCTTCGACAATCCGCTTCACGATGTAGAGCCCGAGCCCGAGCCCGCCGTAGTTCTGGCTGGAGACCGCCCGCTCGAAGCGCTCGAAGATGTGGCGCTGGTCAACCTCGGCCACGCCGATCCCCAGGTCGCGCACCTGCAGCCAGGCCACGCCCGGGTTGGCGCCGTAGCGGACCTGCACCGGTTTGCCGGCGCCGTACTTGGCGGCGTTGGCAAGCAGGTTGACGACCACCTGCCCGATGCGCAGGGCGTCCCATCGCCCCACCACCGGCTCGCCACGGATCTCCAGCGAGGAGCCGGCCTGGGCCAGCTCGTCGGCCAGCGCCGAGGCCGACTCGGCCACCACCGCCCCCAGCTCCACCTCGGCGAGGTCCAGCTCGAGCCGTCCCATGTGGATGCGCGAGACGTCGAGCAGCGCCTCCACCAGCTTCTCCAGCCGCTGTCCGGCCCGCTCCGAGGCGGTCAGCACCCGGTCGATGGGGGAGCCGCGACCGCCGTCCCCGGCGTCGCGCCCCACCACCCGCCGCATGTTCTCCAGCGCCAGCCGGAGCGAGGTGAGCGGGGTGCGCAGCTCGTGCGAGGCGATGGAGAGGAACTCGTCGCGCGCCACCACCGCCGCCTGGGCCTGCCCATAGAGCCTGGCGTTCTCGATGGCCTGCGCGGCGCGGTGGGCCAGGTCCTCGAGCAGGGTCTCGTCTTCCCGGGTGTAGCCCGGGCCGCCCAGGTCGCGGGTCAGGGTGAGGTGGCCGAAGACCTGCCCGCGCCGCGCCAGCGGGGCGATCAACATCGAGGTCGAGCCGTCGAGATAGGGCCAGTACTCAGGCTTCATGTTGGCGTGGATGAACTCGAGGGTCAGCTCGGGGATGCGCAGGGTCTGGCCGGTGGCCAGCACCCGCGCCGTGATCCCCTCGTCGATGCGCTGCGGTGCCGAGTCGATCACCTCGCGCCGCAGCGCCTCGCGCTCCGGGTCGGGGTGGTGGAGGGCGGCCGGGACCAGCCAGCGCCCATCGGCCGAGACCAGCCGGATCAGCGCGCCGTCGCCGATCAGATCGCAGAGCCGCCGGGCCACCGTATCCAGCGTGGCCTGCTCGTCGAGGCCGCTGGCGAAGGCGCGCGAAGCCTCGGCCTGGGCCTCCAGCCGGAAGGCCTGCCGGCGCAGCCGCTCCTCGGCCTCGTGCAGCTCGGAGATGTCGGTCGCCAGCCCGACCACCTCGAGCAGCGCCCCCTTGTCGTCCCGCACCGCGGCGAAGCGCGCTTCGTAGAACCGATCGCCGAGCAGTCCATGGGCGGTCCCGGTCCGGCCGGCCAGGGCGCGCTGCACCGCCTCCTGCACCCAGGGGGCGCCGGGGAAGAGCTCGGCCACGGTGCGCCCCAGGCCCGGCGCGGCGCGGCGCCCCAACGCCCGCAGCAGCCGCCCCTCGGCCATCACCACCCGCCCCTCCAGGTCGATGACGAAGAAGATGCTGGGGGCCTGGCCCACCAGCGCCCGCAGCCGCCGCTCGGTGGCCCCCTCGCCGGCGCGCTTTCGGAAGAGCCTCATCCAGGGTTCTCAATACTCGAAGCCGCTGCCGCCGATGAACTCGCGCAGCAGGGAGGTGGGCGGGACGTGGTCGGGGTGGATGGACACGAAGCGCTCCACCAGGTGGCGCAGCCGGTGGGCGGTCGGGTAGGCGGCGTGGTCGGGCGGCACCTCCAGCAGGTAGCGCTCGGCGTAGATCTTGAGCACCGCCGGCTCGTAGACCAGCGCCGAGTCGAAGACCACGTCGGCCTGGTTCTGGAACGGGTAGATGTGCTCGCGCTCGCCTGCCTGCACCGAGGGCCAGCGCGCGATGTTGTCGGCGGCGCGGGAGCCGCGCTGGTGGCGGTCGCGGACGATGCGCCGCAGCAGCCGCAAGTCGGTGGCGCTGACGCGGGTGAGCCGGTCGAAGGGGAGGGTGGTGGCGGGGTGGATGAAGACCCTGAAGTGCTCGCCAGGACGCGGGATGCCGTCGAGCAGCCGCGGGTTGAGCCCGTGGATCCCCTCCAGCATCAGCACGTCGCCGGCCCGCAGCCGCAGCTCGGGTCCGCCGGCCGGGTCGGAGAGGCCGGTCTTGAAGTCGTAGCGGGCGGTCCGGATGGTCTCGCCGGCCAGCAGGCGGCGCACATGGTCCTGGAGCAGGGCCAGGTCGAGGGCCTCGAGGACCTCGAAGTCCCACTCGCCGCGCTGGTCGCGGGGATTCCTCTCCCGGTCGACGTAGTAGTCGTCGAGCGAGAAGGCGACCGGGTTGACGCCGTCGATCTGGAGCTGGACGGTCAGCCGCTTGATGAAGGTGGTCTTGCCGGAGGAAGAGGGGCCGGCGATGGAGATGACCCTGATCCGCTCCCGGGCCGCGGCGATCTGGTCGGCGATCCGGCCGATCTGCTTCTCGTGGAACCCCTCCGCCACCCGGATGATCTGCGAGACCCGGCCGTCGATGCAGCGCTCTGAGAAGGCGCCGACGCTCTGCAGGTCGAGCGCGCGGAGCCAGCGCTGGTGCTCGCGCACCATCCCGCCATCGCGCTCCGGGGCCAGGACCAGCGGGGGCCTCCGGCCGTGGCCGCGCGGATCTTCCGGGCCCAGGCCGAGAGCCAGCCCCTCGGGGTGCGGGTCGAGCGTGAAGCCGGTGAGCAGCCCGGTGGAGGGGACCAGCGGCCCCATCGAGAGGGCGTAACATTGACCGCAGGAGACCAGCCGGACCGTGGCCTGGCGCCGCAGCCGCAGCAACTCGGCGGCGTCGCTCCAGCCCCGCTCGCCGAACCAGGCGCGAGCCTCGTCGGTGGCCCAGAACTCGAGGCGGAAGGGCGCGTCGGTGGCGGCGTGGGCACGCATGGCGGCGTGGAGCCGCGGAGCCAGGCCGGCGGCGGCGCCGCTGTCCCCCTCCACCTGCACCACCTGGATCAGCCCCCGCGACGGCCCCATGCGGACCCGCAGCTGCGGCACCTCGGCCAGCGCCGCCTCGAGCAGCAGCAGCCCGACCGACTGGGCGTAGATCTGCCGCCCCTCCCAGTGGGCCATGGTGAGCGGAGCCACGGCGCTGTCGGCGAAGACCGGCGTCAGCAGCGAGACCGGCCGGTAGTTGAGGAGCCCGGCCACCACCAGCGCCCCCTCGGCGCGCGCCGGGAGGATGTCGCGCAGCCGGGTGCCGGTCGGGACCTCGGGGGTCCCGTGCAGGCCGGTGAGCTTGATGGTGCGGGCGCGCGGCGTGGAGCGCCCCCGCAGCCCCGAGGCCAGGTCGCCGCTCAAGCGGGCCAGCTCCCGCCCCAGCCCATCGGCCGAGGCGAGCGCCAGCTTGAGAGCCAGGGCCGGGGCCTCGCGCCCCAGCGCGCTGAAGAGCCCAGGGGAGAGCCGGGCCACCAGCAGCGCGGTCTCGCTGGTCACCTGCTCTCCGAGGTGTCGCTCGCCGAGCGGCGCCAGCTCGCCAAAGTGATCGCCGGGGCCGAGGTGGCGCACCGCCAGCTGCTCGCGCCGCCAGATCGCCTGCCCCTCGGCCACCAGGTAGAGGTGGCGGCCGGCGTCGGCGTCGCCGTGGACCCGGACCTGGGGGGCGAGCCTCAGGTAGTCGACGCGGTCGAGCAGCAGCTCGCGCTCGGCCGGCTCCAGCCGCGAGAGGAGCGGCGCGGCGTCGAGCGCCGCACGCTGACCTGCATCGAGGTCGCTCCTCCGGATGGACATCGCGCTCCCGGGCAGCAAAGGGGAATCATGGTACCCCCCGCGACCAGCGCACGGAAGCAGCCCGGGCGGCCCCGCGCCCCGGCCATGGCCGCGACCGGCGGGGTCCTATCAACGCCCGAGCCCGTGAAGGAATCCCCGCGACGGCGACGGGAGGGGATCTAGTGCCCCGACCCAGGCATACTGACCACTGCGAGCGCCGATCCTCTCGCTGTGGCAGGCGGCCTCGTCGGTCCGCTGCTCAGAGTAGCGCTGCTACGCTTCCGCTGCTCCCTCCTCGGGCGCCAGCCTCGCTTCGGTCTCGGCGCTCTCGTCGGGTAATCATGCCTGGGTCGGGGCACTAGTCGCGGCCGCTCAGGGGACGCGCAGGAAGAGCACCTTGAGGTAACGGGTCTCCGGCACGCCCATCAGCACCGGGTGATCCCGGCCGGCGCCCCGCCGCTCCAGCAGCTGGACCTCGCGGCCGGCGTCGCGGGCCGCCTCCAGCACCAGCTCCTCCAGCATCGTCTCGGAGAGGTGGTAGCTGCAGGAGCCGGTCACCAGCAGGCCGCCCGGCTTGAGCACCTGGAAGGCGCGCAGGTTTATCTCCTTGTAGCCGCGCCGCGCCGCCGGGAGCGCCTCCTTGTTCTTGGCGAAGGCCGGCGGATCGAGCACCACCGTGTCGAAGGCCGGCGCCTCCTCGGCCCGGTCGCGCAGGTAGTCGAAGGCGTTCTGCTCCACCAGCTCGAGGTTGGTGGTGCCGTTCAGCTCCAGGTTGGCGCGCAGCAGCCCGGCGGCGGTCGGCTGCATCTCCACGGCGGTGACCTGCTGGCCGCGCCGGGCCAACTGGAGCGCGAAGCCGCCGGCGTAGCTGAAGCAATCGAGGCAGCGCCCCCGGGCGTACTCGCCGGCGCGGAGGTGGTTCTCGCGCTGGTCGAGGAAGGCGCCGGTCTTCTGGCCGGTCAGCACGTCGATGCGCAGCCGCACCTCGCCCTCGCGGTACTCGAGCGGCGCCGGCTCGGGGCCGCGCAGCACCCCCTTGACCTGGGCCAGCCCCTCCAGCTCGCGCACCCGCACGTCGTTGCGCTCCACCACGGTGGTGACGCCGGTGGCCGCCGCCACCAGCTCGGCCAGCAGCCCCTTGCGCCGCTCGGTGGCCGGGACCAGCGTCTGCAGCACCGCCACCTCGCCGTAGCGGTCGGCCACCAGCCCGGGGAGCAGGTCGGCCTCGCCGTGCACCAGCCGGAAGGCGGTCTGGCCCGGGAAGATGCGCTGCCGCAGCTCTAGCGCCGAGGCGATGCGCCCCGCCAGGAAGGGCTCGTCCACCGGCTCCTCGTCGCGGGTGACGATGCGCAGCGCGATCTGCGACTGCTCCGAGTACCAGGCCTTGGCGAGGAAGCGGCGGCGGCCGTCCACCACCGCCACCACGTCGCCGGCCTTGGCGCCCGGGGCCTTGGAGACGTCGCCGCGGTAGATCCAGAGGTGGCCCTTCTGCAGCCGCTCCGCCCCGCGGCGGGTGACCTCGACCATGGGCTCGTTCACGGGGCGGCCTTCGCCGACGCGGCGCGGGCCGCGGCGAAGCCCCGCTCCAGGTCGGCGCGCAGGTCGTCGACGTGCTCGATGCCGACCGAGACGCGGATGAAGCCGTCGGCGATCCCGAGCGCGGCGCGGGTCCCGGCCGGTACGCTGGCGTGGGTCATGATGGCCGGGTGCTCGATGAGGCTCTCGACGCCGCCCAGCGACTCTGCGCAGGCGAAGACCTCGACCGCCCGCAGGAAGGCGCTGGCGGCTGGCAGGCCGCCGCGGATGGTGAAGGCCAGCATGCCGCCGAAGCCGGTCATCTGCCGCGCCGCCAGGGCGTGCTGCGGGTGGCTGGGGAGGCCCGGGTAGATGACCCTCTCGACCTGGGGGTGCCCCTCGAGGAAGCGGGCCAGAGCGCCGGCGTTCTCGGCGTGGCGGGCCATGCGGACGTGCAGGGTCTTCAGGCCGCGCAAGACCAGGAAGGAGTCCATGGGGGAGGGGACGGCGCCCACCGCGTTCTGCAGGAACTTGAGCCGGTCGTGGAGCGCCTCGTCGCTGAGCATGACCGCGCCGCCGATGACGTCGGAGTGGCCGTTCAGGTACTTGGTGGTCGAGTGGGCCACCAGGTCGACGCCGAGCGCGAGCGGCCGCTGGAAGTAGGGCGTGGCGAAGGTGTTGTCGACCACGCTCAGGGCGCCTCCGGCGCGGGCCAGCCTTGCCACCGCCGCCAGGTCGACGATCTTGAGCATGGGGTTGGTCGGGCTCTCGATCCAGACCAGCCGGGTGTTCTTCCGCAGGCTTCGCTCGACGTTGGCCGGGTCGGTCATGTCCACGTAGGTGAACTCGAGCCCGTGGCGCCTGAAGACCTTGTCGAAGAGCC
>JANPOM010000556.1:0-1241 GCA_031427995.1 Anaeromyxobacter sp. | reverse complement strand
GTCGACGCCGGTCTTTGTCGACTTGACCCGCTTCGACTTGGTGTTCCACGAGCGGGACGACGACAGCCGCCCGAGCGGTTTGAATTCCGGCTCGTAGTCACCCCAGCGGAGCTCGAAGATCTGTCCGGGACGGAGCCCGGTCAGGAAGGAGATCGCATAGATGACCCTGCGGTGGAATGGGACCTTCTCGCTCGACAGGAGCGTCTCGACCTCGGCCCTGGTGAAGATGGCGCCCTTGCGCCACCCCGGGTCCTTGTCGGCCTTCTTCGGGAGCACGCCCCGGCCCAGGATGATGGGGTTGCCCGGGATGAGCTCCTGCAACAGGGCGTAGGTGAAGAGCTGCCTCGTCATGAAGTAGAGGCCACGGACCGTCCGAGAGCCGAGCACGCCACCTCGCATCGATGGAGTCCTGCGGAGCTTCATGACGAGTTCGTGCACGTGGCGAGGACGGACCTCGCCCACGTGGAGCTTCCCGAGCACCGGGACCACGTGGTCCTTCAGCCTCTGCTTGTCCTGGTCAGTGTCGACACCCTCCGCCTTGCGCTGCTCGATCCACTGATCGGCCAGCTGCGCGACGGTGATGTTGACCCTGTCTGCCTCCTCCTTCAGCCCCTTGGTGAGCATGAACGCCTCGCGCTGACGAGCCCACTCGTTGCGCTTGGTCTTGGTGTCGGACCATTCCGACGGGATCCACTCCCTCCGGCGCAGGGGCCTGCGCTGGCCATGGATCGACAACAGGAATACGGCACGCCATCCAGCCGTGACGCGAACACACGCCGGCCCGCAGCTCTTGTTCCTCGAGCAGTTGGCCTGGTGGTCCACGCGCACGACCTTCTCCTTCAGTTTGTAGCTCATCGCTTGGTCTCCCAAGGCGACGCCACGCTGTTCTCCGAGAGGAACTCTAGCAGCCGGGCACGGCGAATGAGAACGCGGCGCCCCACCCGGACGATGCCGGGGAGCTGGCGCCGCTCGATGAGCCGGCGCACGGCCTTGGGCGTGGTGCGGAGGTACTGGTCGGCGACCTCCTGAATGGTGAGGAGGTAAGTTTCGGATACAGGGGTCGGCACTGGCAGACCTCCTGCGCCCAGACGAGGCGCGATAGCCGTTCGCCTTACTTATAGACTCCCTTTCGATAGCCCGCAAGGCCTTCGGCCCGGCTGCAAGGTTGGCGGACCTGGACGGCCCACATGGGTCATCCGAGCGATGACCAGGGTAGGCGGTGGATGAGTCCGAGGTCCGGG